>JAHJML010000143.1 GCA_018821365.1 Actinomycetota bacterium | reverse complement strand
GCATGGGCGGCGAATGGACCCCGAACACTCTGAATCGGATGCTGCGCTCGGCTCGTATCTCGGGACGCCGGGAACATCGAGGCGAGATCACCGCCAAGTCAACCCGGCGGTGCCGGGTCGCAACCGCTTCGACCCTTCCCGCCTCGACCCGGCCTGGCGGCTCTGACCGGCCCCCCGCCCCCACGAAGCAGCACCGCCACCCGCTCCACCGCCAACGGCTCCTCCACCTTCACCGGGACACCCTGACGGACGGTGGTCGCCTCCACCCACGCCACCACCACCGGATCATGACCCACCGCCACCACAGCCACAGCGCCCCAGGACCCCGCCGACGACACGGTTTCCCCCTGCTCCATCCCATGAGCATCGGCGCATGCCCTTTCAACAAAGTCGCAGAAACCCTTGCAGGCGCCCTTTCAAAGCCGGCGTGTGCTGACCGTGTGCTGACCGGGGTGATCGGTGGGGTCGTCACCAGGGATCGGTTACAGCGTTCCGGGGAGATATCGGACTTTCGGAGACATGTCTCACGCCGCGTGAGCGGCGCACTCGGCCGCCGCAGCCTGCCACTTCTGGAACACCCCTGATAACGGAGTGAAAGGGCTCACCGTCACGATCACCCCACTGCTGATCGCAGAGGAGCAAGCCGATGCCCGAGGATCGTCACCACCACCTCGCCACCCGCGACGACGCCACCGAAGTCCCAGCCGCCCCGCGCGCCGACCCCCCGTCAAAGCCACACGCAGCTGCAACACAGTTGCCACGGTCAACTGGTTGACCGCTGAGCTGGGGTGATGGCGCTCGATCGAGGCACCCTGGCAAGGATCAACCGAAGGGTGTTCGCCGAGCTGGCACATGACCCCGGGTCCAGGCGGTGAAGGTGCCGGTGCATTGGAACGAGGTGGTGACGAAAGGCCCTACCTGCCCCCGTATTGGAGGATAATCTCACGCCAAGAGTGAGTCAGGGAGGCCAAGGTGAAGCTGTCAACTCGTCGCAAGCAGGCAAGGCCACCCAAGCGGATACGTCTGTGGCTGGTTGTGGTTGCGGGCTTTATGCTCGTCGCCGCGCCGGTTTTCGCCATGCCTTCTGGCGAGGAGCTGGGCCAGAGCGTTTCTTGGAGTATCGAGTGGGTGGCGGACCCGGCTTGCGTTCGACCACCGAGCCGCGATCCCGCCGCGTTGCGGGCCTACACCGCGACATTCCCGGAAGTGGGACCGGAAGACACGCCGGGGTGGCTGGAGTGGTTGGCTAACGACGCAGCGCAAGCGGCGGTCCAAAGGATCAATGACGTGTCCGCGAGGCATGCCGACTCCATCTTCGGATCGTACTCGGACCACTTTCTTCAAGCCATCGTCGTTACGATCGAACCTGGTGTCGTGAACCCACAGCCCTTGCTCGCTGAACTGGAGAGGGCAACAGGTGCCGATCTGAAAGTCATCGCCCGTCCAGCCTGCCGTTCCCGTGCTGAGCTCGAGATGGCAAGGGAGGTCCTCATAGCACGCAACTGGCATCCGCGAGCCCAGTCGCTGAACTGGGGGGCATATATCGATGCGTCGAACAGCCGCCTGGTAGTCGATCTGCCGATTGATGCAACCGACGAGGCGGCCACACTCCAGGCGAGATTCGGCGAGGCGATTGAACTACGCGCGAATGCGCCACAGCATCATGATCGTTGGAATGACGGGAGCCCCCACTACGGCGGGGCGGCAATCGGTGCCCTCAACAACTCGTTCTGTACCGCTGGATTCGCGATGGACCTGAATGGCGGGCGTTGGATGGTGACCGCTGCTCACTGTTCTGTCGACTACCAGTCCACATCTTGGTACTCCGGATCCAAATACTACGGCGTGGAGCTGACACAACACAACAAATTCCCGAACTACGACGTCATGCTGATCGGATCAGGGATCGAAACGTACGCTCGGATAATCCACACAACCCCACCAGCTGGTCATACGAGATTGGTAACCGCTAAGGCGAACCCGCAATTGCACAACATCGTGTGCATCAGCGGCAAGGTGAGCGAGGCTCACTGTGCAATCGAAGTCGTGGACAACGCCTGGAGCGGGTGCATGGACTTCATGTGCTACACCGGTGAATCCCTCGGATTCAGAGCCGACTTCGCGACCATCGCCCAGCCAGGGGACTCGGGAGCCCCGATCTACCAGCAACTGCCCAGCAACAAGGCCAGGATCCTGGGGATGCATGTTGGATCCCCATACTTCCTCGTTTACTACACCGTGTTTCTCAAGGTGTCTAAGATTGAGTACTGGACCAACGCGCAGGTCGCCATTACATGCTGTACGGACACGTCCTGGTGACGAGCCGGGTGAGACGACGCGAACACAGACACTTCGGGGGTTGAGACACCGGGGGTTTGAGTGAAGTACAGGCGGTCGGAGAATTCCACGTCGTCTTGGGGAACGCTCGGTGCCTGGCCGTTGGTTGTGGCGCTTGCTTCCGCCTCCTGCGGCTCCGGCGTCTCAAGTGGGACGAGTGCCGGTCTCGAGTCGACGACCTCGGTGACCGTCACTTCGGCGACATCAGACACATCAACCACAACGACGGACAATCTGGCCAACCTGGCGTGGACGCGGGTCTCGATCGACAGCGAAGAGGGCCACCAGAGTTGGATGTCGTCGGTCGTGGCCCTCGACGCCAGACTCGTCGCCGTTGGCACTGACCTGCTGAACGGGGACGCCGATGCCGCCGTGTGGGTTTCCTCCGATGGTCTTACGTGGAGTCGGGTTCCCCATGACGAGGTGACATTCGGAGGCGACGGTTGGCAAAGTATGCATGCGGTCGCAGCCTTCGACGGAGGTGTCGTCGCCGTTGGTGAAGATCGTGGCTCCGATGGCGGGCACATCGGTGCGGTTTGGGTGTCAACCGACGGCGTGTCTTGGAGGCGAGTCCGAGACGAGTCAGCCTTCAAAGGAAGCCAGGGCCAGACCATCTATGATTTGGTGGCGCACGGGAGCCGAATCGTCGCGGTGGGGGTCGACATCCCCAGGACCGAGGGCGGCCAAGCCCTGCAGGGAGACTTAGGTGGCGCAGCGGTATGGATCTCGGACGATGGAAGCACTTGGACTCGGATCGCTCCAGACCAATTCGCCGCGGACACGACACGGCTGATTCATGCGGTGGCCTCACGAGGCACCGCTGTCGTAGCGGTCGGTTTCGGCCAAACGCTGACAACCGTTAACCCAGCGGTATGGATTTCGACAGAAGGCCTCAGTTGGAGGAGTGTCGAATCCGAAGTGCTACAGAGTCCGGTCGCGGAATCGATGACCGCACTGACGGCAACCAGCTCGGGCTTTGTTGCAATGGGATCGTCGGGGATCGACGTTGCAGTGTGGACCACCGCCAACGGGACTGACTGGGAGAGAGTCGCGCTTGACCCGAACGTGTTCGGTGGCACTCTGCAAGACCACCTAACGGTGACGTCGGTCGAGGCATTCGGTCGAGGTCTGGTTGCGGTGGGGCACGTCAGCACCGACAACGATCTCGAAGACGCCGTCGTCTGGATCTCGCCCGATGGCATTGCGTGGGCGCGTCTATCTGACAGCGTCATATTCGGTGGCCCAGGTCAGCAAATGATGGAAGCGGTGGCTAGCTTCGCGGGATATATCGTTGCGGTAGGTCGGGATGGAAGCGGAGTGGACCTGAGGCCCGGTGTGTGGATCGCACGCCCATAGAGGCGCCGGTTGCGGGCGCGGGCAGGCACCGGCCCGTCGTTCGGGGCTCTGACCAGGGCTTACGCGTCTCGCGGTAGCTCAAGCAAGCGGGTCTGGAGCAAGCTCACCGTCGATGTCGGTGGGTCGGTAGGACCCAGTGTGGAGTTCTTGGGCTGCCCCGCCGACGAGGACCGCCTCCTCCAGGCTCGCTTCGGCAAACGCTGCCGCGGTCAGCAACTTCCTCTCGGTGGAGTTGCGTGGCGCATCCGACGCTCGTTGGAGTAGCGCGGCTACCTCCTCGTCAGGCATTGGTGTCTAGAAGCGCCTGTTCGACGGTGATGTCCACACCGCGACTCCGTTTGGTATCGAGTCGATCCTGTGGGGACGACGGCCCGACCCCCGCTGCAACGAGCCGAGAGCGACCAAGTTGGGACCATCCCATGACTTCGCCCATCGACACTCGAGAGGTTCGAGGCACGAGTCGAACCTCGAGTCCCAGCGCATCCAACATGCGACCCAGGGTGCTCATTCGCAGGTCGGCTTTCCCGCTCTCGATTCTCGATAGGTTTGGAACAGCGATGCCTGTGGCTCGAGACACCGCGGACTGAGTCAGTCCTGACGCCTCTCGGGCAACGCGGAGTCTGCTGCCAATATCCATTCCTAGGCTCCTCTGTTATCGAGCACGATAACTTATCGTATTCCATAAGTCAATAGTCAAGCAGACCT
>JAHJML010000142.1 GCA_018821365.1 Actinomycetota bacterium | reverse complement strand
GCCGAGGTCGAACGCCGCCACCGCCGGCACCAGTTGCTCGTGCCACCACATCGAGAGGATCGACTGGGTCCCACCCCCGGCCAGCACGGCGTCCATCGCTTCCACCGCGTCGGGCGCCAATGCCGCCCGATCGAGCGCCCCGTGGTACGTCTCGTGGAACACCCGGTCGATGGTGTGCCACATGTCGTCGCCGATCGGGCGCCCCAGCAGCGAGTCGTAGAACAGGCGCACCGGCCGCCGGTAGTGGGCCTGGTAGCGGGCGGCGTCGATCGGCCCCTCCCCGAAGCGCGCCAACGAGGCGTTCACCGAGTCCACCACGATGTGGAGGTCGTCGAAGAGCGTTCCGTTCCAGTCCCAGACGATGTGCCTCACGGCCCGCGACTCTACGACAACGGGGGTCGACTAGCGTCGAGTCTCCCCGACACACCGGGAGCACCCCATGGCACGGTATGAATTGGGCGAACCCGACCTCGACGCCCGCATTCGATCTCTGGCCGATGATGCGGTAGCGGACCGCCCCCACGACCAGGTCGACGTCGATCTGATGGTCGAGATGATGGTCACCGCCCTCAAATTGGGCCGCGACGACGCCTCCAGGGGCGATCTCAAATTGGTCAACTCCGCCCTCAAAGAAATGCGGTACTCCTTTCTGACCTTCGGCCCATACCAGGCGACCCGCAAGGCGACGGTCTTCGGTTCGGCCCGCACCACCACCGACGATCCCAACTACCTGATGGCCATCGAGTTCGCCCACAGGCTCGCCGAGGAGCGGGGATGGATGGTCATCACCGGAGCCGGGCCGGGCATCATGGAGGCGGCCAACCAGGGGGCGGGGATCGAGCGGTCGTTCGGCGTCAACATCCGATTGCCCTTCGAGGCGGAGGCCAACCCCTACATCCACGAGAGCCGCCTGATCAACTACAAGTACTTCTTCACCCGCAAGCTGACGTTCATGAAGGAGTCCCACGCCTTCGCCCTCTTCCCGGGGGGCTTCGGGACCCTCGACGAGACCTTCGAGTTGCTCACGCTGATGCAGACCGGCAAGAGCGACCTCCACCCGATCGTCCTCATCGAAGCCGGCCAAACCGGCTACTGGGACGGTTGGCTGGACTTCATCAGGAGCGAACTCGTCGAGAACGGGATGATCGTCCCCAACGACCTCGACCTCTTCAAGCACACCCATGACGTGGGGGAAGCGATCGACGAGATCTGCAGCTTCTACGACAACTACCACTCGCAGCGCTTCGTGGGCGACCGATTGATCCTCCGCCTGACCCATGCCCCCTCGCCGGCCGACCTGGAGCGCCTCAACGACAGCTAC
This sequence comes from Actinomycetota bacterium, assembly GCA_018821365.1. Lineage (GTDB taxonomy): Bacteria > Actinomycetota > Acidimicrobiia > Spongiisociales > UBA11373 > JAHJML01. The sequence continues at coordinate 8,353 of JAHJML010000142.1, read as the reverse complement.
GCCGACCTGCTGGCGAGCGGGACCATCGAGGCGATCACCGCCACCGATCTCGAGATCGAGGATCGCGATCACCCCGATCTCCCCCGCCTCCGCCTCCACTTCGACCGCAGGAGCCTGGGGCGGTTGAGGTCGATGATCGACGACCTCAACGCCATGGCCCGCCGACCGGAGGGGGCCTGACCGGGCATTGGTATCCTATGGGGATATGCGGGAGATCCTTGCCGACCTGGTGGCGGAGCAACAAGCACTCGATCAGATGCTGCAACGCGCTCCCGAGCGTGATTGGAAGCGGAGCACCCGGGCCAAGGGTTGGACCGTCCAGGACACGATCAGCCACCTGGCGTGGTCCGAGGACTACGCATTGCACGCCCTCCAGGACGAGCGGACCCGCCTCCGGGAAATCGCCGGATCGTCCAGCGTCGACGGCTTCAACGAACTCGGCGTGAAGGCGGGACGGGGCAAGCGACCGCAGGAAGTCATCGAGTGGTGGCGGTTCTCGAGGGCGGCCGTGGTCGACTCGCTCTCCAGAACCGGGGCGGACGCCCGCGTCCCCTGGATCGTCGGCGACATGTCGGCCAGGACCTTTGCCACCTTCCGGCTGATGGAGACCTGGGCGCACGGCCTCGACATCCGCGCCGCACTGCAGCGCGAAGACGACGACACTCCCCGACTTCGCCACATCGCCTGGCTGGGATGGGCCACCCTCCCCTACGCATTCGGGCAGGCAGGCGAGGACTACGACGAGCCGATCCGGGTCGAGTTGACCGGGCCGGGGTACGCCCGATGGGTGTTCGGGCCCGAGGATTCCGACCAGACCATCAAGGGCGCCGCCGGGGAGTGGTGCCGCCTCGTCGTGCGCCGCATGGATGGGACCGAAGCCAAGAACCTGACCGCTACCGGGACGGTCGCCAAAGCCGCCCTTCGCCTGGCTCGCATCTTCCCATGATCGGCAGGCTCATCGGGATGGTCCACCTCGGACCGCTCCCAGGTGCTCCCGGCTACCGCGGGGACATGGACGCCGTCGTGCAAGCGGCCCTCGATGATGCCGTCACCCTGGCCATCGCCGGTTTCGACACCCTCCTGATGGAAAACTTCGGCGACGCCCCCTTCTACGCAGACGACGTGCCGGACGCCACGGTCGCCGCCATGACCAGAGCCGCCACCGTCGTCAAAGCGGCCGTCGGCCTCCCCCTCGGCATCAACGTCCTCCGCAACGACGGCCTGGCCGCCGTGTCAATCGCCGCGGCCGTCGGGGCCGAGTTCGTGCGGGTCAACGTCCTCACCGGAGCCATGACCACCGACCAGGGCCCGATCGTCGGCAAGGCCGCCGAGATCGCCAGGCTGCGCTCCTCCCTTGGGGCCGGCATCGCCATCGCCGCCGACGTGATGGTCAAGCACGCGGTGCCGCCGCCCGGCCTGACCCTGGCCGCCGCCGCCCGGGACACCTGGGAGCGCGGCGGGGCCGATGCGCTGGTGATCTCGGGGGACGCCACCGGGTCCCCGGTGGCGAGGGCCGACCTGGAGGCTCTGCGTCATGCGGTGCCGGATGCTCCGATCCTGATCGGCTCCGGCGCCTCGGCCGCCACCGTGTCCGGGTTGCTGGAGATCGCCGACGGCGTGATCGTCGGAACCAGCATCAAGCGAGGCGGCGCCACCACCGCCCCCGTCGATGGCGCTCTGGCGGCCGCCCTGGTCGAGGCGGCCGGCTAAGGCTCCACCGGACCCAGTCCGCCCTCCCTGGTCACCTGGAACCCGGCCTTCAGCAGCAGCGACAGCATCGCAGGGGCCGGATCCCGGAACTGAACCGGCTTGAAGGCATCCCCGGTTCCTTCGAAGAACCGGAGCAGCGTCTCCACGATGTGGCTGTGAGCGATCGTGTTGAGGTCGGAGTGCGGTGATCGCCCGAATGCCACCAACCGGGTGCGGATGGCGCCACCCCCCCGGGCCGGGCCGACCCGCACCAGGGAGTCCTGCAGGGCGGCGACGACATCCGCGAGCGGTTCGTCGTACAGCCACCCGACCCGACGCAGCATGGAGTGGAGCACGATGTGACGCCGCAGGCCGGGGTTGAACTCGGCATTCCCCTGCTTGACCTCGCCGATGATCACGTCGATGGTCTCGGGCACCAATTCGAGCACCGGGTCTCGCAGCAGGAGCAACCGGCTGTCGGCTACCTCGTGTGGATCACCCGCATACACGTCGCCCGGAAGCCGCAGCGCCATGATGTCGACGTCGGTGACCGTCTCGAAGCCGTACTCGGTGCGGGCCTGCACCTCGAACTCGGTGAGCGTGAGGTACCCGCTCAAACGCAGGTAGCTCTCGACCAGGTTGACGGCGATGTCCACGAGCCCAGGCTAGATGGTGGCGGGTTCGGATAGGCTGCCGGGGTGACCGGTCGCGACGACTACTTCTGCTTCAGTTCCCCCGGCACCTTCTGCGGGGTGCCTGCCGCCACCCTCGACGACCTCGGCAACGCCGCCGCGGTCATCGTCGGCGCCCCCTTCGATTGGGGCACCACCGCCCGTCCCGGAGCGCGCTTCGGGCCGAAGGCCATCCGGGAGGGCGACTATCTCGGCCAGGACGGCACCCGCCCCCACCTCGACTCGGGCATCGATGCGTTGAGGGAACTCGGCGTCATCGACGTCGGCGACGTCGAGATGCCGCCGGGGTACATCGAAGCCGGACTCGATCGCATCACCGCGGTGGTGGAGCGAATCGCCGGGGCCGGGGCGGTCCCCATCGTGCTCGGCGGCGATCACACCGTCACGTTCGCCGATGCCACCGGGGTGGCCAGAGCACGGGGCGACGGCACCTTCGCCCTGGTCCACTTCGATGCCCACGCCGACACCGGCGAGACCCACTACGGGATGCTCCACGGCCACGGCACTCCGATGCGAAGGCTCGTCGAGTCGGGGGCGGTCCCCGGCCATCGCTTCGTGCAGGTGGGCCTGCGCGGCTACTGGCCCCCTCCCCAGGTCCTCGAGTGGATGCGGGAGCAGCAAATGCGGGCGTTCCCGATGCGCGACATCGTCGACCGGGGCCTCGAGACCGTGGTGGACGAGGCGGTGGCACTGGCCTCCAACGGAGCAGACGGGGTGTTCCTCTCGATCGACATCGACGTCGTGGACCCCTCGGCGGCTCCGGCGACCGGCACCCCGGAACCGGGCGGGCTCACTGCCAGGGAACTGCTCGACACCGTCAATCGGCTCGGCCGGGAACTCGACATCGTCGGAGCCGACCTCGTCGAGGTGGCCCCGATCTACGACGGGCCCGGGGAGATCACCGCCCGCCTCGCCAACCGGGTGGTCCTGGAGTTGCTCGACGGGATCGCCATGAGGAGACGGGGATCGCCGCCCGGCGCGTGAGGGGGGACGGTCCCGCCTGGCTGGCCGAGTGGCGACGCCTCGTGCTGGAAGCAGCCGACTTCGCCTGCGAGCCCATGGCGTTGGCCGAGTCGGCAGACTGGCGGCTCCGCGATGGGCAGATCCGGCACCGAACCGGGCGCTTCTTCTCGGTGGTCGGCGTCGAGGACTCGTCGGGGCGCTCGTTCCCGTTGATCCACCAGCCCGAGGTCGGGACGCTCGGCTTCCTGGTCGCCGGACCCCCGGGCCGCACCCGATGGTTGACGCAGATGAAAATCGAGCCGGGCAACGTCGGCGCCGCCCAACTGGCGCCCACCCTCCAGGCAACCCAATCGAACCTCGACCGTGTGCACCGCGGCTGGTCCCCAGTGCCGGCCGATCGGTTCCCCGGATCGGCTCCCGCGCTCGCCGACGGGCTGTGGTCCGAGCAAGGCTCCCGGTTCCTCGGCAAGCGCAACCGCAACGTGACGGTGGCGGCAGACCCGCCCCAAGCCGACACCCCCCTGCACCGGTGGGTCGAGTCCCCCGATCTGAGAGAGGCTCTCGGGTCCGACTTCGCCGTCAACACCGACGCCCGATCGGTGATCGCCACGGCCCCCTGGCGGCTGGTGGGTGGCGTCGAGCCGTTCACCGGCGGCCTCCGCCGTTCCTACCTCCACCACGAGGCCGGCGCCCTGAGACGGGCCGCCGCGGCGGTCGAGAGCCTGCCTTCCGCCGAGCTCCGCCGCGTGCCGCTCGAGGCCCTGGCGGAGGCGGTTCTCGACCCCGGCACGCCCACTCCGCTCCTTCACCCCCACTTCGACGTCGTGCACCGCATGGTGCGGGCCACCACCCGCGAGGTCACCACCTGGGACCAGCCGCTGGCGAAGGGGACCGGCCGGGGGCGCATCGAGCTCCGGCTCGCCGCCTGCCCCGACGGCGTCCTTCGCGCCGAACTGGCGATCGACCGGGACCCGGGCCTCATCTGGGGCGCCGAGCTCACGGCCAGCGCCGTCACCCCGGCCGGGTCGGCCGTCTCTCCGTGGTCGCCGGGCCGGACCCTGGCCCGGGTGCTGGTATCGGATGAGGGCGGGAGATTCGACCACGAGGTCTCCGAGGTTCGGATCATCGAGACGGACGGTCCGCTCGACGAAGACGCCCCCCTCCTCACCCTGGGCGACCTGGAACGCCTGGTGCGCAGGCCGATGGCCACCACCAACGAGCTCCGGACCGCCGTCGCGGTGCTCCTGTCACTCGCCTGAGGGCGACCGGCTCCGCGCCCAGGCGATCATGTCGCCGAGTTCGGCCCGCATGGGCAACTGCTCACCGGTCCGGCGACGGAGCATCCGCTCCAGCATCTGGCCTCGCCGGGTTCCCGCCAGTCCGTACACCACCGTCAGCAGGTCGATGCCGGTGCCCCGGTAGAGGCGAGCCGCCCGCGGGCCGACCAGGCGCCGGGCCGCCGCCGAGGCCGCCCGGCCGGCGCCGATGGGGTCGATGGTGACGTGCGGCTCCCGATCGCGGCTCCACGCAGGACCGGCCAGCAAGGTCGATCGCAGCGGTCCGTCTCCCATCGCGGGGATCTCTGCTACCCGCCGCTCCAGGTCCTCGAGACCCGGTACCGGGAGCCGGTAAGCCGCCCGCTCACCGCCCTGCTGCGACCGGCGCGGAGCCTTGCCCAGTTTGAGCACAGTGATCCGATCGTCGAACGACGGCTCTCCGGCCCGCCGCCACAGGCGCAAGGCGAGGTCTTGCGTCGGGGTTCGATACAGGCGGCGGGCCGGCCGCCAGTAGCCGACTCGTTCCAGCAGCCGGCGCTCCACCACCCACGAGCTCACCGGTTCCAGGTACCGGTTCGCCCGGGTGAAGGCGCTCGCGATGCTGCGGCCCTCGACCGTCCGATCGGGGAAGGTGATGCCGGAGTCCCTCATGGCTTCGGTCAAGGGGGGGCTGAAGGCGGCCGCACCGACGTGCCACCGCCGGCCGGTCCCCGCCAACGCCCGGAAGGCCGTCTCCAGATGGTCGGGCAGCCAGACGTCGTCGTGATTCAGGAACGCGACCAGACCACCTTCGGCCAGTGCGGCACCGACCGAGTTGGGGATCGCCTGCTCGCCGCAGCGGCCCGGCAGGTTGAGGTAGCGGATGGGTCCCTCGATCCGCGCCAGAGTGTCACCGGTCTCAGCAGCGCACGCATCGCCGACGACGACCACCTCCAGGGGTGGCCTGGTCTGCAGGAGAGCGGAGCGGACCGCAACCCGCAGCGTATCCGGCCGGTCGTATGTGGCCACCACGACGCTGATACGGGGACCGGTGGTCACCTCCACAGCGGGGTCCACACCGGGACCCGCCGCTTGTAGTCGTCGAACTTCTCCCCGTACTGCTGCCGGAGCAGGTAGTTCTCCAGCGGCTCCTGGGCGCCTGCGTAGTACAGGAAGGCCGCCACCGGCACGATCCACACCACCGTCACGTCGACCGCGATGGCGGGTCCCAGCGCCATCAGCAGGTTGCCCAGATCCATGGGATTGCGGACCCGTCCGTAGATGCCGTCGGTGAGCAGCACCGGTCCCGGATGGGCGGCAAACGGAGAGATGCCCGCCGCCGCCAGTTGCCCGGCGGCGGCCCACACCAGCCAACACCCGATCACCACCAGGACCGCCCCCAGCACCACCAGGAAGAGCGGCCGCCAGGGCGGGGTGAGGCCGCCGGTCGCCTTCTGGACCGCCATGAGGGGCAGCATGACGGCCCACACGATCACGGCCACGCTGAGGGAGATGATCTGCTTCTGCACGAAGCCATCATCCCATCCCCGGCCGCCCGGCGCACACCGGGGAGTGTGTCGGCGGCTCCCGGTACCCTGCCGCCATGGCGGCGCCCCTCGATGTCTTCTCCGAACCCACCCGGCGATGGTTCGACGCCACCTTCGAAGGGCCCACCCCCGCCCAGTCCGAAGGTTGGCGGGCCATCGCCGGGGGCCGTCACACCCTCATTCACGCCCCCACCGGGTCCGGCAAGACGCTGGCCGCCTTCATGTGGGGCCTCGACCGCCTGTTCTCGGACCCGGTCCCCGAGCCCTCGGAGCGCTGCCGGCTGCTGTACGTGTCCCCCATGAAGGCGCTTGCCTACGACATCGACCGCAACCTGCGGGCGCCGCTCACCGGCATCCGCCACGCCGCTGCCGCCCTCGGCCTCGACCTGCCCACCCCGGCCACCGCCATGCGCACCGGAGACACCCCCACCGCCGACCGCCGAGCCATGCAGCGCCACCCGCCCGACGTGCTCATCACCACCCCCGAGAGCCTCTACCTGATCCTCACCAGCGCCGCCCGCCGCATCCTGGCCCCGGTGCAATGGGTGATCGTCGACGAGATCCACTCGATGGCCGGCACCAAGCGAGGCGCCCACCTGGCCCTGACGCTGGAGCGCCTCGAGGAGGTGGTCCGTCGATCCCCGCAGCGGATCGGGCTGTCTGCCACCCAGCGCCCCCTCGACGAGATCGCCCGGTTCCTCGGCGGAGGCGTCCCCGACGGCGACCGGTGGCAGCCCCGTCCGGTCACCATCGTCGATGCGCCCCGCGACAGAGTCCTCGACATCGAGGTGGTGGTGCCCGTCGAGGATCTGACCCGGCCCGAACAGGATGCACCACCCGGTTCCGGGGACGAATCGCCCCGCCGCTCCATCTGGCCCGCCGTGTACCCGGAACTGCTCGCCAACGTCATGGCCCATCGCTCCACGATCATCTTCTCCAACAGCCGGAGCCTGGTCGAGCGGATCGCCTCCGAACTCAACACGTTGGCCGGCGAGGAGATCGCCAACGCCCACCACGGCTCGGTGTCGCGGGAGCAGCGGGTCGCCATCGAAGACGGCCTCAAGAGCGGCGAACTCCGCTGCGTGGTGGCCACCTCGTCGCTGGAACTGGGCATCGACATGGATGCGGTCGACCTGGTGATCCTGGTCGAGTCGCCCACCACGGTCGCCAGGGGCCTGCAGCGGGTGGGGAGGTCGGGTCACCAGGTAGGGGCCTCCAGCCGGGCCAAGGTGTTCCCCAAGCACCGCGGCGATCTCCTCGAGGCGGCGCTGGTGGTCGACCGGATGCGGGCCGGCCTGGTCGAGGAGACCCGCATCCCCGCCAATCCGCTCGACGTCCTCTCCCAGCAGATCGTCGCCGCCGTCTCCCAGGACGATTGGCGGGTCGACGACCTGTTCGCCATGGTGCGCAGGGCGGCCAACTTCGCCGGCCTCGGACGGGCGCCATTCGAGGCGGTGCTCGACATGCTGTCCGGCCGCTATCCGTCGGACGAGTTCGCCGAACTACGTCCCCGCCTGGTGTGGGATCGGGTCGGCGGCTCGCTGACCGCCCGCCCCAACGCCAGGCTGCTGGCGGTCACCAATGCCGGGACCATCCCCGACCGCGGGCTCTTCACCGTCACCCTCCCCGGGGGCGGCAAGGTGGGCGAACTCGACGAGGAGATGGTGTACGAGAGCCGGGTCGGGGACGTGTTCGTGCTCGGCTCGACCACCTGGAGGATCGACGAGATCACCCACGACCGGGTCATTGTGACCCCGGCCCCCGGGGCGCCGGCGGCCCGCATGCCGTTCTGGCACGGCGACCGGCTCGGGAGGCCGCTGGAGACCGGCAGGGCACTCGGAGCGTTCATCAGGGAGATCGGGGCGCTCGACCCCGCCGCCGCCCGCCAACGGCTCATCGACCGATACCGACTCGACCGGCGGGCCGCCGCCAACCTGGCTCGCTACCTCGAGGAGGAGCAGGAGGCGACCGGGACGCTGCCCACCGACCGCACCGTCGTCATCGAGCGCTACCGGGACGAGATCGGCGACTGGCGCATGGTGCTGCTCTCCCCCTTCGGCGCCAGGGTCCACGCCCCCTGGGCGATGGCCGCCGCCCGATCGATCCGGGAGGCCTACCACCTCGATGTCGATGCGGTGTGGTCCGACGACGGCATCATCCTCCGCTTCCCCGACGCCGACCAGACCCCGCCGCCCGAGGCGCTCCT
>JAHJML010000141.1 GCA_018821365.1 Actinomycetota bacterium | reverse complement strand
GGTTCCAGGCGTCGCCCGGATCGGAGGTGGGCACCACCCAGGCGGGACCGCTGGAGTCCCACACCAGCAGGTTGGCATCGGCGGCATCGGCATCCATCCAGGCGACCACGGTGGGCTCCTGCGGGTCGAGCACCGGGGTGAGGTCGGTGAGGGTCCCGGTGGCGAAGCCGAACATCGTGATGCTCTTGTCGCCCCCGGAATCGGGGAACGACTCGGCGACGGCGAACCGGTGCCCGCCGGGGGCCATGGTCCAATTCGGGCTCCGGTTCCCGGCGGGGACGACGGCCCCATCGGCGAGGCCCACGAACCAGAGGTCGTCGCCGGCGGCCGACCTGTAGAGGACCCAGGGACCCTCGCCGAAGGCGGCGGGCACCGGCGGCTGCCCGAGGGAGACGGTTCGCAGCGTCGACCCGGTGTCGTCCATCACCAGCAGATCGCCGGTCGGGACGCCGTCCCCGTCGATGGCGGTGCAGGCGATCAGGCCGGCCCCGTCGGCGGCGTCGGCGGGGCCGCCACCGTCGCTGCAGCCGGCGCCGATGACGGATGCCGCCAGCAGTCCCGCCAGTGAAACCGCCATCTCACGCCGACCCATGCCTACCTCCTGTTGACCCCATACTGCCTGTTGACCCCATACTGGCTGTTCACCCCATACTGCCGTGCCCGGCGAGGTGCCGGGCCGCCTGCGGCTACGAGTACACCACCACCGCCACCGAGGTCGCCAGGTTGAGGCTCGACACTCCGGGGCGCATCGGGATGGCCAGTCGGAGGGCGGCCCGGTCGAGGAGTGCCCGGTCGAGACCTTGCCGCTCCGAGCCGAAGGCAAGCACCGCGTCATTGGGGATCGGGGTGCGGCCGAGCGGTTCGCCTTCGGGGTGGAGGGCGACCAGTGGCCGATCACTCGGGGGAAGCGAGTCGATCCTGACCACCGGGACGGCGAAGTGGAGTCCGGCGCTGCCGCGCAGAGCGGCGCTGTCCCACGGATCCCGGTCGCCGGTGGTGAGGACGCCGGCGATTCCGGCGGCGGCGGCCACCCGCACCACCGCCCCGATGTTGCCGAGGTTGCGGGGCCAATCGAGGAGGACGATGCGGCCCGGGCCGGCCAGCAGTCGCGCCACCTCGACCCCGGGCCGGCGGGCGATCGCCAGCACCGGGGTGGGAATAGGGAACGGCGCCATCGCGGCAAAGGTGGCGGCGTCGACGTCGGCGGCCCCGGCGAGCGCCCCGGCCACATCGGGTGCCAGATCGGCACACAACGCCGCCAGCGCCTCCCGGTCGGGGGTGACCAGGCCCTCGAGTCGGGCACCGAAGCGGAGGGCGTGCTTGACGGCGTGGAAACCCTCCAGCACCACCAGGGCGGGATTCCGACGGGCCAGGGCGACGGATGCGGGGGTGGGGGAGTGCGGCACATCCCCATCTTGCTGGATACGGCGGCCCGGCGCCGCCACGGCCCCGGCTACCGCCCCCAGTGCTCCCGATGGACGAACTCGCCGAAGGGGCGCCTGCCGCGCCGCGCCGACGAGGCAGGCGCCTCGGGGAGTGGGTGCCCGATTGTGATGATCCCGACGACCTCGACCCCCTTCGGAATACCCAGCAGGTCGGTGACGCCTGCCACGGCGTGGGCCCCCAGGAAGCCGGCGGCCAGGCCCTCGTCGACGGCGGCCTGCAAAATCAGCAACAGGGCGGCCCCGCCGTCGACCCACCACCAGGGGATCGCCAGGGCGGCCGGGTCCTTGTCGGGCTCGGCATACCGCGACCGGTAGGTGGCGGGTTCGACGCACAGCACCAGATGCACCGGCGCCGCCGACAACCACGGTTGATATCCCCGGGCCACCCACCCGGCCTCACCGGCCAATCCGGCCAGGGCAGTGCGGGTCTCCTGGGAGGTGACCGCCACCAGCGAGATCCCTCCGGCGTTGCCTGCCGTGGGGCCGCGGCCGGCGGCGGCGACGATGCGCTCCAGGGCGGCAGGGTCCACCGGGTCGGTGCGGTAGCGGCGCACCATCCGCCGCCGCCGCACCACATCCCGATGTTCCACGGTCGTCTCCTAGACGTCGGCCAGGGCTCGCTCCAGGTCGGTGAGCGCCTTCTTGGCATCTGCGAACAGCATCGAGGTGCCCGGCATGTAGAAGAGCGGGTTGTCGAGGCCGGCGAATCCGGCGGACAGGCTCCTCTTGATCACCACCACCGTGGTGGCGTGATCGACGTTGAGGATCGGCATCCCATAGATCGGACTGGTCGAGTCGTCGCGGGCCGACGGGTTGACCACGTCGTTGGCGCCGACCACCAGGACCACGTCGGTCCGCTCCAGGAGCGAGTTGGCGGCGTCCAGGTCGAGCAGGGCGTCGTAGGGGACGTCCGCCTCGGCGAGCAGCACGTTCATGTGGCCCGGCATCCGGCCCGCCACAGGGTGGATCCCGTAGGACACCTTGACGCCGCGCGCCTCCAGGCGATTGGCCAGTTCCCGCATGGCGTGCTGGGCCTGGGCGACGGCCAGGCCGTACCCGGGCACCACCACCACCTGGCGGGCGTAGCCGAGAGCGATGGCGACGTCGTCGGCCGTCGTCGATCGCGCCGTCTTGCCGGAGTCGGAGGCCGGTCCGGCCGATCCGGTGCTGTCGGCGCTCCCGAACGCCCCGAACAGCACGTTGGCGAGCGATCGGTTCATCGCCACACACATCATTCTGGTCAGGATGACCCCGGAGGCTCCCACCAGGGCGCCGCCGATGATCAGCGCCGAGTTGCTGATGACGAATCCGGTCATGGCGGCGGCGATCCCCGAGAACGAGTTCAGCAGGGCGATGACGACCGGCATGTCCGCTCCGCCGATGGGGATGACGTACAGGATGCCGAGCACCAGGGCGATGGCCCCGCCCAACCAGAACGGGAAGGGCACCTGGCCGATTCCGGTCCAGATCGCCAGGCCGATGAGGCTGAGGACGATGAGGATGTTGACGATCTGCTGGCCCTTGTAGGTCACCGGGGCGCCGGTCATGATCCCCTGCAGCTTGGCGTAGGCCACGAACGACCCGGTGAAGGTCACCGCTCCCACCAGCACCGACAGGATGACGGCGACGACGGTCTCGGTCGAGAGGGTCGGTGCCTGGTTGATGAACTCGGCCCCGGCCACCAGGGCCGATGCGAGCCCGCCGAACCCGTTGAAGGCGGCCACCAACTGCGGCATCTCGGTCATCTTGACCCGCAGCGCCAGCAGCGCCCCGATCGCCGAACCGACGATCACCCCGACGGCGATCCACTGCCATTCGACCTGCTGGTCGATCAGGGTGACCACGATGGCGATCAGCATGCCGATGGCGGCGATCCGGTTGCCGCTGCGAGCGGTCCGGGGGCCGGAGAGCCGCTTGAGGCCGATGATGAAGGCGGCGGCGGCGATCAGGTAGAGAAGCGCCTGGATGTCGACGGTCATGATCCGGCCTCCTCGGTCTTGGGCCGGGCCGGTCTGCGGAACATCTGCAGCATCCGGTCGGTGACCAGGAACCCGCCGACCACGTTGATCATGGCCGTGATGACGGCCGCCACCGCCAGCACGGTCGACAGCGTCCCGTTCGCCATGGTCTGCAGGGCGAGCAGGGCGCCGACGATGGTGATGCCGGAGATGGCGTTCGACCCCGACATCAGCGGCGTGTGCAGCGTCGGCGGGACCTTGGTGATCACCTCGACGCCGATGAACGCCGCCAGCACGAAGACGATGATGCCGATGACGAGCGGGCTGAGACCCGAGGTGTGGACCAGGGGCTCGGTGTCGCTCTGGAGCATGAGCATGGCCAGCATCAGGAGCCTCCCTCCGCGGCGGCGCGGACCCGTTCGTTGGTGATCTCGCCGTCCCTGACGACCGCGCATCCGGCGGCGATCTCGTCGTCCGGGTCGAGCACGAGGACGCCGTCCTCGTCGGCCAGGTAGTCGATGAGCGCGGTCACGTTGCGTGAGTACATCTCACTGGATTGACCGGCCGTCCGGCTGGGGAGATCGAGCGGCCCCATGACGATGACGCCGTGGTAGTCGATGGTCTTGCCGGCCTCGGTGACCTCGCAGTTGCCGCCGGTCGAGGCGGCCAGATCGACCACGACCGAGCCCGGCTTCATGTCGGCCACCATGGCGGCGGTCACCAGGATCGGGGCGGCCCGCCCGGGGACTTGCGCCGTCGTGATGACGATGTCGGCTGCCGCCACGTGGGTGTGGAGAGCGGCCAACTGGGCGGCCTTGGTGTCTTCGGTGACCTCGGAGGCGTAGCCGCCGCTGTCCTGCTTCTCGGTGGGGCCGCCGACAAAGGTGGCGCCGAGCGACTCGATCTGCTCGGCTGCTTCGGGGCGGATGTCGTATCCGGCCACCATCGCGCCGAGACGGCGGAGAGTGGAGATTGCCTGCAGGCCGGCAACACCGGCCCCCAGCACCAGCGCCTTGGCGGGCGGAATGGTGCCGGCCGCCGTCATCATCATCGGCAGGAAGCGGCGCAGTTCGCCGGCCGCCATGAGGACGGCTTCGTAGCCTGCCGAGGTGGCCTGGGAGCTGAGCGCATCCATCGACTGGGCCAGGGTGGTCCGGGGGATGAGCTCCATCGACAGCGCCTGGACGCCGGCGGCGGCAAAGCGGGACATTTCGGCCGGCTGGCCGAGGGGGTCGAGAAACGCTACGACGGCCTTGGTCGGCGCCACGTCATCGAGGGTGATCGGTCCGACGGCGGCGACCAGGTCGGCCTCCGGCGGGGAACCCTCGTACATCTCGGCTCCGGCGGCGGTGTAGGTCTCGTCGGAATAGTCGGCACCGAGTCCGACCCCCGCCGGGAACACCACGGTGTGCCCGGCATCGACGAGACGCCGAACCGTCTTGGGGACGAGTGCGACGCGGCGCTCACCGGGGCGCGTCTCGCGGTGAATCCTGATGAGCATGTCCGCAATCTACCGGCCCCACGGTGCGGTCCGTCGTGCCGAACGGCCCTAGGGGTGGGGCGGGATGGCCCGCAATCCGCTCCGGACGGCGGCCCCGGGGGGTTTCCTGGCCGCGCCGGAGGCCTGGGCCAGGAACACCCCGATCGACACGAGGAGCATGCCCACGATCTGCGAGGTCCCCGGCCGCTCGTCGAGGTAGAGCCATGCCAGCAGGGCGATCTGGATGACCATGGTGTTGTTGATGGCAGCCGACTCGAGGGCAGAGAGCCTGCGCAGCGAGAGATTCCACAGGGTGAATGCGAAGGCGGTGTTGACCAGTGCCAGCCACCCGATGATGAGCCACGCCCGGGCAGACACGGTGGGGACACCTTCGGCCGCCAGGCCGGCCGCCACCAGGATGGCCGCCCCCACTCCCATGCTGATCGCCGTGACGACTACCGGCGAGGTGTCGGCTTGGCGATTGACGTGGCGTCCCAGCAGGGAAGAGGCGACGTTGGCGGCCAGTGCCACCAGCGCGGCGATCATGCCGGCCGCCGTCGCCCCCAGATCACCGACGAAGTAGAGCCACGCACCGATCGCCACGGCGAGCGCTCCGCCGATCTGCCTCGTCGCGGGTGTTTCCGCAAGCGACCGGGTGGCGAGGAGGGCGACCAGCAGGGGGGTCCACGAGAGCACGACGCTGGTCGTGGCGGCGGGTTGGTTGTCGATGGCGATGAATTGCGCACCTTGGGTGACGGCGTAGAAGACGAGTCCCAACAGCACCAGGCGCCGCCCCATCGAGCGGCCGATCCCTCGGGCGCTCCTCCTCAGGGCGGGCCGGAGGAGGACCCACCCACCGAGAAGCAGCGCCGCCAGGCCGTACCGGAGCGCCGCGAAGGTGAGGGGATCAAGGGCTTCGTCGTCGAGCCCCCAGCGGATCAAGATCCACGAGGAACTCCACAGGAAGGTGACCAGCACGGCGGCGCCGATGGCGCCGAGGTGGGATGGGGTCCTGCTACCGGACATGAGAACTCGCTTCCGATCGGCACACGCGTCACACGTGCCGATGTCCCCCCTCGAGGCTTCTGTCCTTTGAGGTGCGAGCCCTATCGGGCCTTCTGTGGCGCTCGGACCAGACCCCGCTCGAGGCGGACGGAACCCTAGCCACCCTTCAATCGACGAACAGCAGCCTACCTGTGCCGCCAATCGGATTCCCCTCTCACGGAGATGTGTGTATCCTATGCGCATGGCTCGAGTCAACGTGTACCTCCCAGACGAACTCGCCGCCCAGGCAAGGGAGGCGGGCCTGAACGTATCGGGCCTGACCCAGGAGGGGATCCAGTCGGCGCTCGCCGCCCGTCGTGTCGACGACTGGCTCGATGACGTCGCCTCACTCCCACCGCTCGACATCGACGAGCGAGCAGTGGCCGGAGCAGTCTCGGCTGCCAAGGACGAATTCGCTTCTCGTGGCTGAGCGACTGATCGTGGATGCCTCGGTGATGGTCGACCTGCTGGTCGGCGCTCCAAGGGCCGGCATCATCCGCGGGCGGCTGCGCGGGTGCGAACTCCATGTTCCCGCCCACTTCGACGCAGAGGTCCTCTCCGCAATCGGTCGGCTGGAGCGTGCCGGTCACCTGAGTGCGATCGACGCAGGCGAGCGCATCGACCGCATCTCGACTGCCCCACTCGAACGCCATCCACTAGCCCCCCTGCTCACTGGTGCATGGCAGCGGCGCCACAACCTCCGTCTCGTCGACGCCCTCTACGTCGAACTCGCCGAACGCATCGAGGCGCCGATCGTCACCGTCGATGCCGGGCTTGCCGCGGCAGCGCCGACAGCCGAGCACATCGCCTGACAGGCCGGTCGCCTCATGCGTCGTAGGTGCCCGAGGCGGCGGTGCCGCCGGTACCGGCCCAATCGGTGTGGAAGAAGACGTCTCGCTCCCGGTCGACCCGTTGGTAGGTGTGGGCGCCGAAGTAGTCCCGTTGCGCCTGGATCAGGTTGGCGGGGAGCCGAGCGGAGCGATAGCCATCGAAGAAGGCCAGGGCCGATGAGTAGGCGGGCACCGGGATCCCGGCGGTGACGGCCCGGGCGACGGTGCGGCGCCATCCGGGCTGGGCGGCCTCGACGGCCCGGCGGAAGAAGGGGTCGAGCAGCAGGTTGGGGAGACCGGGATCCGCCGCAAAGGCGGAGCGGATCTCATCGAGGAATGCGGCACGGATGATGCATCCCTCCCGCCACAGCAGGGCGATCGCCCCGTAGTCGAGCCTCCACGAATGCTCGGCGGCCGCCTCGCTCAGCAGCATGAACCCCTGGGCGTAGGAGACGAGTTTGGAGGCGTAGAGGGCCGCCTCCAGATCGGCGAGGACGGCAGACCGGTCTCCGTCGATGGCGGCGGGGGGCCCCTGCAGGACC
Source organism: Actinomycetota bacterium (assembly GCA_018821365.1). GTDB lineage: Bacteria > Actinomycetota > Acidimicrobiia > Spongiisociales > UBA11373 > JAHJML01. The sequence continues at coordinate 3,281 of JAHJML010000141.1, read as the reverse complement.
TCGGCGGCGACCTCTCGCTGATCGAGGAGCGCCGACACGATCCTGGCGAACACCGCCGAGGCGACCAGGGTGACCGGCATCCCGAGCCGCAGGGCGGACTCGGCGGTCCAGCGCCCGGTGCCCTTCTGCCCGGCCGTGTCGAGCACCTTCTCGAGGAGCGGTTCCCCATCCTCCCGGAAGGCCATGATGTCGGCGGTGATCTCGATCAGGTAGCTGCGGAGCCGGCCCCGGTTCCACTCGGCGAACACCGCCGCCATCTCGTCGTACGTCATCCCGAGGCCGCGGTGCATCAGGTCGTAGGCCTCGGCGATCACCTGCATGTCGCCGTACTCGATGCCGTTGTGGACCATCTTCACGAAGTGGCCGGCCCCATCCCGCCCCACCCAGTCGCAGCACGGGGTGCCGTCCTCGACCTTGGCGGCGATCGCCTGCAGCACGCCCTTGACGAGCGGCCATGCCGCCGGGGAGCCACCCGGCATGATAGAGGGGCCGTGGCGGGCCCCTTCCTCGCCGCCGGAGACCCCGGTGCCGACGAAGAGCAGGCCGGCCGCCTCCACCTCCGCCGTTCTCCGGATGGTGTCCTCGTAGTACGAGTTGCCGCCATCGATGATGACGTCGCCCGCATCGAGCAGGGGGATGAGGGCGGTGATCACCGCATCGACGGGTCCGCCGGCCTTGACCATGAGGATGACCTTGCGGGGCCGATGCAGCGCCGCCACGAGTTCCTCGAGGGTGGTGGTCGCAATGATCGCCGCATCGGCGGCGGGACCTGCCACGAAGGCCTCGGTGGTGGCGGTGGTGCGGTTGTAGACCGCCACACTGAATCCGTGGTCGGCGATGTTGAGGGCCAGGTTCTGGCCCATGACGGCCAGGCCGACGAGGCCGATGTCTGCGGTGCGATGCATGGTTCTGCTCCGGGTGGTCGGTCGCAGCGTACCCCGCGGTTGCCGGTGCTACGGGGAGGGCAACGGGGGGAGTTGCGAGGAGTACAGCCACGCCTGGAACAGGTCGTCGAGATCCGCTCCCGAGACCTCTTCGGCGAGGGCGATGAACTCCGCCGTCGATGCTGCGCCCGATCCGTATCGCTCCATCCAGGTCCGGAGGATCTCGAAGAACGCTTCGTCGCCGGCGGCGGCCCGCAGTGCGTGGAGGGTCAGTCCTCCCCGTTGGTAGACCGACATGCCGAACAGCGCCTCCGGCTGAGGGTCTCCGGTGATCGCATGGGGAGTCCCGGCGAGGTCGGCGTAGCGAGTGGCGGCCTCGGCCTGCATGGCGGCCGCACCGTAGAGGTGCTCCACCCACAGCAACTCGGCGTAGGTGGCGAACCCTTCGTTGAGCCAGACGTCGCGCCAGGTGCTGGGGGAGACGGCGTCACCGAACCACTGATGGGCCAACTCGTGGGCGACCACGAACTCGGTGAACGGCGAGTCGAACCACTCCTCTCCGAAGACGGTCATCGTCTGGGTCTCAAGGGCGGCTGGGAAGCCGGACACCACCACGTGGCCGTACTCGTCGAAGGGGTACGGCCCGAACAGGTCGTCGAAGAAGTCGATCATGTCGCCGGTCAGGGTGAACGACTCGGGGACGTCCATCGAGGGCGGCAGGTAGTCCCGCAGCACGACGTCGCCCATTGGAGGGTGCTCGATGCGCTCGAGAGGGGCGACGACCACGGTGGCGAGGTAGGTGGCCATCGGGTCGGGCATCTCCCATACGAAGGTGGCCGCGCCGGCTGCGGTGGCGGCGGTGTCGACGAGTGTTCCGTTGGCGACGCCGGTCATCCCGGCGGGAACGGTGATCCTGAAGGTGAAGGCCGCCTTGTCGGAGGGATGGTCGTTGCAGGGGAACCAGGTGTGGGCCCCGGCCGGTTCGGAGGCCACGAAGGTGCCCTCGCGGTTGGTGAGCCATCCCGTCGGGAACCCGAGTGCGCCGGGTTCGGTCGGGTCGGGGATCCCCGAGTAGGCGACCGCTACCGAGAAGGACTCGCCCGTCACCAGCGGAGCTTCGACCCTGAGTTCGCTCTCTTGGGGACCCTCCCGCCGATAGTCCACCGCGGCGCCGTCGATGGTGATATCGGCGATGTCGAGTCCCGCGAAGTCCAGCGTGAAGGAGTCGTAGTCGGCGGTGGCCACCGCCTCGATGGTGGTGGTGCCCTCGATCCGGTTCAGGGCGGGTTCGACGGTCAGATCGATGAGGTAGTGCTCGACGTCGTAGCCGGTGTTGCCGAGGCCGGGGAAGTAGGGATCGCCGAGGCCGTTGGGGGCGGCCGAGTGAGGGGCGGCGGCTTGGGTGGGAGTGGCGGTGGGAGTGGTGGTGGTAGCGGTGGTGGAAGCGGTGGTGGAAGCGGTGGAGGCGGTTGTGTCCGGGCCGGCGCCGCCCGAGCAGGCGGCCGCCGCCATCGAGAAGGCGAGCACGGCCACGAGCGGTCGCCGCGGTCTTCCCATCGCTTCACAACGCCCCATCGCTTCACAGCGCCCCATCGCTTCACAGCGCCCCATCGCTCCACAATAGGTGGCTTCAGAACGGGTGCACTGGGATGAACGCCCGCGCGTGCGCATAATCGGGGGATGAGCCTCCCGCTGCACACGATCCTCGGGGCAGCCCTCGATGCGGCACGCAGTGCGCTGCGCGAGTTGGACGCCGACCAGGTCCCCAACGATCTGCGCAGGGTGGCCGGATACGGCGGCTCGCTGCCCCCGCCGCTCGCCAAGTCCCTGCTGAGGGGCCTGGAGCAGTACGAGTGGCTGCGGGAGCAATCGAGCCGCCAACTCCCCCCCGAAGGCGGCGGTGATCGAGGTGCCGGTGATCGAGGTGGTGACGATCGGATCGAGGCTGCGGTTCTCTATCTGGAGCGTCCCGACGGCTGGGAGATCCGCCTGGCCGAGATCGCCTGGGCCACCGGAATGGCCGCGGGCGAGGAGATCCGGCGGTCGGCTGCAGCCAGGGAACGAGACCTGGCGGCAGGCCTCAAGGCCGCCAAGGCGAGGGTCAAGACTGCCCAGCGGGCCTCGAAGGAGGCCGTCGCGGCACTGGAGCGGCGGGTGGCCGAGTTGTCCGCCGAGCGGAGGGTCGAGTCCGCCGGAGAGGCCAGAGACCTGCGGGATACGGCGCGTGCCGCGGAGGCGGCCGGGCATGCGACCGCCCGGCTTCGGGAGGAGCGGGATGCCGCCGTCGAGGAGGCTCGGGCGGCCCGGGAGGCCCTCGCCAAGGAGCGCGCTCTGCGGCGACGGGCCGAGGCAGACGCCGCCGGCGGGGCCGCCACCGGGGGGTGGGCGGACGACCCC
>JAHJML010000140.1 GCA_018821365.1 Actinomycetota bacterium | reverse complement strand
GGCCACCCTCTTCCAACTGTTCCTGTTGTACCGATATCAGGTGGCGACCATGGACCGCCGGTCGTTCGGAGTCCGCGGCAGCGAGGGCCAGCACTTCCTGAGGCTCTCGATCGCCACCGGGGAGGACGACCTGCGGGAGGCGATCGATCGCCTCGCCATCGCCTCCAAGGACACCGAGGGCTTCGCCGACTACCTGGAGTCCGGCGGACGCCTCACCCTGTGAGAATGCCCGGGCCGCCGGCCCGGGAGCGGAGGCGGGCCGGTGCCCGCCTCGTCGACATGTGATCGGAGGATCGATGACCGCAAGCTTCGGCCCGCGCCGGGCGGATTGGATCGTGGTGGACCGGCCGGCGGCAGGTCCGGCTGACGGGCCGCTCATCGAGACCCTGACGGCCTATGACCTGCTGTACCGGAGCCTGGTGGCCGTGATGTTCAACTTCGCCCAATCCGGCCATCCGGGCGGATCGGTCTCGTCGGGGCGGATCGTCGAGAGCCTGCTCTTCGACGTGATGGACTACGACCTGGGCGACCCCCTCCGCCTCGACCAGGACCTCCTCTCGTACGCGGCGGGGCACAAGGCGCTCGGCCTCTACGCCATGCTGGGGCTCCGCACCGAGGTCGTGGCGGCCGCCCGCCCCGACCTGGTACCCGCCGCCGTCAACCTCAAGATGCGGTTCGAGGACATGCTCGGGTTCCGGCGCAACCCGACCCAGCCGACCCCGCTGTTCCGCCGCTTCGGCTCCAAGCCGCTCGACGGGCACCCGACCCCGGCCACGCCCTTCGTCAGGCTGGCGACCGGGGCATCGGGGATCGGAATGGGCAGTTCACTCGGGCTCGCCTTCGGAGCGGCCGATACCTTCGGGCCGGACGCTCCCCGGGTCCACATCATCGAAGGCGAGGGCGGGCTCACCCCCGGCCGGGTCGTCGAGGCTTTGGCGTTTGCCGGCGCTTCCGGGCTCAGCAATGCCATCGTCCACCTCGACTGGAACCAGTCGTCGATCGACTCCGACGCGGTCACCCGCGAGGGCGCCGTCCCCGGCGACTACGTGCAGTGGGACCCGATGGAGTTATTCTACCTGCACGATTGGAACGTGGTGGAGGTCGCCGACGGCTTCGACTTCGGCCTGGTGCTGGCCGCTCAGCGTCGGGCGCTCCAGTTCGACAACGGCCAGCCGACCGCCGTCGTCTACCGGACCGTCAAGGGCTGGCGGTACGGGATCGAGGGCAAGAAGAGCCACGGCGGCGGGCATAAACTGTGCAGCGCCGAGTACCGGGCGGCGCTGGAGCCGCTGCTGGGGGAGGGGACCCCGGGCCTGCCGCTGTGCGATGCGGGCGCCGGCCCGGTCGAGGTGGAGGCCACCTTCTGGGCGACCCTCGAGATGCTGCACGGCCTCATCACTGCCGACGGGGCGATGACCGCCGCCATCGCAGCCAGGGTCGCCGCATCGAAGGAGCGTCTCGACGGGCGGGGTCTCGCCCCCCGGCCGGGCGCCGGAGACGTCGAGGCCGTCTTTGCGGCGGCCGACCCCGCCGCCGAACCGGAGGAGATCCGGCTGCGGTCGGGAGAGAACATCGCGCTGCGCCAGCAACTCGGCAAGGTGCTCGGGTACCTGAACCGGGCGTCCGGTGGGGCGATCGTGGTGGGGGCCGCCGACCTGCTCGGCTCGACGGCGATCTCCATGGCCACCGACGGCTTTGCGGGCGGGTACTTCAACTACCGCGACAACCCCGACAGCCGCACGCTGTCGGTCGGGGGGATCTGCGAGGACGGCCTCTCCTGCATCCTCTCGGGGATCTCGGCCTTCGGCGGCCATCTGGGGGCGGGGGCGTCGTACGGGGCCTTCCTGGCCCCGCTGGGCCACATCGCTTCCCGATTGCACGCCATCGGCAACCAGGCCCGCCGCGAGGTGGAGCCCGGACCGAACCGGCCGATGATGCTGATCTGCGGGCACGCCGGCATGAAGACCGGCGAGGATGGGCCCACCCACGCCGATCCCCAGGCGCTCCAGTTGATGCAGGAGAACTTCGTGCGTGGGTCGGCCGTGACCTTGACCCCGTGGGACCCCGCCGAGATGTGGCCACTGGTGGCCGCCGCCCTGCAGGCCCGGCCGTCGGTGATCGTCCCGTACGTGACCCGGCCGGGCGAGCCGATCCTCGACCGGGAGGCGCTCGGCCTTCCGCCGGCGACCGCCGCCGTCAAGGGCGTCTACCGGTTGCGGGAGGCGGGCGGCGTCCGGGCCGGCACCCTCGTGCTGCAGGGTTCGTCGGTGGCCTACGCCTTCCTCCAGGAGACCCTGCCGCTGCTGGAGGAGGCCGGGATCGACCTCGACGTCTACTACGTGGCGAGCGTCGAACTGTTCGACGCACTGCCGCCGGAGGAGCAGGCGGCGATCTTCCCGGCCGATCGGGCCGACGAGGCCATGGGGATCACCGGGTTCACCCTCCCCACCCTCTACCGGTGGATCCGCAGCGACCTGGGCCGGGCCCACAGCCTGTACCCGTTCCGCCGCGGCCACTACCTGGGGAGCGGCCCGGGCGAGATGGTCGTCCACGAAGCCGGCCTCGACGGGCCGGGCCAGTTCGAGGGGATCCAGGCCTACGTGGCCGCCCGGGGGTGAGGGGCCCCGACCGGAACGGGCCTGTTTCTCCGGTAGAAGGGGGAGAGGTCGCCGGCGACGCCCGAGAGTGACGTGCTCGTGTCAGCCTCTCAGGGTACCCCCGCCCAAGAACCCGCCAGCGTCGAAGATCGGCGGGTCCTGGTAGTCCCGCTCGTAGTAGTCGTCAACCGTTCTCGACCGGCGACGGAGCAGCCAGGTGCCGACGATGACCACTACGAGGGTCCCGAAGAACAGAAGGGCGCCGTACACGGTGGTACCTCCGCTACCAAGCCTACTACCAAGCCTACCCAGCCCTCACGAGCCCTCGTGTTCGATCGGGGCGGTTCACTCCGGCCCGAGCGAGGGTGCGGGTTCCTTCTCTTCTCCCCCCGGTTTCTGGAAGGCGCGGTGCCGGGTGGGTGGGTAGGGTCGGGCCAGATCCACGAAGGAGATTGTCGATGTCCGGCCAAGCACGCTGGGGATCGGTTTGGGTGACTGTGCTGCTTCTGGTGACGGTGCTGTCGCAGGTGGCCGCAGAAGCGGACAACGGGGACTCGCAGGGAGCCGCCACGGCGGATGTGGCGAGGGTGTCTCCGGTGGTCGGGGACAACTTCCGGATCAGCGGGGCCGCCGCCACCGGCGAGGAGTCGGATCCAGAGGTGGCCTACAACTCGACCGACAACCAGTATCTCGTCGTCTGGCACGATGACCGCAATCTGGCAGGTCGCGGCCATGACATCTACGGCAGGCTGATCGAGGCGGATGGAACCCCGATCCGACAGGACTTCCGAATCAGCGGCCCTCTTGCCGACCACAACGAATGGGACGCCGCGGTGACCTACAACCCGGTCACGAACCAGTATCTGGTGGTTTGGGAGGACGAGCGCAACTACGAGGCCCGGCGGAGCGACATCTACGGACGGCGGATCAAGGCCAATGGGAGACCGGCCGGAGGGGACTTCCTCATCAGCGGCCCCGCCGCCACCTCCGACGAATACGACCCGGCCGTCGCCTACAACCAGATCCTCAACCAGTACCTGATCGTCTGGAACGAACAGCGGAACGCAGCGACCCGGGGGAGCGACATCTACGGACGGCGGATCAAGGCCAATGGGAGACCGGCCGGAGGGGACTTCCTCATCAGCGGCCCCGCCGCCACCTCCGAGGAACTCGCCCCGGCGGTGGTCTACAACGCCAACGCGAACCAGTTCTTCGTCGCATGGCAGGACTTCCGGAACTATCCCGACCGGGGGGGTGACATCTACGGGCGGCGGGTCACGGCCAAAGGGCAGGTGGCGGGGGCGGAGATCCAGATCAGCGGCCCGGCAGCCACCGGCAACGAATGGGACGCGCTGGTGGCCTACAACTCGACGAGCGATCAATACCTCGTGGTCTGGGGCGATGAGCGCAATCACGTGACCCAGGGGAGGGATGTCTACGGGCGGCGGATCAAGGCAAACGGAAACCTGGTGGGAGCGGACATCCGGATCAGCGGTCCGGGCGCCGTCTACATCAGGTACCACCCGGCGGTGGCCTACAGCTCGATCACCAACCAATACCTGGTGGTCTGGGGCGACAATCGCAAGTCGGTGGCCCGCGACAGCGACATGTACGGGCGGCGGGTCAAGGCCACCGGAAGTCCATTGGGGCACGACTTCCGGATTAGTGATGCCGCCGGGACCGAACGTGAGTCGCTCCCGGCGGTGGCCTACAACTCGACCACCAACCAGTACCTGGTGGTGTGGGGTGACGATCGCAAGTCGGCGGCCCGGAAGGGGGACATCTACGGGCAACTGATCGCCGGGTAGCGGGCAGCCCCAACTTACGCCGGAGTCCGCCTGCGCATCAAGCGGAATCGGAGTAGGTCGTCGCGGAAGTAGGAGGCGGCCAGCACGAGAGGGCGGGCCTCGGCGTCGTAGCCGACCTCCTCGAACGACAGGGCGGGGGTGCCCGCCGCCACCCCGAGCAGGTCGGCCCGATCGGCCTGGAGGGCGACGGGGACCAGGTCCGACAGGTAGTAGGCGAGTTTGCGGCCGGCCTGTCTCTCGAGGAACTCGTAGATGGGGCGGGCGGCGTCTGCCTCATCGGCGTCGTGGCCCACCACGGCGCGGGGGAAGCGGTTCGAGGTGAGGACCACCGGGTCGTCGTCCTCCAGGAAGAGTTTGTCCATGACGAGCAGGGGGGTCCCGGCCGCCACCTCCAGGGCCTCGGCGTCCGGGGCCGAGGCGGACTCGGTGCGCAGCGAGAGGACCCGCACCGCCGGGGTGTAGCCGTGGTCCCTGAGCAGTTGCTCGTATCCCCAGATCTCCTCGAGGCGGGAGCGGATCTGCAGGCCCTGCGGATTGACGAAGGTCCCGGATCCCTGCCGGCGGTAGATGGCGCCCTCGTGCTCCAACCGGCTGAGGGCATCGCGGACGGTGGTCCGGCTGACCCCGAGGTCGGAGGCGAGTTCGGTCTCGGACGGGATACGGCCCTCCTCGAAGGCCCCATCGGTGATCCGGGCCTTCAGGTGGGCGGTCACTTGCTCGGTGAGGCTGGGGCCACGGCCGATGACCATCGCCGATCGTCCTTGCTCCCTCGCCTGTCGCTGATTGGTATAGTCATCATGTTGTATGATCAATATACCCGGGCGGCGGTCGAAGGTCGAACGCCCCGGGGAACACCACCGGCGGCCATCAGGCCGCCCCATGCGCCGCAGACGGCGAGGAGGACCGATAGATGAGGAGCTTCGCGGGGAGGGACATCCTCTCGCTCAAGGGTTTCGAACGGGCCGAGTTCGAGCACGTGTTCGAGATCGCCGACAACCTGGAACCGATCGCCCGGCAGCGGCGCAACACCGACCTGCTGGCCGACAAGACGCTGGTGACCGCCTTCTACCAGCCTTCGACCCGCACCCGCCTCGCCCATGAGGCCGCCATGCACCGCCTCGGCGGCCACGTGACCGGCTTCTCGGATGCCAAGATGACCAGGGCCGGCGACTTCTACCAGGAGTCGATCAAGGACACCGTCCACATGTTGGAGTTCTACGGCGACACCATCGTGATGCGCCACTTCCAGCAGGGCGCCCCCGCCGAGGCGGCCAAGTGGGCCTCGGTCCCGGTCATCAACGCCGGCGACGGCTGGGGCGAGCACCCCACCCAGGTCCTCACCGACCTCTACACGATCACCAAGGAGACGGGTTCGGTCGACGGCAAGACCATCGTCTGCATCGGCGACCACCGGATGCGCACCATGCACTCCATCGGCTACGCCCTCTCCCAGTTCGACGCCGAGATGGTGATCCTGGCCCCCGAGGAGATGTCGCCGACCGCCGAGTTCCTCGCCGAACTCGACGAGATGGGCACCACCTGGCGGATCGTCGATCACATCGACGAGGTCATCGCCGAGGCCGACGTGCTCTACATGGAACCGGTGGTCCAGCCCGACTACACCGCATCCCGCCAGGAGAAGCAGGACGAGTACGGCCGCACCCCCGCCAACTACCAGGTGACCCGCGAGGTCATGAAGAAGGCCCCCGGCAGTTCCATCGTGCTGCACTCGCTGCCGCGGATGGACGAACTGCTGCCCGAGGTCGACTCGACGAAGCACGCCCGATACTGGCAGGAGGCCTACAACGGCGTCGTCATGCGGATGGCGCTGCTGGCCCTCGTCATGGGCGCCACGGAGTAGGAGGACACACGATGCAAACCGGATTGCGCGGCCGGGACATGATCACCACCCAGGAGTGGACCCGGTCCGAACTCGACACCGTCCTCGACATCGCCCTCGACCTGAAGCGGCGCCGGGCGCTCGGCGAGGAGCACGCACTGCTGCGCGACAAGGTGCTGGCCATGCTGTTCTTCTTCAGCAGCACCAGGACCCGGGCCTCCTTCGAGGCCGGCATCGCCCAACTGGGCGGGCACGGGCAGTTCATCGAGAGCAAGACCACCCAGATCGCCCACGGCGACACGGCGACCGAGATCGGTGAGATCCTCGGCCGCTACAACGACGGCATCGCCATCCGCCACGTCGACTGGGGTGTCGGCAACCAGTACATCCGCGACGTCGCCGCGGCCAGTCGGGTCCCGGTCTTCAACATGCAGTGCGAGGTGTACCACCCGTTCCAGGCGCTCGCCGATCTGCTGACGATCATCGAGCACAAGGGCGACCCCCGCCGGCTGACGGTCGACGTGTCGTACGCCTATGCGGCCTCGTACCAGAAGCCGCTCAGCGTCCCGCAGAGCCTCATCCTGCTGCTGAGCCGCTTCGGGGCCAACGTGCGGCTGACCCGCCCGCCCGAGTTCGAGCTGATGCCCGAGATCGTCGCCCAGGCCGAGGCCAATGCGGCCGCCTCGGGTGGCTCGTTCGAGATCCTGGAGGATTTCGAAGAAGGCATGAAGGGCGCCGACGTGGTGTACGCCAAGTCGTGGGGGTCGATGTTGACCACCAGCGACCTGGAGGAATCGGCCAAGATCAGCTTGCAGTATCAGGACTGGATCACCGACGACCGGCTGGCATCGCTGGCCCCCGAGGCGATCTTCATGCATCCGCTGCCGGCGGATCGCAATATCGAGGTGACCGACGCGGTCATCGACGGCCCCCAGAGCGTGGTATTCGACGAGGCCGAGAACCGCCTGCACGTGCAGAAGGCGGTCATGGCCCTCACGATGTAGGAGAACCAAGTTGACCAAACTCGCCGTCATCGCCATCGGGGGCAACTCGCTGATCCCGGACAAGGACCGGGTCACCGTCCAGGATCAGTACCGGGCCGCCGGTGAGACCGCCGACCACATCGCCACGCTGGTGGCCGACGGGTGGGACGTCGCCATCACCCACGGCAACGGGCCGCAGGTGGGCTACATCCTGCGGCGATCCGAACTGGCAGCCAAGGAGTTGCACGAGGTGCCCCTGGACGTGTGCGGCGCCGACACCCAGGGCGCCATCGGGTACGCCCTGCAGCAGAACCTGGCCAACGACTTCCTGCATCTCGGCATCGACAAGACGGTGGCCACCGTGGTCACCCAGGTCGAGGTGTCGGCAGACGACCCGGCGTTCCAGCACCCCAGCAAGCCGATCGGGTCGTTCATGGGCGCCGAAGAGGCGGCCCGCCGCCGCGACCAAGAGGGCTGGGACGTGGTCGAAGACGCCGGGCGCGGCTGGCGCCGGGTGGTGGCCAGTCCCCGCCCGATCCGGATCGTCGAGGAAGCCGCGGTGCGGGCACTGCTCGCCGCCGGGATGGTGGTCATCACCGTCGGCGGCGGAGGCATCCCGGTGGTTCGCAACGCCAAGGGCGAACTGGAGGGGATCGCGGCGGTCATCGACAAGGACCACGCCTCGGGCCTGCTCGCCAACGTGCTGGGCGCCGACATGTTCATCATCAGCACCGCCGTCGAGAAGGTGGCGCTCGACTTCGGCACCCCCCAGCAGGAGTGGGTCGACCGCCTGACGCTGGCCGAGGCCAAGGCCGCCCTCGCTGAAGGCACCCACTTCGCGGCCGGTTCGATGGGACCCAAGATCCAGGCGGCCATCGACTACCTGGAGCGGGGAGGCAAGGAAGTGATCATCACCGACCCGGCCAACATCGGGCGGGCCGTGGCCGGGGAGACCGGCACCAGGATCGTCGCCTGATGGAGCACGTCCTCGGGTTGGACTGCCTCGTCTGCGGAGAGCGGTACGACCCGGGCGCCATCGACTACGTTTGTCCCCGCCACGGCGAGGACGGCATCGTCGACGTGGCCTACGACTACGAGGCGATCGGGGCCGCCGTCGGCCCCGATTCGCTGTCCGGCCGGGGGATGTGGCGCTACCGGCCGCTGCTCCCGGTCGAGGCCGCCACCGTGGTGCCGCCGATCCTGGTCGGTTCCACCCCCATGCACTCGGCGACCCGACTGGCCGAGGCCGTCGGGGTCGGCGAGGTGTGGGTCAAGGACGAGGGCCGCCAACCCACCGCCTCGTTGAAGGACCGGGCGAGCGCCATGGCGGTCGCCAAGGCCACCGAGGCCGGAGCCCGGATCGTCACCACCTCCAGCACCGGCAACGCCGCCGCCGCCCTCAGCGGGATCTGCGCCAGCGTCGGGATGGCCAACGTCATCTTCGTCCCGGCTTCGGCGCCGCCGGCCAAGGTCACCCAACTGCTGGCCTACGGGTCCACCGTGCTGCTGGTGGACGGGGTCTACGACGATGCGGTGGCACTGTGCATGCACGCCGCCGCCGCCCGCGGCTGGTACAACCGCACCACCGGCTACAACCCGTACATGAGCGAGGGCAAGAAGACGGTTTCCTACGAGATCGCCGAGGACCTCGGCTGGGAGGCCCCCGACGCCGTCTTCGTGAGCGTCGGAGACGGCTGCATCATCGGCGGGGTCTACAAGGGCTTCGCCGACCTGGCCGCCCTCGGGTGGATCGACCGGATGCCTCGGATCTACGGGGTGCAGGCCGAGGGCAGCAACTACCTGGCCGAGGCGTGGGCCCGTGGGGAGGACGTGCTCACCAAGCCGCCCATCTCGGCCTCCACCGTGGCCGACAGCATCAGCGCCGGCCTGCCCCGCGACCGGATCAAGGCGATCCGGGCCGTCGAGGCCACCGAGGGCGCCTACGTCACGGTGTCCGACCGCCAGATCCTCGCCGCCATCCCGTCCATGGCGCGGGGGAGCGGCGTGTTCGGCGAACCGGCCGGAGCGGCCGCCTACGCCGGTCTGGTCGAAGCCGCCGCACTCGGCCTGGTCGGCGGCGGCGACCGGGTGGTGGTCATCAACACCGGCAGCGGCCTCAAGGACGTCGCCGCCGCCCGGACCGCCGCCGAAGCCGCCGGCACCCAACCGATCCTGGTGGAGGCATCGGTGGATGCCCTCGACCGGGTACTGAACCAGTTGACACTGCCCACATAGAGTCCCGAGGAGAGTCATGATCGATCTGACCATTGACGCCGCCACCCTGGAGCGCACCGTCGAGCGCGCCCGGGAACGCAACATCGCCATCCCGACCTTCGCCCAGATGCGCGACCCGTCCCTGATCCCGGCGTCGGTCACCGAGTCGCTGGGCGGCGTTGGCCTCTGGGACATCGATCCCCGCAACCTGTGGCGGATCACCTGGCACAACGAGCCGGTGGCATCCGGCGGCGGCTTCGGCCCCGTCAACTGGATCGAGATCCCCCCGGAGATCTCCGGTGTCGAGGCCAGGATCGTCGCCCTGGTGGGCAAGTGGTTCCCGACCGGGGCCCACAAGGTCGGGGCCGCCTTCGGGTGCCTGGTGCCCCGCCTGGTGACCGGGCAGTTCGACCCGACCACCCAGAAGGCGGTGTGGCCTTCAACGGGCAACTACTGCCGCGGCGGCGCCTACGACTCGGCGCTGCTGGCGTGCGACTCGGTGGCGATCCTCCCCGAGGGGATGAGCCAGGAGCGCTTCGACTGGCTCGCCAAGGCGGCGGGGGAGACCATCAAGACCCCCGGCAGCGAGAGCAACGTCAAGGAGATCTTCGACAAGTGCAAGGAGTTGCGGCAGTCCGGCGAGGACGTCGTCATCTTCAATCAGTTCGACGAGTTCGGCAACTACCTGTGGCACTACGCCATCACCGGCCCCGCCTTCGTGGAGGCGGCGGCCGCTGCCGCCCCCGGCGCCAACGTGGCCGGCCTGGTGTCGGCCACCGGGTCGGCGGGCACCATCGCCAGCGGCGACTACCTCAAACAGGTGTTCCCCGGCCTCAAGATCGCTGCCAGCGAGGCACTGCAGTGCCCGACGCTGCTCCAGAACGGCTTCGGCGCCCACCGCATCGAGGGGATCGGCGACAAGCACGTGCCGTGGATCCACAACAGCCGCAACACCGACATGGTGGTGGCCATCGACGACGCCGCCCCGATGGCGGTGATGCGCCTGTTCAACGAACCGGCCGGCCGCCGGTACCTGGCCGATCAGGGGGTCCCGGCCGCCTTCATCGAGCAACTCCCACTGCTAGGCATCAGCGGCATCAGCAACGTCCTGTCGGCGATCAAGTTCGCCAAGTGGTACGAGTTGACCTCCAACGACGTGGTGCTCACCGTGCTGACCGACTCGATGGAGATGTACGAGAGTCGGGTGACCGAGTTGCAGGCCGAGGAAGGCGACTTCGGCCCACTGGAGGCGGCGGCCGCCTATCACCGCCACCTGCTGGGGACCACCGTGGATTGGGTCGAGGAGTTCGACCACTACGGCCGCAAGCGAATCCACAACCTCAAGTACTACACCTGGGTCGAGCAGCAGGGCAAGACCTACGAGGAGATCCAGGCCCAGTGGCACGATCCCGACTACTGGACGTCGATCCAGGCGATGGTGCCCGAGATCGACCGACTCATCACCGAGTTCAATCGGCGCACCGGCCTGGGGTAGGCCGGCGCGGCGGAAACGGTCCGGGCGGGTAGTTTGGGAGCCGACCCGGAGGTGTGAGATGTCGGCAGTGACGCCCGGTCTGGTGTGTGGGCATCACCATCTGTACTCGGCGCTGGCGCGGGGCATGCCCGCCCCGCCCAAGGTGGCGACGAGCTTCCAGGAGATTCTGGAGCAGATCTGGTGGCGGCTCGACACGGCCCTCGACCTCGACATGATCCGCTGGTCGGCCATGCTGGGCGCGCTGGAGGCGCTGGAGCAGGGGACCACGGCGATCGTCGATCATCACGAGTCGCCCGGCGCCATCGAGGGGTCGCTCGACGTCATCGCCGAGGCCTGTGCCGAGGTGGGGGTGCGGGTGGTGTGCGCCTACGGGGTCACCGACCGCCACGGGCCCGACGGCGCCCGCCGCGGGCTGGAGGAGAACCGCCGTTTCCTGGAGGGGGGCGGCCGGGGACTGGTCGGCATCCACGCCGCCTTCACCTGCAGCGACGAGACGCTGGAGGCCGCCGCCGGCCTGGCGGCCGACCTGGGGGCCGGGGTACACGTCCACGTAGCGGAGGGGATCGACGACGTCGATGCGCCCGCCCGCCTGGCGGGACTCGCCAAGGACGACTGGCTGCTGGCCCATGGCGTCCATCTCGCCGACGACCACGGCCTCCCCGGCACCATCCTCCACAACCCCCGCTCCAACCTCAACAACGCGGTGGGCTATGCCCGCCCGATGCGGTTCACCAACCCCGTCGTGCTGGGGACCGATGGCATCGGCGGCAACATGATCGAGGAGTTCCGCCTCGCCTACGTCCTGCACCGATCCGTGGACGTCACCACCGGACCCGACCCCGCCTGGGGATGGCTCGAGAACGGGTGGAGGCTGGTCCCCGAGGCGGCGGAGGACCGGGTCACCTGGTCCTACGACCCGATGGACCCATGGCACCTCGCCTTCACCCCCGGGGTCCGTCCCCTCGAGATCGAGGTGGACGGAGAGGTGGTCTTCACCGACGGCAAGCCGACCCGGGTGGATGCCGACGAGATCCGCGCCAGGGCCGCCGAGCAGGCGGCCCGGCTCCACGCCCGCCTGTGAGGTCCTGAGGAGGTCCCATGTCCGATCGCTTCCACCCCCTCACCATGGAGCAACTCACCGACTGGGTGTTCGACGAGTTGGAGCAGCAGGGGTCGATCTTCGGGATCCCCCGCCGGTTGTTCTTCACGCCCGAGGCCGATGACGCCTTCCGGCTGTCGGTGTACGGGCAGCCGCTCGAGAGCCCGTTCGGGGCGGCGGCCGGGCCCCACACCCAGATGGCCCAGAACATCATCGTGGCCTGGTTGTGCGGGGCCCGCTTCATCGAGCTGAAGACGGTGCAGACCCTCGACGAGCTCGAGGTGAACAAGCCCTGCATCGACGCCCAGGACGAGGGCTACAACGTCGAGTGGTCCCAGGAACTCAAGGTGTACGAGTCCTTCGACGAGTACCTGCGGGCCTGGGTGCTGATCCACGCCCTCCACCATGCCCTCGGGTTCCCGGGCGACCGGCCCGGGGTGATCTTCAACATGAGCGTCGGCTACAACCTGGAGGGCATCCGCAAGCCCAACGTCCAGTGGTTCCTCGACACGATGGGCGACGCCTCGGAGTACCTGGGCCGCTACGTCGGCCTGGTGGCGGCGCGCTACCCGGCCGTTGCCGGACTCGACATCCCGCCCCGGCTCTCGGACAACGTCACCCTCAGCACCATGCACGGCTGCCCGCCCGACGAGATCGAGCGGATCACCGCCTACCTGATGTCGGAGCGGGGCCTGCACACCAGCGT
>JAHJML010000139.1 GCA_018821365.1 Actinomycetota bacterium | reverse complement strand
TCCTCTGGCACTGTCTCACCCGCGGCGTCACCTACGACGAGAACACCCACGTCGCCAACCGCAACCGCGCGCTCCGAAAAGCCGCCTGACATCCATCTGAACACCGATCTGAACTCGGAGGTTGACAAACGGTGTCTCATCAGGCGGCCCCGGTGCGGAAGGCGTCGTAGCCGTCCTCTTCGATCCGGTTGGCGAGGGAGGCGTCCCCGGTCTGGGCGATGCGGCCGTCGACGAAGACGTGGACGACGTCAGGGGTGATGTAGTCGAGCATGCGCTGATAGTGGGTGATGATCAAGAAGCCCTTCTCGGGTGAGGCGACCTTGGACACGCCCTCGGCGACGGTGCGGAGTGCATCGATGTCGAGGCCGGAGTCGGTCTCGTCGAGGACGGCCAGTTCGGGTTGCAGGACCGCCATTTGGAGCACCTCGTTGCGCTTCCGCTCCCCTCCGGAGAAGCCCTCGTTGAGGTACCGATCGGCGAACGAGGAGTCCATCCCCAGTTCCTTCATGGTGTCCATCACCTTGAGGCGCAACTCGAGCACCGTGTAGTCGGTCCCGGTGCGGTTGGAGAGGGCGCTGCGGAGGAAGTTGACCACCGAGACGCCCGGGATCTCCTCGGGGTACTGGAATGCCAGGAAGATGCCGGCGCGGCCCCGTTGGTCGGGGGTCCATCCGGTGATGTCCTCGCCGAGGAACATCACCCGTCCTCCGGTGACGGTGTAGGCGGGATGGCCCATCAGCACGTTCGCCAGGGTCGACTTGCCGGATCCGTTGGGCCCCATGAGAGCGTGGATCTCGCCGCGCCGGACGGTCAGGGTGACGCCCTTGAGGATCTCGGTGCCTCCGACGGCGGCGCGCAGGCCGTCGATGACGAGCAGGGGTGCTTCGGGCATGGCCGCCAGCATATCGGCGGCCCGCCGGAAACCGGAAGGCGGTGCTCCTCCATCGGCGGCGCCGGCGGTCTCAGCCCCGCAGGGCCGCGAACAGGTCCTCCATGAGGTCCTCGTCGAAGGGGCCGAAGTGCTGGACGTAGAAGCGGTCGACTCCGCCGGCCTCGAGAGCGGCCACGGCTTCCCGGACGGGTGCTCCGGTGCCGACCGGGAGGCCCTGCTGGAGCAGGCGGGATTCGATCTCTGCGGCGCTCCGGCCGAACGGGTGGGCGGCGGCGATCCGCTCCAGGTTGCTGCGATAGGAGGACTCGTCGGTGCCGACGACGGCCGGGCCCATGATGCTGATCCGCAGGGCGGATGGATCCCGCCCGGCCGCCCCGGCGGCGGATCTGGCGCGCTCGATCCGCTCTGCCATCTCGGCGGGGGGCGCGGTGAACACGTTGAACTCGTCGGCATAGGTCCCCGCCAGGCGGGGTGTCCGCCGGGCGCCGCCGCCACCGACCACGATCTCGATCCCGGAGGGCTTGGGCCGCAGTGGGCGGGCGGCCAGCGTGTAGTAGTCGCCCGAGAACCCGCCGTCTCCGGGACCGAAGGCAGCCCGGAGGTATTGGAGCGCTTCCTCGAATCGGTCGAACCGCTCGCCGAGTTCGGGGAAGTCCATTCCGAGCAGTTCATGCTCCTCCGGCATCCATCCGGTCCCCACCCCCAGCAGCAGCCTGCCGTGTGACATCTCGTCGATGGTCGCCGCCGTCTTGGCGATCACACCGGGATGGCGGAAGGTGATGGGCGACACCATCACGCACAGTTGGATGCTCCTGGTGTCGCGGGCCAGTCCGGCCAGGGTGGCAAGGGCATCGGTGGCATGGGGGCCCTCGAAGGCGGGGAAGTCGTAGTGGTCGGAGCGGGCGAACACCGACAGGCCGATCCGTTCGGCGAAGCGGGCCGCCCCCGCCAACTCGTCGTAGGTCATCCCCAACTGGGGCTCGGTCATCAAGCCGAAGTCCATGGTGCTCCTATCTCCATCGCGAGGCAGGGTATCGGGTGGCGGCTCGCCTATTCGGAGGGAGCGGCGGTAGCCGACAACTGCCGGGCGATCGCATCGAGGGCGTCGGCGGGGATGCCGCCGCCGGCGCCGCGGCCGGCGATGGTGCCGTCTGCGTCGATGAGGACCCAGAAGGGGACGGCATTGAGCCCGAATGCCTGTGCCGCCGAGTCGTTGGAGTCGTCGACGATCAGGGGGACGTTCCAACCCTCCTGCTCCAGCCAGGTACGTGGCGGATAGTTGCCGCGGGTGAAGTCGGTCAGGGTGACCACCGAGTAGACGTCGACGTCGTCGGGGATGTCGGCCGCCTCGACCCAGTCGCGCACCACCGGAACTTCTTCCTGGCAGTAGGGGCACCAGTGAGCGAGCAGCAGCACGATCTTGGCGCGCCCGTCGTTGGTGACGGCCACCGGGTTGCCCTCGAAGTCGAAGCCGCTCAATGTGGGAGCCGCCATGCCGACGGCCAGATCGGTGCTGCCGTCCAGGCGGGGGAGGGCGGTGCCGGTGATCTCGACGGTCCCGAAGGCGTCCGGGTCGCCGCCGTCCACCTGCGGCAGGGTGATCTGGGAGGCGGTGCCCGACCCGTTGCCGGGGCCGGCGGCGGCCTGAGCCTCCGGTTGTGCCGAGCCGGTGTCGCCGCCGGTGACCAGCAGGGTGCCGCCGATGCCGAGGCCGATGCCGACCAGGAGTGCCCCGGCGATCGAGATCGGTATCCAGGCACGGCGCGGCGGGGTGCCGGACCCCCCGGACGGCGATGGGGCATCCGTCCCGGTGTCGCCGCCGGCCGGGTCGTCGGCTCGGCCGCCCCCGCCCACCAGCAACTCCGGACCCATGAAGTCGGGCCGGGGCGACTCGGGCGACGGGCCTGTCATCGCCTCACCCTCGAGGTCCGGAGTGTCGGTCATGCTTGGGCGAGGCTAGCGACGATCTCGTCGAGGACCGCCGCGCTGATGCCCCCGGACAGACGAGCGGCGATGTTCCCCTCGGCATCGATGAACACCCAGTAGGGGTAGGCGGGGAGTCCGAATGCGTTGGCGATGCTGTTGCTGCGGTCGTCCACCAGCACCGGGGCGGAGAACCCCTCCCGATCCAGCCAGGCGGATGGGGGCCAGTTGACCTGATTCCTGTCGATGGCAGTAGCCACCCCGTAGAAGTCGACTCCATCGGGGGTGCCGGTCGTTTCCAGCCACTCGCTCACCCACGGGACCTCGTTGCGGCAGAAGGAACACCAATGGGCGACCAGGAGAACGACCTTGGCCCGGCCGTCGCTGGTGATCGAGACCGGGGTGCCGTCGAAGTCGGCGCCGGCCACCACCGGGGCGGCGGTGCCGATGGCCGGGTCTTCGCCGGAGTCATCCAATTGCGGGAGTGCCCCATCCACCGTGGGGGTGCCGTACTCGTCGGGGAGGGCGCTCACGTCGCCGGCCGTGCTGCCGTCGTTCCCGAGGGTCAGGAATACCGTGACGATCAGCAGCACGGTGAACACGCCGCCGAGGATGAGTCCCAGCGGCAGGCGGCGGCCGCTCGGGGCGGCCGGGGATGGCTTGGCGGGTTGCCTGGCAGTCACGGTGGTCCTCCTGTGATCGGCGGGAGAGTAGGGGGTCTCAGTCGCTATCTGCGGCGGCAGTCCGCCCGATGATCAACAGCCACCCGATGGCGACGAAGCACGCCAGGGCCATGAATGGGATCGAGACGAGCCCGAACTCCCACACCCACCTGCCCGTGCAGGGTGCCGTTGCGCTGCAGGAGGATGCGGCGAGGCCGGGGAACCACTGGATCAGGTAGTGGTAGGCGGAGAGGGCCGACCCGATCGCTACGACCGGGAGACCGTAGCGCCAGAAGGCCCGGTCCTTGCGGTAGGCGGCGATCCCGAGGACGACGGCCAGTGGGTACATGGCGATCCGCTGGTACCAGCAGAACTCGCAGGGGATGAAGCCGGCGATCTCCGAGTAGTACAGGCTGCCGAGGGTGGCGGTCAGGGCCACCCCCCAGGCGTAGGTGAGGCTGCGGGGCCCGAGCGAGGCGACCACGGTGTCCCGCCACCCGGCGGCCGTCCCCGAGCGCCCCGCCGCCGCCCACACCACTGCCAGGATGGCCGCCACCGCCAGGATCACGATGGCGCTCAGGGCGAAAAAGGTGCTGACGGTCTGTGTGCGCAAGGCGCCCTCCGGTTTGGTGCGTGCGATTATGGGGCAAGATGGCCACTTCCGCACCGGCGTGCTCTCGAGGGCGGCGGCGGGGCGGTCGAAACGGAAGTCGGGAGGTCGCCATGATCGTCATCTCATCGGGACAGCCGGCACCAACCCCGGGGTTCTACGTCGACGAGCACGGCCATCGCCTCTTGCTGCTCCCCGCCGAGCCTGCCCCACTCTGCAAGTTCTCGGGGGCGACCCCCATCCGGTGGCGTTTGGTGCAGCCGGTCCCCATGCCCAAGCGGTCACGCTGAGTCCGGTTCGCTTCGCTTGTACGATTGCCCCATGGGTGTCGTAGCCGTCGGTGCGATCTTGTTGGCCGTGCTGCTGGCGGTCGGTGCAGCCATGATGTGGCAGGAGGCCCGCCGCCCCGGGCGGCCGGAGCAGGCGCTCTACCTGGTGGACGAGGCCGTCGAGTTCGTGGCGGCACGCCTCGGGGAACCGGTGTCGGGGCGGATCACCGTCGCGGACGTCCGATCCATGCTCGAGTGGTCGACCTACCACAGCCAGGTCGTGGTGGCCAGGAGCGGTGCGTCGATCCCGGTCCTGGGCGGACCCGAGGCGGTTGCCTTCATCTGCCGCCAATCGGAGGAGCGAGGTCTGGGATGGCGGAGCGAAGACGTGGCCGCCGTGGTGGACCTGGAGGCCGCCTACCTGGTGTCGATCGGCGCGGTCGGGGAGATCGTCGAGGAGGAAGCATCGTGATCGTGCGCTGCGGGCAATGCCGGGTCCAGTTCGAAGTCCCCTCCGAGGGCAGGTTCGCATGTCCCTCCTGCGTGTCGGCCAACGAGGTCAGGCGGCAATCGGGCGAGCCCGGTATCGTGGCTCCGCCCCCGCCGCCGGAGCCGGAGGCTCCCTCCCCCCGGGTCGTCTGCGGGGGGTGCGGGTTCCGCTTCATCGTGGGGGCGGTGGAGACGGCGCCGTGCCCGATGTGCGGAGCCCTTGTCACCGTGAGTGCTGCCGAGGAGGGGAGCGACAGGTGAGCCGACGCGAATGGGAGCAGGCCTACCAGGCCGGCCGGAAGCGGCGCGATCGCTACGTCACGCTGTCGTTCGAGGAGGTGCCGGCGCTGGGGGTGCCCGGAGACGGCGAACCTCCCGAGGACGTCGGATATCCGGGGTCGTTCCCCTACACCCGCGGCATCCACGCCACCGGGTACCGGGGCAAGCCGTGGACCATCCGTCAGTTCGCCGGGTTTGCCGGGGTGGCCGACACCAACCAGCGGTTCCGGCATCTCTTGGCGCAGGGCCAGCACGGCCTCTCGGTGGCCTTCGATATGCCGACGCTGATGGGGATCGACTCCGACGCCGAGATGGCACTCGGCGAGGTCGGCCACTGCGGGGTGGCCGTCGACACCGCCGATGACATGGTGGCGCTGTTCGACCAGATCACACTGGGGAAGGTCTCGGTGTAGATGACGATCAACGGCCCGGCCCAGGTGCTGTTCGCCTTCCTGCTGGTGGCGGCCGAGGAGCAGGGGGTCGCCTGGACCGATCTGCGGGGCACGCTCCAGAACGACATCCTCAAGGAGTACATCGCTCAGAAGGAGTGGATCTACCCGCCCCGCCCCCATCTGCGGCTGATCACCGACATGATGTCGTTCTGCCGGGACCGGGTCCCCCAGTGGAACACCATCTCGGTCAGCGGCTATCACATCCGCGAGGCGGGGGCGACGGCCGCCGAGGAGGCGGCCTTCACGCTCGCCGACGGGTTCGCCTACGTGGAGGCCGGGGTGCAGGCGGGCATGGACATCGACGAGTTCGCCCCGCGCCTCTCCTTCTTCTTCGATGCGCACATCGACTTCTTCGAGGAGATCGCCAAGTTCCGGGCGGCCCGCCGTATCTGGGCGCGGTGGATGAAGGACCGGTATCACACCAAGGACGATCGGTCGCAGAAGCTGCGGTTCCACACCCAGACGGCCGGGGTCTCCCTGACCGCCCAGCAACCCGACAACAACGTCGTCAGGACGGCGATCGAAGCGCTCGCCGCCACCATGGGCGGCACCCAGAGCCTCCACACCAATGCGCTCGACGAGGTCTACGCCCTCCCCACCGAACGGGCGGCCGGGATCGCCCTGCGCACCCAGCAGGTGCTGATGGAAGAGACCGGTGTCGCCGACGTGATCGACCCGTTGGGCGGGTCCTGGTTCGTCGAGCAGATGACCGACCGCATGGAGGCACAGATCGAGGAATTGCTCGGCCACATCGATCGGATCGGCGACGGCTCGATGCTCGAGGGGGTGCTGCGGGGGATCGACGAGGGGTGGTTCCAGACGGCCATCGCCGACAGCGCCTACGAGTTCGAGAAGGCGGTGACCTCCGGGGAGCGGGTCATCGTGGGAGTCAACAAGTACGTGGCAGAAGACGAGCAGCCGCTCGAGATCCTCCACATCGGCGCCGACGTCGAGAGCGACCAGCGCCGCAGGGTCGGGGAGGTGAGGTCCGCCCGCGACGAGGGTGCCGCGGCCGCCGCCCTGGCCGCCCTCACCGCGGCCGCCGCCGGAGACGATCAGAACCTGATGCCGTTGATCGTCGCGGCGGCCAGAGCCAGGGCATCCGAAGGCGAGATCGTGGACGCCATGAAGTCCGTGTTCGGGGGATACCGTGAACCGCCCCGGGTCTGACGGCCTCCGCCGGGCCATGATCCGCTCTCTCCTGTCGGGGTGGCTCTCGGTGGCCCCTGGTGAACTGCGGGCGGGTCGGTTGATGCCGGGCGAGCGGCCGGCGGTGGTGCTGGCGGTGGGCGAGCCGATGCCGTCGCTCGCCTACCGGGCGGCGGCGGGGGGGCGGATGTGAGGCTCCGCAGCGTCGGCGCTCTCTTGCGCAATCGCGGCGTGGTGACGGTGGCGCTGACCGGCATGGCGGCTGCCCTGCTGGTGTTGGCGGGTTGGATCATCCTCGACCGCACGACGCTCGACGATGACGGCCCGGTCACCGGGGTGATCCCGGCCGAGATGCCCGACGGGTTCCCGATCCCCCCGGGTGCCGTCATCGGCGAGAGCACGGTGGACCCGGCCCGCAACCAGATAGACCTGGCGCTGACCACTTCGGGATCACTGGTCGAAGCCGTCAGCGGCTACTCCATAGGCCTGGTGAGCAGCGGCTACCTCGTCGACGAGTCGGCATCCCAGGGGGATGGGTGGATCATTCGCTTCAGCAGGCTCGATCTGCGGGGGACGATCATGCTGACCGCCGAATCGGGGGGGATCACCTCGACCATCACGATCGTCGATCCCTGATCGGGTAGGGTCGAACGAGGAGGTGTGATGGGTCGATTGCGACGATTCCCGGACAAGCGGTTCATCGGGGTTCGCGAACGGATGATCGCCTACGACTGCGACGACGATGCCCAGTTCGCCGAATTGGAGAAGCGGTTGGCGGCCGAGGATCTGCTGGGGCGGGCGCTGCTCTCGTCGTTCGGCCCCGATACCCTCGCCGAGGCCCGCAACCGGGGCTTCCACCCCCGGTGAGCCGCCTCACGGGCGGGCTACCCGGTTGGTGAGAAGTGGCCGATCAGGAGATCGGCCACCTGCCGTTCCCGGAAGGCGAAGAAGTGATCGCTGCCGGCCATCACCTCGAACCGGGCCCCTGCCTCGGCTGCGTAGCCCTCGAGGTCGGCGACCGTGGTGAACTGGTCGCGGTCTCCGATGACGAAGAGGCGGTCGGCAGGCGGGAGGGCGACCGGCAGGGGCAGATCGCTGTCTCCCGTCAGGCTGATCGGGGGAGCGATTCCGGCGTAAGGGCGGGTGTCGCCGGCTCTCACCTGCCACCGGAGTGCGGTGTGGGCGCCAAACGACCATCCGGCAATGGCTCCCGGGAGGTCGGGATGGGCCGCATCGGCAGTCGACACCGCCGCCGCCACGTCCTCGATCTCGCCGGTCCCTCCGCTCCAACCGCCCTCGCTGCGCCCAACGCCGCGGAAGTTGAATCGCAACACCGCAAAGCCGGCGCCGGCCATGGTCGCCGCGATCCCCCGGATGAGCGGGGCGTCCATGGATCCTCTCATCAGGGGATGGGGATGGCACAGCACGACGGCCATGCTGGGCGGCTCGGCAGGGAGATCCCAGACGGCTTCGAGGTCCAGGCCGTCGCCGGTCGGGATGGTGACGTGCACCGGATCACCCGGCCATGAGGAACCAGATCGCCGAGGCGGCCAGGATGGCGAAGAGGGTCACCAGGGACGCCAGCAGGAGATAGCGGGTTTGCACGGCGGACAGCGTACCCGGGCGGGTGGGGTGGCAGGCGGTGGCCGCTAACCTCGCCGGTTGAGCCGGTCCAATGGAGGCATCGTGTACGACGTAGCGATCATCGGAGGAGGTCCGGGCGGATACGCCGCCGCGCTGTACGCCCACAACTTCGGGTTGAGCGTCGCTCTGGTGGAGAGGGAACTGGTGGGCGGCACCTGCCTGCATCGCGGCTGCATTCCGGCCAAGTCGTGGCTGCAGACGGCCGAGGTCTTTGCGGAGGTCGCCCACGCCGCCGAGTTCGGGGTGATCTCGTCGCCTCCCACCCTCGACTGGACGGTGGCTCTGGCACGCAAGAACGGCATCGTCGACCGTCTCCACGGCGGCCTCACCGGCCTCCTGAAGCAGCGCAAGGTGGACGTGTTCGAGGGCAGCGGACGACTGGCCGCCTCCGGCATCGTCGACGTGGCCATGCACGACGGGTCCACTCAGCGGATCGAGGCCCGCACCGTGATCCTCGCCACCGGTTCGGTGCCCAGGGGCATCCCCGGCTACGAGATCGACGGCTATCGGATCGTGACCAGCGACCACGCACTCGACTGGACCTCGCGGCCCAACCGGGTGGCGATCATCGGGGCGGGGGCGATCGGCGTGGAGTTCGCGTCGATGCTGACCGATGTCGGGTCCACCGTCCATCTGTTCGAGATGATGGATCAGGTGGTTCCCGGTCTCGAGCCTCAGGCCTCCCGCCTGCTGACCAGGGCATTGGCGGCTCGCGGGGTGGACATCCACACCGCCACCGGGGTCGATGCGGCCGTGATCACCGACACCGGGGTCACGGTTCCCTTCGGCGGTCGGGCCGTCGAAGTGGATGTGGTGCTGGTCGCCGTGGGCCGGGCGCCGGTCGTGGAGGGCATCGGGGTGGGGGCCACCCGGGCGGTGATCGATCGTGGCTTCGTCCGGGTGGACCCATCGACCATGCAAACCGCCGAACCGGGCCTCTACGCGGTGGGCGACATCGTCGCCGGCACCCCGCAGTTGGCCCACGCCGGCTTCGCCGAGGGGATCGCCGCCATCACCCACATCGCCACCGGCACCACCGCCCCGCCCGACTATCGGGTGATCCCCCTCATCGTCTACAGCGACCCGGAGGTCGCCTCGGTGGGCCTCACCGAGGCCCAGGCCACCGAGGCGGGTTACCGGGTCGAGAAGCACTCCCACGGGTTCGCCGGCGTGGCGAGGGCGCTGATCCAGGGCCGGGCGGAGGGGACCGTCAAACTGGTGGTCGAGAAGGACGGCCCCATCCTCGGGGCCACCGTGGTCGGTCCGGCGGCGGGCGAGATCATCCACGAGTTGATGTACATGGTCGGCTGGGAGGCGCTTCCCTCGGAGGCGGCCGCCTTCATCCACGCCCATCCGACGCTGGCGGAGGCGATCGGGGAGACCCTGATGGCGGCGGCCGGGCGATCGCTCCACTGAGGCCGGCGCCCGGACCCCGAAGAACTCGGAACAATCGATCAGGGTCCGTACACTCGAAGCACCGAAGCAGGAGGCAGGAGAGATGTCGTTCACGGTGACGATGCCCCAGTTGGGGGAGACGGTCACGGAGGGGACGATCCTTCGTTGGGCGAAGCAAGCGGGCGACACGGTCGCCGAAGACGAAGTACTCGTCGAAATCTCGACCGACAAGGTCGACACCGAGGTCCCCTCGCCGGTTTCCGGCGTGCTGACCGAGATCCTGGTCCCCGAGGGGCAGACGGTGCCGGTGGGCGCCGCCCTTGCGGTGATTGCCACTGCCGCCGAGATGGCCTCGCCCGCGGCACCTGCTGCTGCTCCTGAGATGCCTGCTGCGCCTGTGGCGCCTCCGGTGCCTGCTCCTGCCGCGGTTCCGCCGGTTGCTCCGGTTCCCCCGGTCCCTCCGGTTGCTCCGGTCCCTCCGGTTGCTCCGGTGCCTCCGGTTGCTCCGGTGCCTCCGGTTGCTCCGGTGCCTCCGGTTGCTCCGGTTCCCCCGGTCCCTCCGGCCGCGGCCGTCGCCGAGGTCGAGATCGTGGCGGCGGCCCCCGCCCCCTCCGGCACCGATCTCGGGATGCTGTCTCCGGTCGTCCGCAAGTTGGCCGCCGAACACGGGGTCGACCTCTCCGCCGTGACCGGCAGCGGCCGGGAAGGCCGGATCACCCGCAAGGACGTCCAGGGCTTCATCGATGCGAGATTTACGGCGCCGGTGGCTACGGTACCCGCTCCCGCTCCTGCTCCCGCCCAGACGGTCGCTCCCGCCCCGGTAGCCGCTCCGACTCCGGCTCCTGCTCCGGTGGCGGCCCCGGCCCCGGCTCCGGCCCCGGCGCCCGCTCCCGCCCCCGCCCCCGCTCCCGCCC
>JAHJML010000138.1 GCA_018821365.1 Actinomycetota bacterium | reverse complement strand
CGGGTGACGCCTCAGGTATCGATCCAGTGCCCGGCATCATCCAGGGCCACCGTTTGCAGGAGGCCGCCGACGACGTCGATCAGATTCGGGCCGGGCTTCGAGTCCTAAGGGACGACGTCCATCTTCGGCTCTCCGAGGTTGGTGAGTCCGTTGCCCGCCCGCACGCACCGACCGCCGATGGGGTCGCCGTTGTTGTACGCCTGGCGGATGCAGCTTCGAATCGCCAGCTGACCCCAGTAGTTGGGGTGGAAGGACTCGTTCTTGTCGAACGGGGGCACGTCGATCGCGCCGCCCTCGCTGAGCACGCCGCGGATCTCCTGCACCCACTCGGAGAGGTTGACGGCGTTGGGTGTGGTCCAGCTGAGGGCTCCCAGCAAGGTTCCGGCGTGGTAGACGTCGTCTTCGCAGAGCCGCCGGTCGAGGAACGCATCCTTCAGGTCGAGCACCTCGACGTTCGGCGCGCCAAGCGACGCGACTGCACTCCTGATGGTGGCCGTGATGTTGGGGAGGGCGACCGAGTTGGCCCAATCGGCGTCCTCATCCCAGAATCCGCAACCGCCCGTGGTCTGGCGGGACCACCCCGTCTCGATGTAGCGGAACTCGTCGCTGTCGGGGATCGGCGACGGATAGGTGTTGACGAGCATGGTCCAGTCGTCGTCGGTGTAGCCGGCACCGGCCATCACCGTCCGGATGTCCCGCAGCGAGGCGGTGATCTCGGCCTGTCTGAGCGTCAGGTTGTCGGTGGTGGTCACGTTGTCGGCGATGGCATCGTCGCTGCAATAGTCCTCAGAGACCGGCCACCAGAGGACGCACTGTCCGAACACATGGGCAGCACAATGCATGTCCCAGTCGCGCCCGGCCAAGAAATCCTTCACGCACTGCTCGACGATCCCGGAGAAGTCGAAGTTGTTGCCCCCGATGCTCACCACGACCATCTCGATGTGGTACTGGCCGTCCACCTGCTCCAGCAGCTGGCGCAACGACTCCACTTGACCGGTGACGCCGTTGCAGTCGTACGGCACAGGGAAGGTACCTCGTTGGACAGGCCCGGGGATCTGCAACGTCTGGTACTGGTAGCGGTTCCACTCCGTCGCCCCGGTAGCGCTGGTGCATCTGTCCACCCCGGGCTTGCCGCCATTCGTGTAGGTGCGGGCACCCGAGCATGCCAGGTTCCGGGAGACGACGACCGTTCCATCCTCCGCCCGGCCGATGCCGACGGCCGCTGATTCCGACCGATGGCAGCCCGCCATCTGCTCGCTCTGTCCCCCCGGCGCGTCGTTGTAGGCGTCGGCGCCGGTGTCGACGAGCAGGTACTCGTAGAGCCAATCGACATTGCCCGCCCAGCGGCCCGCCTCACCCGAGATGTAGGAGTCGCCGAGGGAGACCACCATCGGCGGCAGGGCATCCAGCGCGGTCCCGGGCTCCGTCGTCGTGGTCGTTGTCGAGCTGCTGGTGGTCGTCGAGCTGGTCGAGGGTGGCAGGGTCGTCTCGCTCCCTTCCTCGGAGCCGGCGCAGGCGGGGTCCCGAATGGTGACGCTCATCTCGTTGACGGCGATCTGGTAGTCGTAGTTGGGTCGGTCGATCCGCACCCAGATGCCGTCGGCAGAGTGAGGGAGGGCGCCGGTGTTGAGGGTGACCGTGCCCGCCACCGCGTAGTCGGCGGGCTGGCCGGGGGGAGTGCTGTTCGGCAGCTCGACCCACAAAGGAGCGTCGGCGGCTGGGCCGAGGTCGCTCTCGTAGGCGGCGCCGTAGGTGAGCCAGAACTCCGCCGGGGAGCCGGGAAGGCGTTCGTCGGAGTACGCAGCGGACATCTCGAAATCGAGAACGAAGCTGCCTTCGTCGACCGTGTCGTGGAAGACCCATCGGGCGTACTGAAGGTAGTTCCAATCGGCCAGCCAGTAGTCGTCGTCGACCAGGTCGCCGTCACTGAGGAACCCCTCGGCGGCATCGCCGACGCAGCCGGCCGCGGTGCCACTCGGCACGAGCAAAGGCGTCGGCGCCGCGGCCGCCACGGTGCCGCCGTCGCTCGGTGCCGGTGCGCCGTCGGCAGGGTTGCCGCTGCAGGCCGCTATGAGCAGGGACCCGGCGGCGAGCACACAGGCGGGTGAACGACGGCAGTGCCGGTGCATGGCTCCTCCCTCCCGATCGCACCAGTCCTGCGAACACCTCGATCCGACCTGGGATGAAGGCTAGGCCGCGGCGGGTGTCCCCGCGTGTGCGACCGCCCGATGCCGGAGAGTCACGTAGACGCCTGACGGATGGAATGCCAGCGGGCGGAGGCTCTGGTGACGTCTATCCACGCTGGCCCAGGGTGGGTGTATGTCGTTGGAGGCCTCGGCTTCCTGTTCCTCCCCATCCGAGTGGGAGGCGGCCGGACCCCAAGGGCCGGGACGACGTGGTCGGCACCGCCTAGCCTTCCGAGCACCCGGAGGTGAGGCGTGCAGGTCATCG
Source organism: Actinomycetota bacterium (assembly GCA_018821365.1). Lineage (GTDB taxonomy): Bacteria > Actinomycetota > Acidimicrobiia > Spongiisociales > UBA11373 > JAHJML01. The sequence goes on along the minus strand of JAHJML010000138.1, from coordinate 63,360 downwards.
ATCTGACCGATGAGCATCGTGATTTGTTCTCGGTATGCCTGGAGGACTGGTCGGATGAGGCGGCCGAGGCGGGCTCCCGGCGGACCTGCTGGGTCGATCGATTCCTGGAGCGGGGGTTGCGGGCCAAACTGGCGCTCGACGACTCGGGCGAGGTCGGGGGCATGATCCAGTACCTCCCATCGAGGAGTCGTGGGCGGACGGCGAGGGCCTCTACCTGATCCTGTGCATCTGGGTGCACGGCCACCCCCAGGGCCGCGGGGACTTCCAGCGCCGAGGCATGGGGACGGCGCTCCTCGAAGCCGCCGAGTCGGATGCTCGGGACCTGGGAGCCACGGGGATGGCGGCCTGGGGACTTGCCATCCCGGTGTGGATGAGAGCGTCCTGGTTCCGCAAGCATGGCTACCAAACCGCCGACCGGCAGGGCGTGGCGGTGATGCTGTGGAAGCCCTTCGTCGACGGCGCCGTCCCACCGCGCTGGGTCGAACGGGGCACCCGGCTCCCGGAGCCGACCCCGGGCAAGGTCGACGTCACGGTCTTCAGTTCGGGCTGGTGCATGTCGGCGAACCTGGTGGCAGAACGGGCCCGGCGGGCGGCCGCTGAATTCGGCGACCGGGTGGTCTATCGCGAGATCGACACCTCCACCCACGATGCCGTCGCCGAATGGGGGGTGGCCGATGAGGTGTCCATCGACGGCAAGCAGGTGCGCACCGGGCCGCCGCCGTCGCTCGAGAAGGTCCGCTCGTTGATCGGCAAGCGGGTTCGCAAGCTGTAGGCGGGGCCGGCCCCGGCACTGTTGCGGCAAACCAGAACCGGGAGACGATGCGGCAGGCAGGCGGCGGCGATGGCGGCGGCCGAGAACGGAGTCGGTGCCCGGTCGGGGGCCATCCGATTGGCCGCGGGGGGAGGGGATCGGCCATGGGACGGGCATGATGGCCCGCTGTGGCCGACCGCGCAAGGGGGTGGCCTACCCTCAGAACATGTCGATGCCTTCCACGCTGGCGGCCGGCGATCTGAGGCTGCGCCGCTACCGACTCGACCACGGACCCTTCGTGGCCGCGGCGGTGCGGGAATCGGGCCGCCATCTGGCTCGCTACGAGACCTGGGCGCACCCCGGCTTCGACGACGACGAGGGCCGGCGCCACGCCTCCTGGTGGGAGCAGGCCTGGGAGGCGGGCACGGCTCGGTACTACGCCATCTGGCGGGGCGACCGCTACCTGGGAAGCGTCGGGATCAGTGGGATCGATCTCGAGCACAAGACCGCCGGTCTCGGCTACTGGGTCCGTGCCTCTGGAATCGGGGAGGGGGTGGCAACCGCAGCCGCATCGGCCGTGGTCGAGGCGGCCTTCGAGGACGAGGGCCTGCAGCGCATCGAGGTGATGACCGCGGTCGGCAATGCCGCCAGCCGCAGGGTCGCCGAGAAACTCGGCGCAGGGTTGGAGGGGATCCTCCGCAAGCGGCAGGTGCTCGACGGGATCCCGGTCGATTGCGCCCTCTACTCGATCATCAGGTAGGCATCCGCCGCACCGGGTCCACCGGCCCGGGGGGAGGCCTCCGGCGCCTCAGCCGAGGCTGGCTTCGACCCTCGTCAGCAGTTCGTCGATCTCATCGGGTTGGATGACGAACGGGAGACGGAACCGGATGGCCCGGGGGCCCGACGGCAGCGCCAGGGTCTCGTTGGCAAACATCCGGTCGAGCATCGCCTTGCGGGCCTCGGTGGTCTCGAGTGTCACGGCGACCAGCGATCCCATCCCCCGCGGGCTCGTGAACTTGCCGGTGTCCTTCGCCATGGTCCTGAGCCCGGCCAGCAGTCTCCCACCCATCGTGGCGATGTGATTGCCGAGGTCTTCCGCTTCGATGATCTCGATGAAGCGCCGGCACCGCACCATGTCGGCCAGGTTGCCGCCCCAGGTGCTGTTGATGCGGCTCGCCCTGGCGAACACGTTGTCGGCGACTTCGTCGATGCGATCTGAGGCGTAGATGCCGCAGATCTGGGTCTTTTTGCCGAAGGCGACGATGTCGGGGGCGATTCCGTGGTGCTGCCACATCCATGGCCGCCCGGATCCGAAGAAGCCGGTCTGCACCTCGTCGAAGATCAGCAAGGCCTCGCCCTCGTCGGCGAAGCGCCGCAATGAGGCGAGGAACTCACCTCGGAAGTAGTTGTCCCCGCCCTCGCCCTGCATGGGTTCGATGATGATGGCGGCGATCTTGTCGCCGTGGCGGGCGAAGGCGGCCTCGATCTCGGCCACTGCCCTGGCCTCCTCGGCCTCGATGTCGTTGGCGATGTTCCCTTCGAGATCGAACTCGATGGCCGGGTTGTGGACGCGGGGCCAGTCGAACTTGGGGAACAGGCCGATCTTGTCGGGGAGGGTGTTGGTGAGGCTCAAGGTGTAACCGCTGCGGCCGTGGAAGGCCTGGCGGAAGTGGAGGATCACCAAGTCGTCGACCGGGTCGGAGAACGAGGTGCGGCCCAGTTTGCGGGCCTTCCAGTCGAAGGCCGTCTTGAGGGCGTTCTCCACCGCCAGCGCCCCGCCGGAGATCCAGAAGTGATGGGGGAAGCCGGGCGGGGTCACCCTGGATCCGAATGCGTCCACGAAGCGAGCCATCTCGACGGTGTAGATGTCGCTGTTGGCGACCTTGGTGGTGGCCGCCCTCAGCAACTCCTGCTGGAAGCCCGGATCCTCGAGCATCGGATGGCGATATCCCATCGGCCACGAGGCGAAGAAGGAGAACGCATCCAGATACCGCTTCCCCGACACGGCATCCTGCATCCAGACACCCCTGGATTGCTCCAGGTCGAGCACGAGGGGATATCCGTCCGCCAGTTGATATCGGCGGAGGGTGTCGTGGACGGCGTCGGCGCCGATCATGCAGGTGCTCCTTCTCCATCCTCGACGCGGCGCGGCGCGTGGAGGGCGTTTCGACTTCGCGGCGGCCGCCGGCACGCGGCGCGGCAGTCCGCCAGAGGGAACCCTAACGAATGCGCAGCGGTCCGATGCCACCGGGAGACGGCTGCGGCCCCCGGTGGCGGGGGCCGCAGGATTATCTCTCGGGATTGCGCCGGCCGAGTGGCCGCCGATTCAGTCGCGATTGGCGGCGATGTAGCCCAGGCTCTCCAGGTGGAGGACCACCTGATGGGCGGCCTCGGCGGCCGACAACTGGGTGGTGTCGAGGACGATCTCGGCGTCCTCGGGGGTCTGGTAGGGGTCCGAGATGCCCGTGAACTCCTTGATGATGCCGGCCCGCGCCTTGGCGTAGAGGCCCTTGCGGTCGCGCTGCTCGCACACCTCGAGTGGGGTGTCCACATGGACCAGGATGAACCCGCCGTGCGGCTCGATCGTCTGGCGGACGATCTTGCGGACCGCGTCGTACGGAGCGATCGGGGCGCACAGCGCGATGCCGCCGTTCTTGGTGATCTCGGAGGCCACGTAGCCGATCCGCTGGATGTTGAGGTCGCGGTGCTCCTTGGAGAAGCCGAGTTCGGAGGACAGGTTCTTGCGCACCAGGTCGCCGTCGAGCAGTGTCACCGGGCGCCCGCCCATCTCGAGCAGCCGCACCTGCAGCACGTTGGCGATCGTCGACTTCCCCGATCCGGAGAGGCCGGTGAAGAACACGGTGAACCCCTGACGGGACCGGGGGGGATGCGTCTTGCGCAGTTCCTCTGCCACCGCCGGGAAGGTGAACCACCCGGGGATCTCCCTGCCTTCGGCGAGACGCTCGCGCAAATCGGTGCCGGAGATCGAGAGGGTCTTGGTGCCCTCAGAGACCTCGTCGATCGGCGCGTAGGAGTCGGTGTCGGGGAGGTAGGTCATCATCTTGAACGGCACCATGGCGACGCCGATCTCCTCCTCGTAGGCGGCCAGCAACTCCTGGGCGTCGTAGGGCCCGTAGAACGGCTTGCCGGTGGAGTCGGAGCCGGGGCCGGCATGGTCGCGGCCCACGATCAGGTGGGTGCACCCGTGGTTCTTGCGGATGATGGCGTGCCACACCGCCTCACGGGGGCCGGCCATCCGCATCGCCAACGGCAGGAGGGCCAGTTCGGCGGTGTTGCGGGGATAGCGGTCCATGATCGCCTGGTAGGCGCGCACCCTGGTGTAGTGGTCCACGTCACCGGGCTTGGTCATTCCGACGACCGGGTGGATCAGGAGGTCGGCCTCCATGTCCTTGGCGGCTCGCACGGTCAACTCGAGGTGGGCGCGGTGCATGGGGTTCCTGGTCTGGAACGCCACGATCTTGCGCCACCCCCGCTTGGCGAAGCGGGCCCGCACCTCGGCGGGGGTCATCCGCAGCGTGCGGAAGTCGTAGTGGAGGGGAGCCGCGACACCCTCGATGCGGCCCCCGACGTAGAAGGGCTTGGTCTGGTTGAGGAGGAAGTCGACACCTGGGTGGTCGGGGTTCGTGGAACCGAATACCGCTTTCGCCTCGGCTTCACGATCTGCCTGCCAGACATCTTCGACGGTGAGAACCGCCAGCATGACGCCCTCGGCGTCGCGCAGGGCGATCCAGCTGCCCTTGGTGATGGAGGCGGCGAACTCGTCGTCGACATCCAGCATGATCGGGATGGGCCACAGGGTTCCGTCGGCGAGACGCATCTCCTTGCAGACGCCGTCGTAGTCCGCCTTGCCCAGGAAGCCGGTGAGCGGGGAGAAGCCGCCGTTCATGATCAGCTCGAGGTCGCAGAGTTGGCGGGGGGTCAGGTCGAGCGACGGGAAATCGCGGGAGGCCCTGGTGAGTTCCTCGGAGCGAGCCTCGTCGGCCATGAGGTCGACCAGCTTGCCTCCATGAGGGGAAATGAGGCTGTTGGGCACGGTGCATCCTTCCTGGAAATATCGGTGAGGAGGCCGCGACGCTGCCACCCGGCGGTCACGGAACGGTTGGATTGTAATCCTCTGGCGGCAGGACCCGGAATCGGAGCACCGGTATGATCGCCGCCCCCGGCTGGAGACCGCCCCTGGACATCACCCCATCCTCCGTGCTCGCCATGTGGTCCGCGGGATTGGCGGCCGCATCTGCCGTGGTTGCATGGTGGCGGGTGGTGGGGCCCGGATTCGTGTGGCTCGCCGGGACGGTGACGCTGCTGTTGGGGATCCCGGCCGTCCTGGCGGGGGGCGGCCGGTGGGCGGTGGCGGGATGTGTCCTGGTCGGGATCGGCACGCTCCTCGCCGCCACCAGGGCGGTCGTCCCCCTGCTCGCTGCCGGAGCAGTTGCCCTGACGGTGGCGGCGGTATCCGATGGCGGGGTGGTCACATCGGTCACCGGGGCGATCCTGCTCGGCGGCATCACCGCCGAAATGATGCTCGGCCATTGGTTCCTCATCGATCCCCGGCTCCCCAGGCGGGCGCTGCGTCGACTCGACCTGATCGCCGGGGCCGGCGCCGTCGCCGACCCGGTGGCGCTGCTCCTGCGGGGGGCGGTCCCCTGGGATGGGGCCGACCTGGCGATCGGACTTGGGTACCTGGCGCTGGCGGCCACCACCCTCCTGCTGATCGGGGCGGTGTGGTCCTCGCTGGGCGAGCGAGGCTACCCCGCCGTGATGTCGGCCACCGGGCTCTCGTATCTGGCGGTGTTGACCGCCATCGGGGCCACCGTGTTGGGCCGTCTGCTGGCGGGCGGGTCGGTGCTCGGTTGAGGACCCGTACAATCCCAGGGTCTCATGAAGATCTACACCCGCAGCGGAGACGACGGCTCGACCGGCAGGCTCTTTGGAGGAAGGGTTGCCAAAGACGACACCGGCCCTGAGGCCAACGGAGCCGTAGACGAGGCGGTCTCTGCCCTCGGGGTCGCCAGGTCGATCGCCGATGGCCCCCTCGCCGCCTCTCTGTTGAAGCTGCAGCGTCAACTGTTCGTGGTGGGGGCCGAGTTGGCCACCGGTGCCGAGAACCGGTCCAAGCTGGTCGACGAGGTCAGCCGGGTCACCGCGGCGATGGTCGAGGGATTGGAGCCGGCGATCGACGAGGTCGCCGATGCGGTGGGGATGCCGACCGTGTTCATCGTGCCCGGCGACCATCCCCTGTCTGCCGCCCTGGACCAGGCGCGGGCGGTGATCCGCCGTGCCGAGCGGCGGGCCATCACGCACAACCGGGCGGCCGGCATCGCCGACAGCCAAACCGTCCCCTACCTGAACCGTCTCGCCGACTACGTGTACATGCTGGCCAGGGCCGCCGAGAGCACCTGGACGCCCAGCCGAGAGGAGTGAGCCGATGATCGACATCGTCGCAGGAGGGTCCGCCTCCGATTCGGCGGCCGACGCCCTCATCGTGGGATCGGGACCGGACAGGTCCTACGACACCATCGGGGTGTGGGTGGCTGAGCAACTGGGGGATTGGCTGGATGCCTACCTCGACGACGCCGACTTCGGGGGCAAACCGGGCCAGATCGCCGTGGTGCCGGGTGGGGAGACACCCTATCGGACCATCGTCTTCGCCGGCCTCGGCGACGCTCCGGACGCCGAGATGGTGCGGCAGGCGGCCGGGAGCTCCGGGCGGGCGGTCAGACGGGCAGTCACGGCTGCGACCTCCCTGCACCTGGTTCCGACCCCCGGGGCCGCCCAGGCCGCCGTCGAGGGATTCCTTCTGGGCCAATACCGCTTCGATCGCCATCTGAGCGACCCCAAGCCGGCAAGGACGGAGTCGCTGACCCTGATCGGTGCCGACGACGCCGCCACCGCAGCGGCCCACCGCGGCAGGATTGCCGCCTCGGCGGTCGCCATGGCCCGCGATCTGGTCAACGAGTCGGCCGTCAACAAGGCCCCGGCCGAGATGGCCCGGATCGCCGGCCAGATGGCGGATCGGGTGGGGCTGCGGATCAAGGTGTGGGAGGAGGACGAGATCCGGGACGGGGGCCTGGGCGGCCTGTGGGGCGTGTCGCTCGGTGCCGCCACCCCGCCCCGTCTCGTGGAGTTGTGGCACGAACCGGAGGGCGCCGAGGCCTTCCTGGCCATCGTGGGCAAGGGGATCGTGTTCGACTCGGGGGGCCTCTCCCTCAAGCCCGCCGATGGCATGGAGACGATGAAGACCGACATGGCCGGGGCGGCTGCCGTCTTCGGGGCGATGCAGGCGATTGCCGAACTGAAGCTCCCCGTCAGGGTGCTCGGGATCACCCCGCTCACCGAGAACATGCCGGGCGGGGCCGCCACGCGGCCCGGTGACGTCCTCGAGGCTCGCAACGGCAAGACCATCGAGGTGCTCAACACCGATGCCGAAGGGCGTCTGGTGCTGGCCGATGGACTGTCGCTGGCGGTGGAGTACCAACCCGACCTTGTGGTCGACATGGCCACCCTCACCGGTGCCTGCAAGGTGGCCCTCGGCGACAAGATCGCCGGCCTCTTCGGAACGGTCGATGGCGCCGATCAAGTCCAGGCGGCTGCCGAAGCGGCCGGAGAACGAGTGTGGCCTCTCCCGCTCCCGGCCGACTACCGCAAGAAGATCGACTCCGACGTCGCCGACATGAAGAACACCGGGCCCCGCTACGGCGGCGCCATCAATGCGGCTCTGCTGCTGAAGGAGTTCGTCGGCGACGTCCCATGGGCGCACCTCGACATCGCAGGGCCGGCGAGGGCGTCGGAGACCGAGCACTACCTCCTCAAGGGCGGCACCGGGTTCGGGGTGCGGACGATGGTGGCGTTGGCGGCCTCCCTGGGCGAGGCCTGAGCCCTGCCGTGATCACTGAGCGGCACAGCTAGTAGCCTCCAGGTTCATGGCACGTCGTCAGGTGGCGCTCTCCGCTGCGCTCGATCTCGGGTCTCTGGTCATCGCGCTCGGGATCGCCTCGATCATCGTGTTCGAGACCCCGTGGCCCTGGCACTTCCGGACCGATCCCACCGCCCTGGTCGGGTCGCTCCTCTTCGGTGCCGTCGTCGGCATCTACATCTCTCAGCGGTCGGCGGGCCAGGAGGTGCCGCGGCCCTCCTACGGCCGGGCGTTCTCCATGTTCGGCGTGGCGATGACCATCTCGTCGCTCACGCTGGTCTTCAGCCGGTCCTACTTCTCCCGCGGCTACCTGGCCTGGACCTCGGCGTCCTGGCTGGCGCTGGCCTTGACCCACCGGGCGATCAGGAGGCGGCGCCCCTGGTCGGAGAACCTGGTCATCGTGACCGCCGAGAAGGAACTGATCGACCACCTGCTGGACGCTCCCCACGCCAACGTGACCCAGGTCCTCGACCCGGCCGGTCCGGTGCCCGACCAGCCGCTGCCGCTCGGTGTCACGCTGGCGGTGGATCTCCGGGCCGTGCTCTCCGACGAGATGGCACGCTTCGTCTCGTCGAGCAGCCTCGCCGGCTACCCGATGCGGTCGCTGGTGACGACCTACGAAGAGCACACCGGGCGCCTCGCCATCGTCCATCTGCACGAAGGATGGGAGTTGACCGTGCCCCTCCGGGGTCGCGGCCCGTATGTGAAGACCAAGCGGATCGCCGACACCCTGGCGGTCCTGCTCGCCGCTCCCGTGGCCCTCGTGTTGGGGGCCATCATCGCCGCAGCCATCCGCGTGGACTCGCGCGGTCCGGTGATCTTCAAGCAGCGCCGGATCGGCCTCGAGGGCCGCCCGTTCACGCTCTACAAGTTCCGCACCATGTACTCGAACAACGAGGGTGAGCGCGAGGCCCGATTCGCCGCCCGCGGCGACGATCGGCTGACCAGGGTGGGTCGTCTGCTCCGTCGCCTCAGGGTCGACGAACTGCCTCAGTTGTGGAACGTGCTGCGCGGCGACCTGAGCCTGGTGGGCCCTCGACCCGAGCAGGGCCCGTTCGTCGATCGGTTCTCCGAGACCATTCCCTTCTACACCCACCGCCACCTGGTGCGGCCGGGGTTGACCGGGTGGGCTCAGGTCAACTTCGGGTATGCCGACGGTCACGCCGACACCATCGAGAAGCTCTCCTACGACCTCTACTACGTCAAGCACGTCGGCGTGTGGCTCGACCTCGAAGTGCTGGGTCGCAGCATCTGGACGATTCTCTCGGGGTTCGGCGCCCGCTGATCCCTACGACCTGCGGCGCACCACGGCCATCGTCAGCCCGAAGAGGGCCGTGACCTCTCCCGCCAGGAAGGCCCGACCGACCCGGAGGGGAGCCTCTGCTCCGTTGGGCAGGATCACCAGGGCGGCAACGCCGAGCGCCACCAGCCAGGCCACGGCCATGCTGCGAGTCGAGCGCATCGCTATGAGCAGTTGCTGTTCGAACAGCGCCACCGTCGCCAACGTCGTCCCGGCGGCAGCCAGGGCCGCCAGTTCGGGAGTCGGCCGGAAGTCGGCCCCGAGCAGCACCTCGACCAGGCCGGCTCCGGCCAGCCTGCCCAGCCCGTAGGCGGCGGTTGCCAGGACCGTGCCCGCCGCGGCGATGCGGATCGCCCAGCGATGCAGGATGCGGATCTGGCCTCGCTCGACCATGGCGGTGAACGGCGGGAGCACCCGAGCGATCAGGCTGTAGGAGATGGTGAGCGGCGCCCTGAACAGCAGGAAGGTCTCGAAGAAGACGCTCTGGGCTGCGTGGCTCCCACCAAGCGCACTCACCACCAGTGGGCCGGCCGCCACCAGCGTCTGGGCGGAGGCGTTGGATGCGATGAAGGTGGCCAGGGTCTTGGCGCTCCCGGCTTCGCGATCGACGCCGGCTTCCCGGATCCTCTCTCCACGCAAGGGGAGCCAGAACCAGATCACCAGCGCTCCTGCGACCAGGGTCCACGACAGCCCGAGCGATCCCATCCCCGCCGTCAGCAGCGCGATGGCCAGGACCAACCTCAGCATCGATTCGGCGAACGTCGACAACCCGTACTCGCGGTAGCGAAGCCGGCCGGCGAGGTAGCCCCTCCCGAGGGCGAAACCCCCGTAGGCGATGATCAAGGCCGCCAGCACCACCAGGTACCAGAGGTCGCCGTCGAATTGGCGATCCAGGGTGAGCATCCCGTATCCGACGGCCCCGGCCGTCGAGGCGGTGATCAGCAGGAGGAAGAGCCGCCACGGTGCCGCCCTGGCGACCGCCGAGTTGAGGCGCCTGATCGTCAGTTGCTCCATCGGCATGAACACGATCGTGAACACGAGGAACTGGACGGTCCACAGCACGACGATCGGCTGGAGGTCGGTGGGTCCCAGCACCCGGCCGGCGATCAACTGGAACAGGTAGGCGGCCACCGCCGCGATCAGCGTTCCTACCACCATGTAGGTCGTCCCGGACCGGGAACGGCCGGGTGGTGCTGTGACGGGGTGGAGCAATGGGTCCTGAGTCATGGAAGACGCTGCCTGGGGCGCCAAGATGGTAACCCGTCGGCTCAGGAGCAGGAGCGACCCGGCCGGAGCCGCACCAATGCGTCCTAGGGAACCCGGAGTGTTCCCAGAGCAACGCCGGAGATGGCATCACGCAAGACGATCGAGGACGTGGATGCCGATGTCGATCCAAGCGCCGCCAGGGTCACGCCCGACGGCCCGTAGCCGACGAGGACGGCCAGGTCGATCGGGGTGGTGCCCGGAGCGAACACGGGACCCGAAATCAGCCGGGCCCGGCTCGGGTCGGCGACGATGGCGGTTGCCACGCCGTCGGGTGACAGGCCGAATACCGCGACGGCCTCGCCCTGGCCGCCGTCGAGCGGAGGTGTGATCTCGAGGTCGACGGCGCCGGCGACGGGGACCTTCACCTTGCGCAGCACCTCGCCGGTCACCGGGTCGATCAGGGTGACGAGCGCCTCGCCGTCGAGTTGCTGCAGCACGGCCAGCGTGTTGATGGTGTCGCTGCCGGGTCCCCGGAGGGCCTCCAGGTCGACGGCCGGGGCGGCGGAGAGGGACGTGGTGGAGAACCTGGTGCCGTCCCTGAGGTCGAGGGTGATCGTGGTGGCGAGTCCGGCGCCGTTGGTGCCGAGCACGGCCACCTCGGCGGCTCCGGTGGCGCCGAGGTCGTCGAGGCGCTCCAGGTCGATCGGGTCGAGGACGATGCCTCGGTTGGTCACGAGCGCCCCGTCCAAGGTGCGAGCGGCGATCCTCGACCGCCCCTCACCGAAATCGAGGAGCACGGCCAGGCCGGCGGCGGTCTTCTTCAGTCTCGGCACGACCGCCACTGCCACCGGATCGCCCTTGGGACCGAACCGGACGCTGGCAACCCGCTTGCCGGTGGCGAGATCCGCCACCACCACCCGGGTGGTGCCGTTGGCGGCGGTGACGAGCGCTGCGATCCGACTGGGAGAGCCCGGCACCGGGGTGAGTTCGACGACGTCCCATCCGGGACGCCCCAGCCCCACCCTGCCGGTGATGGCCCCGGTCTCGGCATCACGGGCCTTGAGAATCGGGCGACCCGACCCTGCCTCGACGGCGGTGACGATGTCGGGGGAGCCGTTGCCATCGAGATCCTCGATTCCGATCGAGGCGACCGCATCGAGGGTGCGGCAGGTCACCGGGAGGGCGACGTCGAGGTCCCACGGCCCGCCGTTGTCGGCGGTCACCCGCATCGACAGCGAGGCCTGGTGCGCGGTGGGCGCGTTGGCCGCGATGGCGAGGTCCCAATCACCGTCGTTGGCGGCCGAGGCCCCTGCGGACAGGTTCGGATAGGTGGAGGTGGTGTTCCACCTGACGCTGACGTAGGGGTCGGCGGAGGAGAGGGTGGCGGCGACGCCGGTGAGGCCCTCGCCCTCATTGGTGATCGTGGTGAAGACCTCGACGACCTCGCCGCATTGGGCCTTGCCGTCTCCGTTGCCGACGCTATCGCCGCCGTTGTCGTCGTCGAGGGTCATCCCTGCCAGCACGACCGGTCCGCCCGGGGTGGGTGGGGGGGTGACGCCGGGCTGCGGGCAGGCCGGTTTGGCCGGCAGTGGGGATCCGGCCCGGATGATCTGCATGGAGCGGAGTCCCAGGTGGCCGCGCAGTTCTCGGGTGGTGAAGGTGCGGGGCCCCCCCGAACCGGTGAAGGTGATCTCGAGGGCCGCCCCGCTGTCGGAGCAGGCGGTGACCTGGAGGCCGGTGACCGTCGACATGCCGGGGAGGCGGGCGGCCAAGGACGATCCGCTGAACTCGCGGGTCCATCGGGCCGAGTGATTGCCGACGGCGGGGTCGAGTGCCCAGTGGTCCTCGACGCTGCGGAGGTAGGGGACGTAGGCGGTGAAGCCGTGCTCGGAGTCCTCGGTCCACCCGAAGGTGCTGGAGGCGTAGAAGGCCTCGATGGGGAGCAGCTTGCCCTGGTAGGTGTCGGAGGGGTGGGTGAGGACCATGTCTTCGGTGTTGCGCACCGCATCGATCCAGTTCTGGGTCCCGTGCCCCCAGCCGACGTAGTTCTGGTCGACCGGCGTGTCGTAGATCTGGCACCAGCACCACGGCCGTGATGCGGGGTCGCCGCGATTGGTGGCCCGGTGGATCGCATACGAGCGTGCCGCCACGGCCTGTGCCTCGAGGGCCGCCATGCCCCCGTAGGACCCCCACCCATAGGGGCTCTCGGAGATGCCGAGCACATAGTCCTCGATGTCGATCTCGAGGGCGACATCGACGGTCTGGGTGTTGTTGTCGGGGCGGATGTGCATCGTTCCCCTGGCGTACGTGCAGGGCTTGAAGACCGTGCCGCCGGGAGCGTTCCAGTCGGGGAGGGTGCAGCCCTGCAGTTGCAGTGCAGAGGCGGGGGAGGCCGCCCACCCGTCCCACTCGATGTCCAGGGCGCAACTGCCGGTGAGGTGCCCTTGCGGCGTCGTGATCCGGCAGGTGTCGGATCCTATTTGCTCGATCGTGATCGTCTCGCCCGGTTGTGCCGTCAGCGTCTTGGCGTTCCTGGTGATCACCGCGGGGACGGCGTTGGGGCCGATCGCCTTCACCACGAAGTCCACTCTGCTCTTCTCCTGGGTGATCCCAACCCACAGGGGAGCCTCGGTGAAGATCGGATCGGCAGCGGCGACGGTGGTGCCGGTGAAGTAGTGGGTGACGATCTCCTGCCAGGTGTAGCCGTCCCGGGCCATGCCGTAGGCGCCGTATTGGCTCATCCCAACCGAGTGGCCGAAGCCGCCGCCCTCGAAGGTGAAGACGACGTCGGCGCCGGCGGAGGAGGCCGGTGGGAGGAGCGCCAGCACCAGGGCCACCGCCGCGATGGCGGCCCCCCGGCGAACGAATGAATACGATCGGTAGTCGTGTGCCACACTCTCCGCATCGACGCGTAGAGTGGTGGACTTGACTACTTTCCGTCAACCTATCGAGGGGTACTCCTCGTGAGGGCGGCGACCAGATCGGGGACGACCTCGCCGGCAGGCCCGGCGATGAGCACGTCGGCCAGGTCGTCCAATTCGGTGGGCCCCATGTTGACGATCACGAAGGACGCCCCCGTCTCGATCGCCCGGATCGGCACGAAGGCGGCCGGAAAAACGCCGAGGGTGGAGCCGATGCTGATGACGGCGTCTGCTTCATAGGCCAGGTGCATCGCCCGATCGGTCTCGAGGATGGGCATGGCTTCCTCGAACAGGACGACATCGGGCTTGAGGATGCCGCCGCACGCCGTGCAATCCGGATCGTCCTCACCGGCGGCGACCCGGTCGAGCACCTCGCCGGTGGGGACCTTGGCCCGGCAGGCCACGCACACCGCCTGGTGGGCATTGCCGTGCAACTCGACCACGACCCGGGCGGGCAGGCCCGCCTTCTGGTGGAGGCCGTCGATGTTCTGGGTGACGACGGCGAGCATGCGGCCGATCTCCCAGAGTGTGACCAGGGCGCGATGGGCCCGGTTCGGCTCGGCTTCGAGGATCCCCGACTCCTTGCGCATCTGCCACGAGCGGCGGCGGGTGTCGGGGTTCGCCAGGAAGCGGCTGTAGGTGAACTCGGCCGGATCGACCCGGGTCCACACCCCGTCCGGCCCCCGGAAATCGGGAATGCCCGACTCCGTCGAGATGCCGGCCCCGGTGAACACGAGGATGCGCTCCTTGTGAGCGAGGAGGCGGGCAGCGGCCGCCACGCCCTCCTCGCGGCCGCCCGGATCGAAGGAGATGCCGTCCACCCTCCGATGGTAGAGGTGCCGACGGTGCTGCCGCCCTCAGCCCATCAGGTCGAGGTACTCGGCTCGCAGGCTGGGGCGGAGGCGGCGCAGGTGGCAGGGGAGCAGGGTGGGCACCCGGGGATGGACCAGGATGTCGTCGCCCTCCCGTTCGATGAGTCCCTCCCGCAGCAGAACCGGAAGGTGAACCGGCCGTCGGATCGTCCGGTGGTGGTGGGCGGCGGCCGTCAGGCGGAGGAGGTCGGCGAGTGCGCCGGGGCCGATGAGGGCCACCCAGAAGCGCCGCACCAGCGGATCATCGGGGGCGTGCCCCGCCCGGCCGGTGTGGATCAGGCGGGGGCGGATCCAGGGCCGGGGGAGCGCCGTGACCCTGACGTTGGTCCCCTCGGCACCCGGGACCGGCGCGGCATCCGTCGACATGGGAGGACGGGCATCTCGACGGAGGGTCCCGGGCGCTGAGGAGATCATGGCCAATAGATATCAAGTAACAGCAGGTACATGCAATAGAGTGCAGGGCTGGTCGCGAAACATAGGACTGACCGGGTCCCCGGAACCTGCTGGTGATGCCCCTCGGGCGCTTATCCGCCGTCGCGGTTGAATTGGTGGATCCGGAGGGTGATGACGCTCTCCTCTGTGATCGTGGCCCCGGGCCCGGGAGTGGTGGAGGCGACCGTGTTGTTCAACGTACGCTCGGTCGTCTCGACGAAGACCAGGTTCCAACTGAACTGGATCTCGGTCTCGGCCCGCAGTCTGGTGAGGGCCGCGACGGCCACACTCCGGGACTGGCCGATCAGGTCGGGGAGAATCGTCTCGGGTGGGATTCCGCTCGAGACCTCGACCTCGACGGTGGTGCCCTGACGGGTCAGTTCGCCCTCGGGGGGGTCGGTGGCCACCACGGTGTCCTCGTCCTCTTCGGAATTGACGACGGTGATGGTCACCTCGAAGCCCGCCTGGAGCAACTCCTCCTCGGCGTCCTCGATGTCCATCCCGATGACATCGGGGATCCGAACGCGGGGAGTCTGGTAGTAGACCCCGATCCCGTCGGGATCGGGCGCAAAGTCCTGGATCGGCAGGTCGCGGGTGACGATCTGCATGAACTCGCGCCAGATCGGGGCCGCCACGCTGCCGCCGAAGGCGGTGGGGATGAACACGCCGTTGACGGTGATGTTGCGCATCTCCACCTGGCTGTCGGGGAATCCCACCCAGATCGAGGTCGTGTACTGGGGGATGAACCCCACGAACCAGGCATCGGTGTAGTGCTCGTGGGTGCCGGTCTTGCCTGCCTGGGGGCGGGTCGGGTTCAGCACCGCCCGGCCGCCGGTCCCCCGCGACACGGCCAACTCCATCGTGTTGGTGGTGGCTGCGGCGATGGCCGCCTCGATCACCCGGCGCTCGTCCACCTGGTGCTGGTAGACGACGTTCCCGTCGGCATCTTCGATCCGTTCGATCAGGTAGTTCTCGACCCGGATCCCCTGGTTGGCGATCGTCGAGAAGGCTGCCGCCATCTCGAGGGGGCTGACCTCGTAGGCGCCGAGCACGATGGAGGGGAAGTCACCAAGCGGCGATTTGATCCCCATGCGCTGGGCGGTCTCACGGATGGCGCCGCCGCCGACGGTCACCGACACCTGGCAGAAGACGGTGTTGGTGGAGTAGATGAGGGCGTCCTCCAGGCTGCGGATCTGGGGCGAGTTGGTGCCGGCGTTGTTGCACTCCCACGGTCCGACGCCGCCGAAGTCGAGGAACTGAGGGGTCGTCATGTCCCAGAACGAGTTGAGGGGGATGCCCTGCTCCAGGGCGGCGATCAAGCCGAACGGCTTGAAACTCGACCCGGCGTTGCGTCTGCCCTTGGTAGCGAGGTCGTACTGGCGTTGGCCGGCCTCGATGTCGGTGCCGAATTCGAGGCCGGTCGCCATCACCAACGTGGCGCCGGTGGCGTTGTCGACCATGGCGATGGCGCCGGTCGGCCCGTTGGCTCCGGCGGGGAGCCACGTCTGGAGGATGTCGAGCGCCTGCTGCTGGAGGCCGAGGTCGACGGTCACGAAGATCTTGAGGCCGCCGCCCCCCTCACACTCGGTGTCGTAGGCGGGGCACCCGAACACCGCTCGCTTCCGCTGTAGGTAGGTGGCCCCCAGCCCGTATAGGGGATCGTTGAGGATGGCGTCCTTGGCCGCGATGAGCACCTGGGGGGCGGGATCGGGAGTCTCCGCAGGGGGTGCCACCACGATGGAGGTCGCCTTGGCCGCTTCCCCCTCGGCCTCGGTGATGTAGCCCTCATCGACCATCTCGTCGATGACGGCGTCGCGGGCCTTGACGGTGATCTCGTCACCTCTTCGGAGGTCGTAGAGGGAAGGGTTGCGAATCGGCACCGGGAGGGCGGCCGCTTCGGCGATCGTGAGGTCCGCGAGGTCCTTTCCGAAGTAGACCTCGGCGGCCGCCTTGACCCCGTAGGCGTTGTTGCCGAAGAAGACCGAGTTGAGATAGAACTCCAGCAGTTGCTCCTTGGTGAAGCGCCGCTCCAACTCGATGGCGATGGCGGCCTCGGAGACCTTGCGCTTGAGGGTCGCCTCGGTGCCGATGAAGTTGGCCTTGACGATCTGCTGGGTGATGGTCGACCCACCCTGGCGGGCCCCGCCCCCGACGTTCTCGATGAAGGCCCTGGCGACGCCGCGGTAGTCGATGCCGTTGTGGTCCATGAAGTCGCCGTCCTCGGCGGAGAGGACCGCTCCGATCACCAGGTTGGGGATCTCGTCGAGGGGCAGCGGCTGGCTGTTGCGCTCGTTGAGCTTGCCGAGCAGCACGCCGTCGGCGGTGTACACCTCGGACAGGCTGCTGATGTCGGGCAGGTCGAGCACCAACGACTCGACATCGGGGATCCACTCGCTGCGAACGCCTTCGACGGTGCCCCAGGCGCTGGCGCTGCCGAGGAAGGTCATCAGGCCCCACCAGGTGGCTGCGATCATCGTGAGCGCGGCGAGGATGGCGGCGGCCATGAACCGGCGACCGCTTCGCTCCAGCCTCTCGACCTCGTGGATGGAGATGTCCATGGACTTCATTCAGACGTCGCTCGGGGACCCCCGAGTTCCCCGGGTACCATGTGCGCCTGGATCACTGTACTGATGCCCGAGAACTCCGAGACACCGCCCCAAACCACCAGCGGCATCGAGGTCGCGGCGGCATACGATGCCGGCGATCTCGACGGTTGGGATGCGGACGCGCAACTCGGCGAACCGGGCTCCTTTCCCTTTACGCGGGGTCCCTACCCGACGATGTATCGCGGGCGGCTCTGGACGATGCGCCAGTACGCAGGTTTCGGCAGCGCCGATGCCACCAATGAGCGGTTTCGGGCACTCCTCGACGCCGGCCAGACCGGGCTGTCGGTAGCCTTCGACCTCCCCACCCAGATGGGGATCGACTCCGACGATCCGCGGGCGGCCGGGGAGGTCGGCAAGGTGGGGGTCGCCGTCGACTCGGTCGCCGATGTCGAGCGGCTGTTCGGCGGGATTCCCCTCGGCGAGGTGTCCACGTCGATGACGATCAACGCCACGGCTGCCATCCTGCTGCTGCTCTATCAGATCGTCGCCGAGCGCCAGGGCGTCGACCGCACCAACATCAGGGGCACCGTTCAGAACGACATCCTCAAGGAGTACGCGGCGCGGGGGACCTACATCTACCCGCCCCGGCCGTCGATGAGGCTGGTGACCGACCTGTTCGGCTACTGCGCCGCCGAGTTGCCGGCGTGGAACACCATCTCGATCAGCGGCTATCACATCAGGGAGGCCGGGTCGACGGCCGCCGAGGAGATCGGCCTCACCATCTCCAACGGCCTCGCCTACGTCGAAGCGGCGGTGGCGGCGGGCCTCGACGTGGACGAGTTCGCTCCCCGGCTGTCGTTCTTCTGGAACAGCCATCGCAACCTCTTCGAGGAGGTCGCCAAGTTCCGGGCGGCCAGGCGGATGTGGGCCAGGTTGATGAGGGATCGGATGGGGGCCGTCCATCCGGACTCATGGAAGCTCCGGTTCCACACGCAGACGGCGGGCAGCACGCTGACCGCCCAGCAACCCGAGAACAACATCGTTCGCACCGCCCTGCAGGCACTGGCCGCCGTCCTGGGTGGCACCCAATCGCTGCACACCAACGCCTTCGACGAGGCGTTGGCGCTGCCGACCGAGCACTCGGCGATGATCGCCCTCCGCACCCAGCAGATCATCGGCTACGAGGCGGGCTTGGCCGACACCGTCGACCCGTTGGCCGGGTCGTACTTCATCGAGTCGCTCACCGACGCAGTCGAGGAAGCGGCCAACCTGGTCATCCGGGAGATCGATGCCGCAGGCGGCGCGGTGGCGGCCGTCGAGCAGGGGGTGGTGCAGCGGATCATCGAAGACTCCGCCTACCGGGAGGCGCAGCGCCAGGAGTCCGGGGAATCGGTGGTGGTGGGGGTCAACCGGTTCACCTCTGCCGAGGTCCACCCGATCCCGACACTGGTGCTCGATACGGACCTGGAGTCGAAGCAGGCGGCGCTCGTCGCCGGGGTGCGCGCCGGGAGGGACACGCCGTTGGTGGAGGATGCGCTCGCCG
Source organism: Actinomycetota bacterium (assembly GCA_018821365.1). Lineage (GTDB taxonomy): Bacteria > Actinomycetota > Acidimicrobiia > Spongiisociales > UBA11373 > JAHJML01. The sequence continues at coordinate 44,855 of JAHJML010000138.1, read as the reverse complement.
AGGTCGGCCGGGTGGCCGCAGAGGGCGGCAACCTGCTGTACCCCATGAAGGCGGCTCTGGAGCGCAATGCCACCCTCGGGGAGGTCTCCGGGGTGCTCGAGGGTGTGTTCGGCAGGCACCATCCGGCAGGCTGAAGCCGGCCCCGGCGTACCCTGATCGCTCACATGGCCCTGTTCCTCGCCTCTCTCTCGGCTCTCGCCTTCGGCGGAGCCGATTTCGTCGGCGGCCTCGCCTCCCGCCGGGCCCCGGCGGTCTCGGTCGTCGTCACCGCCCACCTCGCCGGGTTGGCGGTGGTGCTGGCGGTTGCCCCGTGGTGGGGGCAGGGGGGGCCTGGGATCCCGGACTTCCTATGGGGAGCGGCCGCCGGGGCCACCGGAGGCGGGGGATTGGTGATCCTGTACCACGCCATGGCGACCACCCGGTTCTCGGTGTCGGCTCCCGCCGCCGCCCTGCTCGGGGCCGCATTGCCGGTGGTGTTCGGCGTGGCGATCGGCGAGCGGCCGGCGACTCTGGCCTGGGTCGGGGTGGCGATGGCGCTGCCGGCGATCCTGTTGATCGGTATGGCGGGAGACGGCGACGAGGACGCTCCCGGGACGGTACGGCGAGCGGTGGTGCTCGGCAGCCTGGCCGGCGTGCTGTTCGGGTTGTTCGGCATCCTGATCTCTCGGACCGGCGATGCCTCGGGCATCTGGCCGCTGGTGGGGGCCCGGATGGCCTCGTTGCCGGTCATCGGTGCGGTGGCGCTGGTCAGGGGCCACCGACTGCTGGTGTCCGGCCCGGTCCTCGGGGTCGCCCTGACGGTGGGGGCCGCCGACATGGTCGCCAACATCCTCCTGCTGGCCGCCCTCCACGAACCGGGCCTGGTGTCGCTGGTGCTGTTGGTCTCATCCCTCTACCCGGCCGGCACGGTGGTCCTGGCCAGGATGGTGCTCGACGAGCGGCTCAACCGCATCCAACTCGGGGGTCTGGCACTGGCGGGGATCGGCCTCGGCCTGATCGCCGTCGGCTGACGATTCGTTGGCTCGGAGGCGAAGTCCTTTCCAAACCGAACCCGCCGGAGGGGAGCGGTCGCCGGCCCGGCCGATAGGATGCGGGGCAATAGGCAACGGGGGTTGGGCATGCTCTACGGATACGCCGGCAAGATACTCCACGTCGATTTGACCACCCACCAGATCGCCGTGGAAGAGCCCTCGGAGGAGTTCTACCGCACCTACGTGGGAGGGAGTGCGCTGGGCCTCTACTACCTGTTCAAGCACACCCCGGCGGGGGCGGACCCGCTGGGACCGGAGAACACCCTGACCCTGGCGCTGTCGGGCGTGACCGGGGCCGCCATCGCCGGACAGAGCCGCTGCACCGCCGTTGCCAAGTCGCCGCTCACCGGTGGGGCCGGCGACAGCCAGGCGGGCGGGTTCTGGCCCGCCGAGCTCAAGTTCGCCGGGTTCGACGCCGTCGTGATCCGGGGCGCCTCGCCGGAGCCGGTCTACCTGTGGATCCATCAAGGGGAGGCCGAGCTGCGACTGGCCGCCCATCTGTGGGGCAAGCGCACCCGCCGGGTCGACCGGATGCTGCAGGAGGAACTCGACGACACCCGGGTCCAGATCGCCCAGATCGGGCCGGCCGGTGAGAAGCAGGTGCGCTTCGCCGCCATCATGAACATGGCGAACCGGGCCCACGGCCGCACCGGGATGGGCGCCGTGATGGGGAGCAAGAACCTCAAGGCGATTGTGGTGCGGGGCGGCAAGAAGAAGCTCGACCTGGCCGATCCCGAGGGCCTCCGCGCCATCATGCAGGCCTCGCTGGTCGGGGTCAGGGAGGACGAGGACATCGTCGGCCTCGCCCAGTACGGGACCATCGACATCCTGGAGAGTCAGAGCGCCGTCGGGGGTCTCCCCACCCGGAACTGGACCAGCGGCGCCATGCCCGAGGCGCGGGCTGCCGCCATCTCGGGCCCCCGATTGTTCGACGAGTTCCTGCGGGGGGCCGCCGAGGGCACCCAGATGAAGACCGGCCGGGACACCTGCTTCTCGTGCGCCATCCGCTGCAAGCGGGTGGTCGAATCCGAGTGGGAGGGGCGCCCGATCGACCCGGCGTCGGGCGGCCCCGAGTACGAGACGACCTCGGTGTTCGGATCGTATTGCGACATCGACGACCTGGGCGCCGTCTCCTACGCCAACCAACTCTGCAACGAGTACGGAGTGGACACCATCGCCGCCGGCGCAACGATGGCCTTTGCCATCGAGTGCTTCGAGCGCGGTGTGATCACGGCGAAGGACACCGGGGGGATCGAGCTGGCCTGGGGTGACGCCCCGGCCATGATCCGGATGCTGGAGGCCACCCTGGAGCGAGAGGGCTTTGGGGACGTGCTCGCCGAAGGATCGGCCCGGGCGGCGGCATCCATCGGCAACGGCGCCGGCGCCTACGCGATGACGGTGAAGGGCACCGAACTGCCCGCCCACATGCCGCACGTGAAACGGTCCCTGGCACTGGTCTATGCGGTCAACCCCTTCGGCGCCGACCACCAATCCAGCGAGCACGACCCGGGGTACGAGCCGGAGACCATCGAAACCAGCCCCGACAAGTACGGCAGGCGGATGGCGAGCCTCGGGCTCACCGAGCCGCAGGATCCGATGGTGCTGAATCGACAGAAGGTGGAGTTCGCCCTGCGGACCCAGTACGCCTACTCGGCGATGGACACCGTCAACGTCTGTCAGTTCGTGTACGGCCCCGCCTGGGAGCTGATGGGCATGGAGGAGTTGGCCGGGGTGGTGACGGCGGTGACCGGTGTCCAGACCACTGTGGACGGCCTCCAGGAGATCGGGGCGCGGCGCCTCAACATGCTGCGGGCCTTCAACGCCCGGGAAGGCCTGACCCGGGAGAGCGACACGCTGCCGCGCCGGCTCTTCGACGAGCCCCTCCAGGGCGGGATGAGCGACGGGGTGTCGATCGACGAGGCCGAGTTGGCGGCGGCCCTCGACGAGTACCACCGCATGGCCGGGTGGGACCTCGACACCGGCAGCCCCACCCGGGAGACCCTGGAGGGATTGGGGCTGGCGTGGATCGCCGATGAGATCGGGGTGTGATCGTGCCGGGTACGGTCGTTGCGGCAGCCGGGGCCGGCGCGCGGTGATCGATCGCCGCCCCGGCCGCTAGGGAGAGACTCGTGGTCACCGTCCGCATCCCCTCGGCACTCCGGCGCTACGCCGCCGAGCACGATCGGATCGTGGTGGAGGGGGAGACCGTCGCCGAGGTCGTCGCGGCGGCCTGCGCCGCCCACCCCGATCTGACCGAGCGCCTGGTGGACGAGCGAGGCATGCTGCGCCCCCACCTCGCCGTGTTCGTCGGGGAGCGCCGGATCGACCGAGAGGATGTCGCATCGACCGCGGTGGCCGCCACCGACCTGGTGACCGTGCTGGTGAGCATCGCCGGGGGCGGCCACGACGACGTGCGGATGATCGGGTTCCGGGAGCGGGCGACGGTCGAAGATGCGCTGGCGGCCGCCCTCTCCGGGGTGGCTCCCCTGGCCGCCGAAGAGGTGGCCCTGGCGGATGCCGCCAACCGGGTGAGCGGCGGGGCGATCATCAGCACCGTCGACCTGCCTTCCTTCCGCAGATCGACCATGGACGGCTACGCGGTGGTCGCCGATGACACATTCGGCGCCACTCCCTACGCCCCGATCGCCCTGGCGGTGGCCGGGGCCTCGATGCCGGGCGACTCCGAGGTCCCGGAGGTCGCATCGGGCGCCGCGGTGCGGATCATGACCGGGGCCCCGCTGCCGGAGGGCGCCGATGCCGTGCTACGGGCCGAGGACGCCGCAGAGGACGGCGGCCTGGTGATGGTGAAGGCCCCGGTCGCCCCCGGCCGCAACGTGGGGAGGATCGGGGAGGACGTGGTCGCCGGTACTGAGGTACTGGGTGCCGGGCGGATGTTGCTGCCCCAGGACCTCGGCCTGCTGGCCGCCATCGGGCGGGCGACGGTGCCGGTCCACCGCCGCCCCCTGGTGCGGGTGATCGTGTCGGGCGACGAGTTGTTGGCCCCCGGGGCGGCTCCGGTCGGGACCAGGATCGTCGACAGCAACTCCCCGATGCTGGCGGCGCTCGTCGGGCGCGACGGCGGCGTGGTCGCCGAGGTCGTCCGACTCCCTGATGGCGCCGGCCCGATGCGGGAGGCACTGCAGCGCCCCGGTGCCGATGTGATCGTCACCGCAGGGGCGGTGTCGGTGGGGCAGGAGGATCACACCCCGCGGCTGGTGGCCGAGTTGGGTGAACTGCAGATCCACGGGGTGGCGATGCGGCCGTCGTCTCCGACCGGGATCGGAAGGATCGGGGGGGCGCCGGTGCTGCTGCTCCCGGGCAACCCGGTCTCCTGCCTGGTCGCCTATGAGTTCTTCGCAGGACCGGTCATCCGGGTGTTGGGGGGCCGCAGCCCTGCCTGGCCCCATCGCAGACTGCGGCTGCCGTTGTCCAAGCGGCTCGTCTCCCGGATCGGGCGCACCGACTACGCCCGGGTCCTGATCCGCGACGGCGCGGTGGAACCACTGGCGATCGGGGGGGCGTCGGTGCTGTCCTCGGTGACCAGGGCCGACGGGTTCGTCATCGTTCCGGCGGGCTCAGAGGGGTTCGCCGAGGGCGCCGAGGTGGAGGTCGGGCTGTACGGGGGAGCCGGATGAGACAGCGCCAGTTCCTCGACGTGGTGGACGAGGCGGAGGCCCGGCGGCGCTTCGAGGAGGCGTGTGCTCATCTGGCGCCCGCCGTCGAGACCGTCGCCCTCGATGCCGCCCTGGGCCGGGTGCTGGCTGCCGACGTCGCCGCCGCCGTGGACGTCCCGGGGTTCGATCGCAGCAACATGGACGGCTTTGCAGTGCGCGCCACCGACACCGCCGGGGCCGAGGAGCTTGCCCCGGTCGTGCTCACGCTGCTCGGGCCGCCGCTGGCCGCCGGCGACCGCCCCGCCCCCGGGTTCGAGGTGGGACCGGGACGGGCGGTGCCGATCGCCACCGGCGCCGTCGTCCCCCGGGGGGCCGACGCAGTGGTCATGGTGGAGGACACCCATCTCGCCGGGAAACGGGTGGAGGTGTCCCGCCCGGTGGCGCCCGGAGGGAACCTCACCTTTGCGGGATCGGACATCGGCCGGGGCGACGTCGTGGTGCGGCGGGGCACCCGCCTCACCTCACGGGAGACCGGGGTGCTGGCGGCGGTTGGGGTCGGAGAGATCGAGGTGGTCCGCAGGCCGCGGGTGGCGGTGCTCTCGACGGGAGACGAGATCGTCCCCCCCGGCGGCCCTATCGCGGCCGGGGAGGTCTACGACTCCAACCAGCGGATCCTCCTGGATGCGGTGGCCGAACTCGGGTGCGATGGGGTCCCCGCCGGGATCGTCCCCGACGACGAGCAGCGAGTCGAGGAGGCGATCACGGCTCTGATCGGCGGCGACCATCCCGCCGATGCTGTGCTGCTGTCCGGCGGCACTTCCAAGGGCGACGGCGACGTCAACGCCGTGGTGGTGCAGCGGTTGGCCTCCCGCCTCCCGGCCTCGGAGGTGCTGGTGCACGGGGTGGCGCTCAAACCCGGCAAGCCGATCCTGCTGGCGGTGCTGGCGGGGAGGCCGGTGGTGGTCCTGCCGGGGTTCCCCACCTCTGCCGTCTTCACCTTCCACGAGTTCGTCGCTCCCCTGCTGCGCCGGCTGTCCGGCTTCGGCAACGGGTTGGCCGGCGAGATCGCCGCGATCACCCCCATGCGGATCGACTCGGTGCCGGGCCGCACCCACTACGTGCTCGTCGACCTGGTCGAGGGGCAGCAGGGCCCCGCCGCCTATCCCCTCGGGGCAGGTTCGGGCAGCGTCACCGCCTTCGGCAGGGCGGACGGGTTCATCCGCATCCCGGCCGCCATCGAGTACCTGGAGGAGGGAGCGGCCGTCGTCGTACGGCCGATCAACCCCGACGTCCGGCCCGCCGACCTGGCGGCGATCGGGAGCAACTGCGAGGGATTCGACCACCTGCTGGGACTGGTCGCCTCGCGAGGGTTCCGGGTCAAGGCGGTCTGGGTGGGCTCGATGGGCGGGGTGGCGGCATTGCGGAGGGGGGAGGGCGACGTCGCCGGGATCCACCTGATGGACCCGGCCACCGGCGAGTACAACCGGGCTTTCGTGCCGGAGGGGGCGTCGCTGCTACCCGGCTACCGGCGGCGACAGGGCATCGTCTTCCGCTCCAAGCACGCCGGGTTGGGCGAGGATGCCGCCGCCTTCCTGGCAGGCGCAGTGCCGGGCGGCCTGCGGATGGTGAACCGGAACGTCGGCAGCGGCACCCGGGTCCTCATCGACCGCCTGCTGGGGGACGCTCGCCCCGACGGCTACCTGCACCAGGTGAGGACCCATCACGGGGTGGCGGCCGCCGTCGAGCAGCGCAGGGCGGATTGGGGGATGACCCTCGACACCATCGCCACCCGGGCGGGCCTGGAGTTCCGCTTCGTGCAGGACGAGCGCTACGACCTGCTGGTGCGCGACGACCGGCGGGAGCGCCCTGCGGTGCGGGCGCTCTTCGAGATCCTGGCCGATGCGGAGGTCCGCGCCCACCTGCGGAGGATGGGCTTCGTCATGGACGACGACCAGGAAGGGTCGGGCCCGATCACGGACGAGCGGTGACCATGCGTTGGGAGGAACGATGACGACGAATCGGGAACTCCGGGAACGGCACCGGAAGGTGGCGCCGTCGTGGCTGGCGGTCTACTACGAGGAACCGATCGCCATCGCCGCCGGCGAGGGCCGCACGGTGTGGGATGTCGAGGGCAACGAGTACCTGGACTTCTTCGGGGGGATCCTCACCACGATGATCGGCCACAACGTCCCCGAGATCACCCGGGCCATCGGGGAGCAGGCCGCCCGCTTGCTCCACAGTTCGACGCTGTACCTCTCCGAGCCGATGATCGAGTTGGCCGAGATGATCGTCGCGCGCTCGGGCATCCCCGATGCCAAGGTCTTCTTCACCCCCTCGGGGACCGAGGCCAACGACGCCGCCCTGCTGCTGGCGACCACCTACCGGCGATCGAATCAGGTGCTGGCGCTGCGCAACAGCTACCACGGGCGTTCCTTCACCGCCATCGCCATCACCTCGCATCGATCCTGGTCGCCGACCAGCGTCAGCGGGTTGAGCGTCAACTTCGTCCACGGCGGCTACCCGCTGCGGACGCCGTTTCGGGGACTCGACGACGACGCCTACATCGAGGCCTCGGTCGCCGACCTCGAGCAGGTCATCGACATGATGACCTCGGGCGATGTCGCCTGCTTCATCGCAGAGCCGATCCAGGGGGTCGGCGGCTTTGCCACCCCGCCGGATGGACTGCTCGGCGCCTTCCAGAAGATCCTCGCCGACCACGGCATCCTCTTCGTCTCCGACGAGGTGCAGACCGGGTGGGGACGGACCGGTGAGAACTACTGGGGCTACCAGGCCCACGGCGTCACTCCGGACCTGCTCACATTCGCCAAGGGGGTGGGCAACGGCGTCGCCCTGGGCGGCGTGGTGGGGCGGGCCGAGATCATCGACTCGCTGCCCGCCAACTCGATCTCCACCTTCGGGGGCAACCCGCTGTCGTGTGCGGCCGCCATCGCCACCCTGCGGTATCTCGACGAGCACGACCTCCAGCACAATGCCCTGGCGATGGGCCGCCGGCTCAGAGGCCACCTCGAGGAGGCCGCCGCCGGCGTCGAGTGGATCGCCGAGGTGCGGGGCAAGGGCTTGATGCAGGCGATCGAGACGGTCGAACCGGGGACGCTGTCGCCCTCGGCGCCACGGGCCGCCCGGTTGTCGGAGGCGTGCAAGGCGAGGTCGCTGCTGATCGGGAAGGGCGGCCTCTACGGGAACGTCCTCAGGATCGCTCCGCCGCTGACGGTGACCGCTGCCGAGGTCGATCGGGCCGGTGAGATCATCGCGGCGGCCATCGCCGGGATCGATTGACGCCCCGGATCAGAGCAGCCCGGCGGCCTCGGCCCGCTCGTCGAAGGCGGCGTTGACCCGGTCGCGCAGCGCCGCGAAGAACTCCGGGGTGCTGAAGTGCGGCATGGTCATCCCCGCCGCCGGTTGGTGGGCTTCGGCCGGGAGCGAGTAGTCGGCAGGCTCGAAACCCTGGGCCCGTTCGGCGAGGTAGCCGCGCAGGAAGGTGCGGCGGGTGACGTCGAGCAGTCCGTCGGCATCGATGTCGAGGCCGGCGGCGATCCTGATCGCCTCGGCTTCGAGATCGGCGCTTGCGTTGGTGAACTTGCAGAGCCCGGTGATGTCGTCCATCAGGTACAGCAGTCCCCGGTTGGTGATGGCGTCCACCCAGTAGTCGAGGCCGGTCTCCCGTTCGATCACCATCAGGAAGAAGGTCCGCATCGACATGTGCCCGCCGGCCAGCGCCCAGGGGTAGCCCGGATTGGTCTGCGGCTGGTAGGCCGGATACTCGACGCCCTTGGAGTGCATGGCGTAGCCGGGCTCTCCGGTGGCATCCGCCAAGCGTTTGACGCCCTGGCCCAGTTCGGCGCATGCGCCGGCGGCGACGGCGGCGACGGCCTTCCTGACGGCGGCACCATCCCCGTAGGAGATGCCGTCGGCGATCGGGTCCGCCGGGTGGCGGTGGTTGTACTCCATGGCGTACCCCAGCGTCACCCCCAGCGAGATCGAGTCCATCCCCAGTTCGTCGCTCATCTCGATCAGGTCGAGGCCGTCATCGGGGTCGAAGATGCCGAGGTTGGACGACAGCAGGGTGATCGGCTCGAAATCGACCTTGGCCCGGAAGCGGCCCGCCTCCCCGCCGGGCTCCTGGTCGTAGACGTTCTTGTGGCACTTGATGCCGCACAGGTAGCAGCCCTCGGCCTTGACGACGAAGGGGCCCGCCTCGACGCTGGGACGCAGCAGCGGGACGGAGACGTCGGTGCCGGTAGGGGCGAAGTTGTACTCGGGGAGCGAGGCCGCCTCCTGCATCATCTTCATGGTGCGCCAGGTGCCTCCCCGGTCGTCGGGGAGGTCCCGGTAGCGGGCGCTGCCCTGGCCCAGGTTGATCTCCTTGTTGATCTCCCGCAGTCCCCGGCTCGACACGTCGGGGTTGGGCCCATCGGCGGCGATGGCGAACAGGTTCTTGGACCCGAGCACCCCGCCGAAGCCGCCCCGGCCGCAGTAGCGGGGCTTGGCGTCGCCGCTCTTCAGTTGGTTGTCGGTCGACAGGGCGATGGCGGCGTACCGCACCGATGCGGGGTGCTCACCGGCGGGTCCGATGACGGCGAAGTGGGCCGCGGGATAGCGGCGGTGCAGGTCCTGGATGCGGTCGTTGACCGTCCGCCCGGCCAGGTCGGCCGCCGGGAGGAACTCGAAGCGGGCCGGCCCCCCCGCTCCCTCCGGGTCGGCGGCCGGGCTCAGCCTGAGCAGGGTGGGCCGGGTGGCCCTGCCCGTGAAGACCACCTCGTCGATGCCGAGGCCCCGCAGCTTGGTCCCGAAGTGCCCGCTGCCCGCCGACCACATCAGGCCGGGCTTGCCGGACAGGGAGGTCTTGAGGGGCGAGTAGCCGTGGAAGAAGGTGCGCAGCCCGGTCATCACCCTGGTCCCGCTCAGCAGGCCGAGGTTCATGACGATGGGGGAATCGGGAGCATACGGGTCGTCGACCCGCACCGGCCCCAGCAGCTTGGTGGCTCTGGCGATCCCACCGAGGGCGTCCTCGCAGTCCTCGCAGCCGGCCCGTTCCCAGCGGACCTCGGAGGCTGCCAGGTCGACGAAGTACCGGCTCACCGAAAACCCGGTGGGGGCCACGACCTCCACGCTGGTCTCGATGGTCACGCGGCGCGCTCCTTCCTCAGACTCCGAAGGCCTCCAGCAGCGGGAGGGGCTGTCCGCTGACGAAGCGGATCAGCGCTCCGCCGCCGGTGCTCACATGATCGATCTTCGCAGTGTCCACGAACTTGCGGGCGCTGGCCACGGTATCGCCTCCGCCGATGAGTGTGGTGGCATCGGTGGCGGCCACCGCCGCCCACAGCCGCCGCGTCCCCAGGTCGGCGCCCTCCTGTTCGTACGCCCCGGCGGGTCCGTTCACGAACACCGTGCCCGCCGCGGCGATCTCGGCTTCGAAGGCGGAGATCGTCGCGGCGCCGATGTCCACGATCAATCGGCCGGCCGGGAGGGCGGCCACCGGGAGCTCCCGGCGCACCCCGTCGGCCACCACCGCCACGTCGAGTGGCAGGGCGATGCGATCGGGGTGATCGGCCAGCAGGCCGGCCGCCACCGCCACATACCGGGTCAAGTCGCGCGAGGCGATGAAGGCGGTGGTCGGCTCGCCGAGATCCACTCCGCTCGCCGTCAGGAAGATCTCCCCGAGGACCCCGGAGGTCAGCACCCGGTCGGCGAGGCCGTCGGCGAGCACCCTGCCCATCATCGAGAAGCCGTCGGACACCTTGAGGCCCCCCAGCAGGAAGACCGCAGGCCGGCGGGGGTCCTCGATCAGGCTCGTGATGGCAGTGACCTCGGCTTCCAGCAGCCGCCCCGCCGCCGAGGGGAGGAGCGGCTGGAAGCCGATCATCGAGGGCGACGCCCGGTGGGCGGCGGCAAAGGCGTCGTTGACGTAGAAGTCGAACAGCGGCGCCAGGCTGCGGACCAGGTAGGTGTGGGCCATCTGCTCGACGCTCAGCTTGACGTCGCGCTCGAACGTCGACACCTCTTCGGTCAGGTAGCGAAGGTTGTCGAGCAGCAGGATGTCGCCGTCGCCGAGTGCGGTGATCCGGTCCCGGGCGGCCGGACCGGCCACGTCGTCGATGAAGCCGACCGGCCGTCCCAGTTTGGCGGCGAGCCGCTCGGCGTGTTGGCCCACCCCCACCAGGTTGTGGTAGTCGAGGGTGTCGCCCTGATGGCAGATGATCACCAGGCGGGCCCCCCGATCCGCCAGATCGCGAATCGTGGGGAGGCTCTGCTCGATGCGGTTCTCGTCGGCGATCCGGCCGGTGGACGGGTCGATCGGTGAGTTGATGTCGACCCGCAGCAGCACCCGCTTGCCGCCGACCTCGAGATCGTCGATGGAGCGGATCGACATCGCTACGCCATGCCGAGGTACCGGTTGGTGAGCCCGACCGCCTCGGCCTGGTCCTCTTGCATCGGGATCGCCGCCCGGACGGCGTCGATGGTCTCGGGGATGGTCACCGACTCCTGGGGGATGTTGATGGCGAACATCAGGTCGTCCCCACTGTGGCCGACCGTCTCCTCGAAGAGGCCGATCTCGTACATGTCACCGCGCGGCTTGCCCAGGAAGCGGGCGTAGTTGAACAGCGACGTGTTGGTGGTGAAGCCGTCGGCGATCCTGACCGAGCGGACCCGGGGGTGGGCCCGGAACACGTCGATCGCCTCGTCGTCGGTGATGCCCTTCTTGGGGGTCGCCACGATGGTGATGATGTGGCCGTGGGTGATGGGGGTGTGCACCAGCAACCCGGTGGCGTCGACGTGCGGCATGATCTCCATGAGGTCGACGGCCTGGTGGTTGGGGATCGCCTCCATCATCAGCGAGTCGACGATGCCGCGGTGGGTGTCGCCGGGGTCGGCGATCCTGCGGATGATCGTGATCGCCACCTTGTGGATCCCGACCGCCTTGTCGAGCGCGTCGACGGCCCGGATCAGTCCCGTGGTGTTGCACGAGGTCAGCTTGAGGTAGTCCTTGCCGACCCCTCTGGCGTAGTTGGCGTAGCCGTGGAAGAAGACGTCGGCCACCGACCCGGCCTCACCTCCCTGGAACACCCCCTTGACTCCGGCGGCGACGTACTTCTCCTTGTTCTTGGCGCCGATCCCGCCCGGGGCGGCGTCGAGCATGATGTCGACCTCGCCCAGCAGGTCGTCGAAGGTGCCGCTGACCGGGATGCCGGCGGCGGTGAGGGCGGCCTCGGCACCGGGAGCCGCCGTGAACATCTTGTACGGCATCCCCTTCTCGGCGAGGGCCCGTACCGGGAGGGTGGGGGCGACATCGGCGACGCCGACCAGTTCCATGTCCTCCTGCAGTGCCACCCCGTCGGCGAGACGCTGGCCGATCACCCCGTATCCGGCGACGCCTACCTTGATCTTGCTCATGACTGCTCCTCCGTGATGCGGCGGGCCACCTCTGCGCCCACCTGGTCGGTCGTGCTGGTTCCCCCGATGTCCCTGGTGCGGATCTCGCCCGCCTCCAGTGTGCCGGCGACGGCCCGCCCGACGGCGGCGGCCGCCTCGGGTTGGCCGAGGTGGTCGAGCATCATCCGGACCGCCTCGATGGTGGCGATCGGGTTGACCCGCCGCTGGCCGGTGTACTTGGGCGCCGAACCGTGGATCGGCTCGAACATCGACGGGTAGCGGCGCTCCGGGTCGATGTTGCCGCCGGCCGCCAAGCCCATGCCGCCCTGCAGCATCGCCCCCAGGTCGGTGATGATGTCTCCGAACAGGTTGGAGGCGACCACCACGTCGAACCACTCGGGGTTCTTGACGAACCACATGGTCAGCGCATCCACCAGGGCCATGTCGCGCTGGATGCCGGGATGGCCCTCGGCCACCTCGGCGTAGATCTTGTCCCAGAACACCATCGAGTAGTTGAGGGCGTTGCTCTTGGTGCAGTTGGTCACCCGGCCCTGGTACCCGGCGGCCTTGCGCTCCTCGGCCAGGTCGAAGGCGTAGCGGATCACCCGTTCGCAACCCTTGCGGGTGAAGATGCCGGTCTGGATGGCGAATCCGTCGTCGGCGTCGGGGTGGAAGAAGCCGCCCTGACGGCTGTACTCGCCTTCGGTGTTCTCGCGGATCACCACGAAGTCGACACTCTCGGGGGTGGCGGTCCTGATCGGGGTCGGGACTCCGGGGTAGAGGCGGATCGGCCGCAGGTTGACGTACTGGTCGAACCCCACCCGGATCCCCAGCAGCATCTCCAGCGAGACGTGGTCGGGGACCTTGTTGGCGTCGCCGATGCAGCCCAGGAAGATCGCATCGAAACCGGCCAGGGTCTCGAGGGCGTCCGCCGGCATCATCTCGCCCTGCGCCAGGTAGCGGTCGCAGCTCCAATCGAAGATCTCGGTCTCGACCGGGAAGCCGTAGACCCGGGCGGCGGCCTCGAGGATGCGGACGGCCTCGTCGGTGATCTCGGGCCCGACTCCGTCGCCGGGGATCAGGGCGATGTTCGGCATGGTGTGCTCCCTGCGTGGTTGGTGGTGTCCAGCGTACCTAATCGATAATCGGTGGAGGAGTGCCAGGGCCGATCGGCCCCGCCCAGGCGCCAGAATGCGGGAATGGACACCGGCTGCCGCAGATGACCGACCGGTTCGACGTCGTCGTCGTCGGGGGAGGCATCGTCGGGCTGGCGACCGCCCGGGCGCTGCAGATCGCCCGGCCCGGGATCGCCATCGCCCTGCTCGAGAAGGAACCGGCGCTCGCCGCCCACCAGACCGGCCGCAACAGCGGGGTGCTCCACTCCGGCCTCTACTACCGGCCCGGCTCGCTGAAGGCCAGGCTGTGCGTCGAAGGCCGCCGGCGGATGCTGGCTTTCTGTGAGGAGGAGGGCCTCCCGGTCCGCATCTCCGGAAAGCTCGTCGTCGCCGTGTCGGATGCCGAGATCGCCCGGCTCGAGGGTCTCTGCGAGCGAGGCGCCGCCAACGGGGTGGAGGGCATCGGCCGGCTCGGGCCGAGCGGGATCGCCGACCACGAACCCCACGCCGCCGGCGTCGCCGGCCTGTGGGTGCCGTCCACCGGGGTGGTCGACTTCGGGGGGGTGGCCCGCCGCCTCGGGCAGATCCTGGCGGATCGGGGTGCATCGATCCTCACCGGCTGCGAGGTCGATCGCATCGAGACCCGCTCCGGAGGGGTGGTGGTGGGCGCCGGGGAGAGGACGATCGCCGCCCGGGCGCTGGTCAACGCGGCCGGCCTGCACGCCGACCGGGTGGCGGCGATGTCCGGGGTGGACCCCCCGGTGCGCATCGTCCCGTTCCGGGGCGAGTACCACGTCCTCTCCGCGCAAGCGGCCGGCCTGGTCGGGGGATTGATCTACCCGGTCCCCGACCCCCGCTTCCCATTCCTCGGGGTGCACTTCACCCGGCGCATCGACGGTTCGGTCGAGGTCGGCCCCAATGCGGTGCTCGCCCTCGGCCGGGAGCACTACCGGGGGACCCGGGCCGATTGGGCGGGGCTCACCGAAGTGCTCGGGTATCGGGGGTTCCGCAGGCTGGCCGCCCGCCACGCCGTCCCCGGCCTCGGGGAGATGCTGCGGTCCCGGAGTCGTGCCCTGTACGCCCGGGAGGCCCGCCGTCTCGTCCCGGCGATCCGCAGTGGCGACCTCGATCGGGGCGGGTCGGGGATCAGGGCCCAGGCGGTGTTCCCGAACGGGCAATTGGCCGACGACTTCGTGATCGCCGGGGAGGGGCCCTTGATCCACGTGTTGAGCGCTCCATCACCGGCGGCGACGGCCGCCCTGGTGATCGGCGAGCACCTGGCGGGGTTGGTGATCCTGCGCCTGGACGGGGGGTCCGATTAGCCCAGTCCGTGTTGCGACACGAAGTCGCCGAGAATCCCGGCCAGGTTCGGCTCGCCCCGCTCGGCCAGGTCGTAGGTGACCCGGGTGGCCGGCTTGTCGATGTGGACGATCCGGGCCAGGTCGATCGGGGTCCCGATCACCACGGCGTCGCAGTCGGTGGCGTTGATGGTGGCCTCGAGATCCTTCAGTTGCTGCTCTCCGTAGCCCATGGCCGGGAGGATCGTCCCGATGCCCGGGTAGGACGCGAAGGTCTCCTTGAGCCTGCCCACCAAATAGGGCCGCGGGTCGACCAACTCGGCGGCCCCGGCCCGCTCGGCGGCGACGGCGCCCGCCCCGATCTTCATCTCGCCGTGGGTGAGGGTCGGCCCGTCTTCGATGACGAGCACCCGCTTGCCCTTGATGATCGACGGATCGGCCACCGTCAGTGCCGAATCGGCCTCGACGACGATGGCGGCTGGGTTGGCGGCGGCAATGTTGGCCTTCACCTGGGCGATGCCCGCTGCAGGTGCCGAGTCCATCTTGTTGATCACGATGACGTCGGCCGTTCGCAGGTTGACTTCGCCCGGGTAGTAGGAGAGTTCGTGGCCGGGACGATGCGGGTCGACGACGGTGATGCTGAGGTCCGGTTGGTAGAACGGGAAGTCGTTGTTGCCACCGTCCCATACGATCACGTCGCAGCCGCCGGGGTCGTTCTCGGCGGCCCGGATGATCGCCTCGTAGTCGACCCCGGCGTAGATGACGTTGCCGCGCACGATGTGCGGCTCGTACTCCTCCATCTCCTCGATGGTGCACTGGTGGAGAGCGAGGTCTTCGATGGCTGCGAACCGTTGCACCCTCTGCTTGACCAGGTCGCCGTAGGGCATGGGATGCCGGATCGCCACCACCCGGATGTCCCCCGCCATGAGGGTCTCCACGACCTTGCGGGAGGTCTGGCTCTTGCCGCTGCCGGTGCGCACCGCGCAGACCGAGATGACCGGCTTGGTGCTCTCGATCTGGGTCTCAGCGGGCCCGAGCAGCAGGAAGCCGGCCCCGGCCGCCTGGACGATCGCCGACAGGCCCATCACATAGGCGTAGGGGACGTCGCTGTAGGAGAAGGCGCACTCGTTCACGGCGAGTTCGGTGATGAGCGCCGGGAGCTCGTCCTGCGAGAAGATCGGGATGCCGTCGGGGTAGAGCGGCCCGGCCAGTTCTGCGGGGTAGCGCCGACCGTCGATGTCGGGGATCTGGGCGGCGGTGAAGGCCACCACATCGGTGGTCGGGTCGTCCCGGTACCGGGTGTTGAAGTTGTGGAAGTCGCGGCCGGCGGCCCCGATGATGATCACCCGACGTCTGGCCACCCTGGTCCTCCATCCGTGTAGCGTCAGGGCCTCAATGCCCGTACCTACACTACCTATCAACCGATAGGTAGTGCCACTGGGAGGCACCATGCTCAGCCCCTTCTTGCACCCATTCACCCCGCCCCGCAAACAGGACTTCCTCTCGATCGTCGGAGGAAAGGGGGCGGTGGTCTGGGACGACACCGGTAAGGAGTACATCGACGGCATGGCTTCGCTGTGGTACGTCAACATCGGCCACGGTCGGGAGGAGATGGCCGATGCGATCGCCGAGCAGGCGAGGACCCTGGCGGCCTATCACACGTTCGACCCGTACACCACCCCGAGGGCCGAGGAGGCGGCGGCCAGGATCGTCGAACTGTCCCCCTTGGCGGATGCCAGGGTGTTCATGGGGTCCTCCGGTTCCGAGGCGGTGGACACCGCCATGAAGTTGGCGCGGATCGCCCAGCGCGAGGCGGGCCACCCGGAGCGGCAGATCATCGTCAGCCGCGAGCGCGGGTACCACGGCACCAACTACGGGGGGACCTCGGTGCAGGGCATCGCTCCCAACCGGGAAGGCTGGGGATCGCTGGTCCCCGGCGTCATCAACGTGAGCGCCGATGACGAAGAGGCCATGAAGCAGGTGTTCGCCGACCACGGTGACGAGATCGCCGCCATCATCACCGAACCGCTGCAGGGTGCCGGTGGCGTCTGGCCGCCGCCGCCCGGCTATCTCGAGCATCTGGCGGACCTGTGCGATGCCTACGGCGCCTACCTGATCCACGACGAGGTCATCACCGGTTTCGGGCGGCTCGGGACCTGGTTCGGCAGTCAGTTCTACGGGGTGACGCCCGACATGATCGTCTTTGCGAAGGCGGTGACCAGTGGGTACGTCCCGTTGTCGGGTGTGATCGTCGGGCCGGCGGTGCGAGCCGCACTCGAAGCCAACGAGGGGTTCCTGCTGAGGACCGGCTTCACCTACTCAGGGCACCCGTTGGCGTGCGCGGCCGCCCTCAAGGCCATCGAGATCCAGGAGCGGGAGGGACTGCTCGATCGCGCCCGGGTGATCGGGGGCCGCCTGGAGGCCGGTCTCCGGGCCATGCAATCGGACGGCCTGCTCACCGATGTGCGGGGTGAAGGGGCGGTGTGGGGGATCTCGCTCCCGGCCGAGCGCAGCGTGGTGGAAGCCCGGGACGCGCTCCTGGGGGAGGGCGTCATCGTGAGGCCGATCGCCCCGGTCCACCTGTCGATGTGCCCGCCGCTGGTGATCACCGACGAGCAGATCGACGTCATGCTGGCGGCAATGAGGAAGGTCTTCGCCGCCTGAGGCCGCCCGGCGGGCGTGATCAGCCCCGGCCGGGACGGGTTGCCAGCGCCATCGCCTCCCGTTCCACCAGGGCGACGTGGCCACGATCGCTGAGGAGCCCGCGAAGCACGAAGTCGGCCACCTCCTTGGCACGGCCCCCGACGTCCAGGTCGGCGGGGACGCCCGCCGCCCAGATCGTGTCGAGCAGCATCCCGGTCATCATCTGGCGGGCGACCTCGGGGTCGCAGGCGCGGAACTCGCCTGCGGCGATCCCGTCGGTGACCAGACTCCTCATCTCGGCATGCAGCGCTTCCCGTGCCCGGCGCTGTTCGATCAGGGACGGGTCCTCCAGCACGGCGTCGTTGTAGAGGCCCCGCACGTCGAAGGGACTGGCGACCAGGGCGGCGACGTCCTCGACCAGATAGGCGTACAGGCGAACCGCCGGATTGGCCCCCCGATGGCGCCGGATCCGCTCGAGTGCCGGCTGCAGATCGCGGTCGAGGAGTTCGGCCAGCATCGCCTGTTTGGTCGTGAAGTGGTGGAACAGCGATGGTTGCCGGATCCCGACCTCGGCGGCGATGTCGCGGGTCGAAGTGCCGTGGAAACCGCGGCGGGCGAACTGGGCGGCGGCGGCCTGCAGGATCCTCTGGCGCGTCGAGAGCGGTTCGTCGGGGACGGGTGATGGCGGCATCGGGAACTCCTCTATCGAATGATAGGGGGTCTCCGGGAAGCCGGATCGGGACCGCCGGAACCGCCGGCCGGGGGACTCCGGCCCTCAGCGGACGATCGCCAGCACCTGGCCGACCGCAACCTTGTCGCCGGCCTCCACTCGCAGGTCGACGATCTCGCCGTCGGCCGGGGAGCGGATCTCGTTCTCCATCTTCATCGCCTCGAGAATGAACAGCGGGTTCCCGGCCGCGACGGCCTCTCCCGCCCGATGGTGCACCTTGACGATGGTGCCCTGCATCGGGGCGGTGACCACGCCCTCGTCGGAGACGGCGGCCGGCGCCGCCGACAGCTTGGGGGGCCGGCGGCGGGGACCGGGGCGGGCACCTCCCGGAGCAACGCCGGCGGGCAACTCCTGGGCCCACAGGTTGACCTCGTAGCGGCGGCCCCCGACCTCGACGGTCATGCTGCGGCGGGCCATCTCCTCTTCCTCGGGAAGGAGCGGGGCGGCCGGCTGCTGCAGGTGGGTGAGGTCCATGTCCTCTTCGACCGACTTGGTGTGATGGCGGCCCTCGATGAACGCCGGGTTGTCGAGGGCGAAGACGTGGAAGGGGATGGTGGTGGCCACCCCGGTGATGGTGAACTCGGCGAGGGCCCGGCGGGATCGCTCGATTGCCTCGTTGCGGTCCCGGCCCCACACCACCAGCTTGGCGATCAGGTTGTCGTAGTACTGGCTGATGGCGGATCCCGCCTGGACGCCGCTGTCGACCCTGACGCCGGGGCCGCCCGGCTCGCGGTACTCGACGATGTCGCCCGGGCTGGGGAGGAAGCCCTTGGCGGGGTCCTCGGCGTTGATCCTGAATTCGATGGCGTGTCCCCGCCCCTCCACCGAGCGGAACGACAACGCCTCACCACGGGCGACCCGCAGTTGCTCCTTGGCGAGATCGATCCCGGTGACCATCTCGGTGATGGTGTGTTCGACCTGCAGACGGGTGTTCATCTCCAGGAAGTAGAAGTCACCCTTGGAGTCGAGCAGGAACTCGACGGTGCCGGCGTTCTCGTAGCGGGCGGCGGCGGCCACCTTGAGCGCCGCTTCGCCGATTCGCTTCCGCTGTTGCGGGCTGATGATGGGCGACGGGGTCTCCTCGATCAGCTTCTGATGACGCCGCTGCAGCGAGCAATCCCGCTCGCCGAGGAAGACGCCGGTGCCGTGCTGGTCGACGATGATCTGTGCCTCGATGTGGCGGGGATGCTCCAGGTACTTCTCGACGTAGACCTCGGGGTTGGAGAAGTAGGCGTCGGCCTCCCGGCGGGCCGCCTCGAACGCCGCCGCCAGGTCGGCCTCGTGGTAGACGACCCGGAGGCCCTTCCCGCCGCCGCCGTGGGCGGCCTTCACGGCGATCGGCAAGCCGAAGGCGGCGGCGGCCGCCTCGACCTCTTCGACCGACCCGAGCGGGTCGAGGGTGCCGGGAACCCCGGCCACGCCGGCCTTCTCGACCGCCCGCCTCGAGGTGATCTTGTCGCCCATCAGGGTGATGGCATCCGGGGAGGGCCCCACCCAGATCAACCCGGCATCGATCACCCTTTGGGCGAAGGCGGCGTTCTCGGCCAGGAACCCGTAGCCGGGGTGGATCGCATGAGCGTGCGACTCCCCGGCGACCCGGAGGATCGCATCGATGTTCAGGTAGGAGTCGGCGGCCGGAGCCGGGCCGATGTTCCATGCCTCATCGGCCAACTGGACGTGCAGTGCGTCCCTGTCGAGCTCCGAATAGACCGCAATGGTGCGCAGGCCCAACTCCCGGGCGGCCCGCACCACCCGCACGGCGATCTCACCACGGTTGGCGATCAGGACCGAATCCATCGTCCTCATAGCGGGATGTTCCCATGCTTCTTGGGGGGCATCTGGCTCCGCTTGGTCCGCAGCATCTCCATCGCCTGGATCAGCCGGGGCCGGGTCTCGCGGGGTTCGATCACCTCGTCCACCAGACCGAGTTCGGCGGCGACGTAGGGGTTGCTGAACCGCTCGTCGTACTCGGCCACCAGATCGGCCCGCACCGCCTCGGGATCGTCGGCCTCGGCGAGGGCGCGGCGGTGGATGATGTTGACGGCGCCCTGGGCGCCCATCACGGCGATCTGGGCGGTCGGCCAGGCGAACACCACGTCGGCGCCCACCGAGCGGCTGTTCATCACCACATAGGCGCCCCCGTACGCCTTGCGGGTGATGATGGTGAGGCGGGGCACGGTCGCCTCGCAGAACGCGTACAACAACTTGGCACCGTGGCGGATGATGCCCCCGTGTTCCTGGTCGACACCCGGCAGGAATCCCGGCACGTCCACGAAGGTGACCAGGGGGATGTTGAAGGCGTCGCAGAACCGGACGAAGCGGGCTGCCTTGGCCGAGGCATCGATGTCGAGCGTACCGGCCAACGCGGCGGGTTGGTTGCCGACGATGCCCACCGTGTAGCCGTCGAGGCGGGCGAGGCCGACCACGATGTTCTTGGCGAAGTGCTGATGCACCTCGTAGAACTCACCGTCATCGACCACCTGCTCCACGAGCCGCACCATGTCGTATGGCTGGTTGGGGGAGTCGGGGATGATCGTGGTGAGTTCCTCCGCCATCCGATCCGGGCGGTCTGCCGGAGTGAAGAACGGGGGGGCCTCCAGGTTGTTGGTGGGGAGGAACGACAGCAGGTAGCGGACCTCTTCGAGAGCGTGGCGCTCGTCGACGCTGACGAAGTGGGTGACGCCCGAGACCGTGCCGTGGGGCTTGGCACCGCCCAGCTCGTCGAAGGTGACCTCCTCACCGGTGACCGTCTTGATGACATCGGGTCCGGTGATGAAGAGGTGGCTCTGCCCGTCCACCTGGTACACGAAGTCGGTCATGGCGGGCGAGTACACTGCCCCCCCGGCGCAGGGCCCCATGATCACCGAGACCTGCGGGATGACACCGGATGCCTTGACGTTGCGAGAGAAGATGTGCCCGTAGCTGTCGAGCGACTCCACCCCCTCCTGAATGCGGGCTCCTCCCGAATCCTTGAGCCCCACCAGGGGTGCCCCGGTCTGCATGGCCAGGTCCATCACCTTGCAGACCTTGTCGCCGACCACTCTGCCGAGGCTGCCGCCGAACACGGTGAAGTCCTCGGCGAACACGAAGACGGTCCTCCCGTCGACGGTTCCCCATCCGGTCACCACCGCATCGCCGTGGGGGCGCTGGTTCTCGATGCCGAAGCCGGATGCCTGGTGGCGGGCGAACTTGTCCAGTTCGACGAACGATCCCTTGTCGAGAAAGGCGCCGATGCGCTCGCGGGCGGTCATCTTGCCCGCCTCGTGCTGCTTGTCGATGGCGCGCTGGCTCCCGGCGTGCTCGGCCTGGTCGCGCAGCACCCGCAGGCGCTCGATGTGCTCTTCGGTGCTCACGCTGATCCCGGGTTAGCCTCTGGGTTCTTCGACCTCGGGGGGACCCCGATTGGCTACACCTTACGTCCTCGTAGAACTGGGCACCGTCGCCAGCACCCAGCGCGAAGCCCGCTCCCGCTTCGACGGATCGCCGGTCTTGGTCACTGCCCAACGGCAGACGGCGGGCCGGGGCAGGCTGGGCCGCTCGTGGGTCGACGCGCCCCGGGCGGTCGCCGCTTCGCTGTGCTTGGCGCCGGGATGGCCCGTGGCCGCCTTTGGGGTGATCCCCCTGATCGCCGGCCTGGCCGCCCGGGAAGCGGTGGGCGATGCCGTGCTGCTCAAGTGGCCCAACGACCTCGTCATGGACGGCCGCAAGGTTGGCGGCATCCTGGCCGAGGCCGAAGGGGGAGTGGTGACCGTGGGCATCGGCATCAACCTGTGGTGGCCCGACCCGATGGAAGGCGCCGGTGCGGTCCTCGCCTCCGATCCCGGCATCGATGCGCCGGGATGGATCGCCGAGCAGTGGGCGGACTCCCTGCTGGGCCGGATGGCCGCCGGTCCGGAGAACTGGGGCCGCCCCGCCTACGAAGCCGCCTGCGCCACCCTCGGCAGGGAGATCACTTGGCTGCCGGACGGATCGGGAACCGCCGCTGGCATCGCCGCCGACGGGGGCCTGGTCGTGAGCACATCAGCGGGCGAGGAGGTGCTGCGGTCCGGAGAGGTTGGGGAGGTCCGTCCCAAGGCCTGACGGAGCGGCCCGGATCGGTGCAATCGCTTAGTTCGGCGGCACTGTAGGATTCCGGTCGATCTCATGACTGATCTCACCCCCACCCCACCCCCCGAGCCACCGCGCCCCGAGTCGACCCGCCGCCCCTGGGTGCGCCGGACCATCATCGGCGTCCTGATCGCGGCCAACGTGGGCGTCTTCGGTGGCCTGGCCGCCGTCTGGCTGGCCGCCGACAAGGTCGCCGATGCCATTCCCAATGTCGAAGGCAACGTGGTCGAACACCTCGCCACCCCGCCCGCCGTCAACGACCCGGTCACCTTCCTGCTCGTCGGCAGCGACAGTCGGGAAGGCGTCCCGGAGGAATTCACCAACATGGGGAACTTCTCCGGCCAGCGCGCCGACGTCATCATGCTGGTCAAGGTGCTGCCCGCCGAAGGCAGGGTCCAGATGCTCAGCCTCCCCCGCGACCTCAAGGTCACCTACCAGGGCACCGGGCAGCGGATCAACGCCGCCTACAACGACGGGGCCGCCGGCCTGCTCGAGGCCGTCAAGGACGTCACCCCCGAGCCGATCCACCACTACCTCCAGGTCAACTTCGCCGGGTTCGCCGGCATCGTCGATGCGGTGGGCGGCATCGAGATGACCTTCCCCTATCCCGCCCGGGACAAGAAGTCGGGCTTCTCGATCGAGGCGGGGACGCACACGCTGACCGGCGAGCAGGCCCTCCAGTTGTCGCGGGCCCGCAAGTACCAGGAGTTCCGCGACGGCTCCTGGTCCTACGTGCGGGCGGATGACATCGGCAGGACCGGTCGTCAGCAGGATGTCCTGATGGCGCTGCTCACCCAGATCGACCGCCCCGGATCGATCGGCGAGTTCACGGACCTCGTCAACGCCCTCGGGGGATTCGTCCAGAAGGACCCTTCCCTCGATGCCGACGACATCATCCAGTTGGGCTGGGCGATGCGCAACGTCGACGCCGCCCACATCGACGCCATCACCCTCCCGATCGAGTTCTCGACACAGAACGGCGTCGCCTATGTGATCCAACGCGAGCCGGAGGCCACCCAGGCCCTGGCCGCCTTCCGGGATGGGACCCCCTTCGAGGAGACGGTGCTCGGATCGGCGGTGGTCGAGGTGCAGAACGGCAACGGCATCCCCGGCTCGGCGAGCGCCGTCTCGGCCGTCATCGAAGCCGGCGGCTATGAGGTCAAGGGCACGTCCGACTCCGACCGCGCCGACTACCAGATCACCCTGGTGGTGGCCCGCCCCAGAGCGCTCCCGCAGGCCGACGCGATCGTGGCGCTGCTCGGATACGGCGAGGCGACTACCGGAGCTACACCCAATGGTGTCGATGTGGTCGTTATCGTCGGTGCCGATGCAAGCAGCTGATCCAGCCCCAGGTGCCGACGGACCGCTGGCCGTCCTCGGCGCCGGGCATGTCGGACTGGTCACCGCGGTGGGGTTCGCCTACCACGGGATGACGGTGCGGGTGGGCGAGGCCGACGCGGGCCGACTCGCTCTCCTGCAAGCGGGGCGGGTGCCGTTCCATGAGCCCGGGCTCGATCCGCTCGTTGCCGAGGCGGTGACGAGCGGCCTCCTGACCTTCCACTCCTCCAATGCCGAGGCGGCTCAGGGAGCCGCCGCCATCTTCTTGGCGGTGCCGACCCCGGCCGACCTCGACGGGTCCGCCGATCTGTCGGCCGTGGCGGCTGCCATCCGATCCATTGCGCCGGTGGCGGTCGACACGACGGTGGTCGTGGTCAAGTCCTCGGTGCCGCCGGGATCGTGGCGCCGCATCCAGGGCTGGATGGAGGAGGCCGGCTGCCACGGATCCCTGGTGATCAACCCGGAGTTCCTCCAGGAGGGGAGAGCGATCGAAGGCGTGTTGGAGCCCACCAGGGTGGTGGTCGGCTCGACGAACCGGGACGCCGCCGAGATGGTGGCCCGACTCCACGAGCCCTTCGACACCGCGGTGGTGGTGACCGATCCCGCCTCGGCGGAACTCACCAAGTACGCCGCCAACTCGTACCTCGCCATGCGGGTCACGTTCGCCAACACGATCGCCAACCTGGCCGACCTGGTGGGAGCCGACATCACCGACGTCGTCGCCGGGCTCGGACTGGACCCCCGCATCGGGGCGCACTTCCTGCGGCCGGGCCCCGGGTATGGCGGGTCGTGTTTCCCCAAGGATGTCAGGGCACTGATCGCCACCGGCATCGAGCGGGGACTGGATCTGGGACTGCTGCAAGCGGTGGTCGAGGTGAATGCGGCGCAGATCGACCGGGTGATCGCCAAGCTCGCCGACGCCCTCGGTCCCTTGAAGGGCCGGCGCATCGGCCTGCTCGGGTTGGCATTCAAGGCGGACACCGACGACACCGCCGAGTCGCCGGCGCTGCTCCTCGCCGAGGCCCTCATCGCCGCCGGCGCCTCGGTCACCGCCTACGACCCGGCCGCCAGCTGCGGGCTCGCCGGCGTGGTGCAGGTCGGCTCGGCGCTCGAAGCGCTGCGGGAGGCCGATGCGGCCCTGATCGCCACCGAGTGGCCCGAGTTCGGGTCGCTGGACCCCGCCGCGATGGCGGCGGTCATGGCCGGCACGGTGGTGGTCGATGCCCGCAACATGATCGACCGGGCGGCGGCCGTCGCCGCCGGGCTCGATTACCGGGGGATGGGTCGATGAAGCTGCGGCAGGCGGTGCTGCTGGTGGGAGGGCGGGGGACCAGGGTCTGGCCGCTCACCGCCCACACCCCCAAGGCGCTGCTGCCGGTGGCCGGGATACCGTTCATCGAGTACCAGATCCGTCTGGTGGCGGCGGCCGGCGTCGAGGAGGTGCTGCTCGCCGTCGGTCAGGATCACCTCGACGCCTGGCGAGGCTATGTGGACGCCTGGGAGGGGACCCCGGCGCTGAGCCTTGCCGTCGAGGAGGAGCCGCTCGACACCGCCGGGGGCCTGGTGGAAGCGCTCGATCGGCTGGACGACCGGTTTCTGGTCCTCAACGGCGACGTGGTGCTCGAGGCCGACCTCGCCGCATTCATCGGCGAGGCTCCGCAAGAGGCGGGAGGCACGATCGCCCTCGTGGAGGTCGAGGATCCCTCCACCTACGGAGTGGTGGTCACCGACGAATCCCACATGGTCGAGGCGTTCGTCGAGAAGCCGCCGCCGGGGACCGAACCGGCCCGGACGGTCAATGCCGGCATCTACGTGCTGCAGCGGAGGGTGCTGGAGGAGTACCAGCGGGGCCGGCTTTCGTTCGAGAGGGTGGTGTTCCCGACGCTCACCCGGCGCGGCGATCTGGGGGGGATCCTGGTGAGCGGCACCTGGCTGGACATCGGCACCCAGCAGTTGCTGGTCGACACCAACGGGTTCGTCATGCGGGGGCAGAGCTCGCTGCACCGTCCCGCCGGCCCCCATGGGGGGAGCGGGGGGATCAGGAAGGGCTCGTGGAGCTGGGTGGCCGGGGGGGCCGTGGTCCACGAGGGAGCGACCATCGAGGAGGGCATGGTCATGGAGGGAGCCGAGGTGGCCGACGGCGTCGTCGTCAGGGGCGCGGTGGTGGGGCCCGGGGCCAGGATCGGGGCGGGGGCTCTGATCGCCGGGGCTTCGTTGGTGGGCCCCGGCGCCACGATCGGGGCCGGGTGTGAGATCGACTCCGGGATGCGGGTGGCTCCCGACGCGGTGCTGCCGCCCGGATCTGTGACGTTCAGGCCTCCGAGATGATCCGCCGGGCACTGGTCACCGGAGGGGCCGGCTTCGTCGGCAGCCATCTGGTCGACCTCCTGGTCGACCGCAGGTGGGAGGTCCTGGTCGTCGACGATCTCAGCAGCGGGGTCCTCGAGAACCTGGCCGGGGCCCGCCACCGGGGCAAGGTCACGGTGCACGTCACCAGCATCCGCACCCCCGAGCTGGCCGAGGTCGCCGAGCGCTACCGCCCCGAGGTCGTATTCCACCTGGCGGCCCAGGTGAAGGTGCCGGTCTCGGTGGCCGACCCGGTCCGGGACGCCGAGATCAACGTGCTGGGGACGCTCAACGTGCTGGAGTCGGCGCGCCGGTCGGGCGCCCGCAAGGTGGTGTTCGCATCGTCGGGCGGCGCCGTCTACGGGCCTCGCACCCCGCTGCCTGCCAAGGAGCGGGCGAGTCGGGTGCCCCCGACCCCGTACGGGATCTCCAAGAAGATCGTCGAGGACTACTTCCGCTGGTACGCCGACAACCACAACATGGAGTACCTGCTGCTGGCGCCCGGCAACATCTACGGGCCCCGCCAGGATGCCGGTGCCGAGGGCGGCGTGGTGGCGGTCTTCATCGAGCAGATGCTGGCCGGGAACCGCCCCACCATCTACGGGGACGGCTCCCAGACCCGGGACTTCGTCTATGTGGCCGACGTCGTCGATGCCTTCGTCAGGGGCGCCGATGCCGGCAACGGCGTGTTCCTCAACGTGGCCAGCGGGGTCGAGACCTCGGTGGTCCAGTTGTACGAGCAGATCGCGGCGGCGGTCGGCTATCCGGTGCCCCCCGACTTCGCGGCGCCGCGGGCCGGGGATGTGCCCCGGTCGGTGCTCGACCCCGGCCGGGCCAGGACGGTGCTCGGCTGGGAGCCGTGGACCCCCCTCGCCGAGGGCCTGGGGCTCACGGTCGAATGGTTCCGCAGCCGGCCCTGAGCCGGCCGCCCCTCTCAACCGTCGAGATCGTCGAGGCTGGAGGGCCAGTCCTCCTTGAGCAGGCGGCTCATCGCCCGATCGGCCAGGATCCTGCCGCCGGTTTGGCAGCCCGGGCAGTAGTTGGTCTCGTTGGAGGCGTAGCGGATGCGCTGCACCGGGGCTCCGCACACCGGGCAGTCCTTGCCGTAGCGGCCGTGAACGGCCATCCCGGCGTGGAAGGCGGTGACCTTCTCCGGGAAGCCGTCGCCTGCCTCCTCCCGGAGGCGTTCGATCCACTCGGTCAACACGGCCACCGCAGCCTCATGCAATCGGGTCACGTCGCCGGCCTCGAGCCGGTCGGTCCTCGTCAGCGGCCCCAGCCTGGCCCGGTGCATGATCTCGTCGGCATAGGCGCCCCCGATGCCGCTGATCAACCGCGGATCGGTCAGCGCCCGCTTGAGGGTGTGACGCTCGGAGGTGAGGGCTTCGGCGAAGGTGGCGGCGTCGACCAGCAGCGGCTCGACACCCCCCCGATCGTGGTCGGCGAGGGCCGCTTCGCCGCGAAGCAGGTGGATGGAGGCCCGCTTCCTGGTGCCCTCTTCGGTGAGCAGGAAGGTGTGCTCGGCGAAGTCGAGGGCAGCCAGGCCCCGCCTGGGGGGCACGGCTGCCCCCGGGTCGCGGCGCCGCAGCCGTCCGGCCACCATCAGATGGATCACCACGAAGAGGTCCCCCCGGCACTCCAGCACCAGGCGTTTGCCGATCCTCCGCAGCCCGGTCACCTGCCTGCCGGCGAAGGCCTCGGGTGGGGGATCGAAGGTGCGCAGCACCCACGGCGAGGCGATCCGGATCCGCTCCAGGGTGGCCCCCCCAATCAACGCCTCGAGCCGCTCCAGGTAGACGACGACATCGGGCAGTTCCGGCATCAGCGGAACAGGTCTCCGTGCGCCTCCCGCACCAGGTCGGAGGCCCTGCCGTTGCCCGGCGGGAGTCCCAGGCCGCGAACCAGGGCGACCGGCGAGGCGGTCGCCTTCCCCATGGCCAGGTCGGCGGCGGCGGCGATCTCATCGGCCACCGCCACCTCGGTGACCTTCAGTTCCCGACCGAAGTCGTCGGTGGTGCCTCGCAGATCGAGGATCGGGTCGATGCCGGACACGCCGATGGCCACG
The DNA here is from genome assembly GCA_018821365.1 of Actinomycetota bacterium. Lineage (GTDB taxonomy): Bacteria > Actinomycetota > Acidimicrobiia > Spongiisociales > UBA11373 > JAHJML01. The sequence goes on along the minus strand of JAHJML010000138.1, from coordinate 17,176 downwards.
TCGCAGAGGCCCGCCCGCCACGCCCTCCCGAAGGTGTCGGTGATGATCACGGGCATGTCGACGCCGGTGTGCTGCAGGAGGCCCATTCGCAGCGCATGGGCCGAGCGATCCGGGTCGGCGGGCAGCAGCACGGCGGTGCCCAGTTCGGTGTTGGAGCGATCGACGCCGGCGTTCGCACAGATGAAGCCGTGGCGGGTCTTGGCGATGACGAGGTCGCCCCTCCGCCTGAGGATCTCGACGGCCTCCTCCTCGACCAGGGCCCGGTAGGCGGCGTCCTCGTCGCCGATCAGCGCCCTGGTGGCGCCCTCGGCCTTCGAGACGATCTTGTGGGTCACCACCAGCACGTCACCCCCGGTGGGGGTGAGGCCGGTGCCGGCCAACGCCTCCCCGATCAACCCGACCAGGTCGTCGCCCCGGTGGATCTCGGGAATCCCCTCCAGGGGATGGATCTCGATCATGCCGCCTCCTCGACGAGCCAGGCGGCGAAGCGGGCCGCCGCCGCCGGATCCCCGATGCGAGTGTCGGCCGCCACCACCCTGGTCTCGGGGGTCGACAGGGCGATGTCATCGGCGTCCTGCCGGTCGACGACGAGCAGGTCGAGCAGTCCCTCGTAGGCGGCCAGCACCCCGGCGTTGCCGGGTGGGAGGCCGAGGGCCGCCATCACCCGATCGGCAGGGCCCTTGAGCGCCCGCCCTCCGAACAGCGGACTGACGGCCGCCACCCTGGCGTCGGAGACGGCCTTTCGGATGCCCGCCACCGCCAGGATCGGCCAGATCGAGAGGGGAGGGTTGGAGGGTGCGATCACGACCAGATCGGCGCCGGTGATGGCCGACATCACCCCGGGGGCGGGGGCGGCCTCGGCCGCTCCCCGGTAGTGCAGGGCGGCCACTTGGTCGCGATGGCCGCGGAGCACGAAGTAGTCCTGGAACGAGAGCCGTTCTCCGGTCGTGGTGTCGACGACCGTGCGGAGGCGATCGTCGGTGACCGGGAGCAGGCGAGGGGTCAGCCCGTATCCGGCGGCGAACCGGTGGGTCACCTCCGACAGGGTGGCGCCGCCGGCCAGCGAGGAGGTCCTGATCAGGCAGGTGGCGAGGTCGGCGTCGCCGAGACGGAAGGTGGTGTCGACCCCGAGAGCCGCCATGCGGTCCATCACCATGAAGGTGTCATCGGCGATTCCCCACCCGTAGGGTCCCTCGATTCCGGCGAGCGTGTAGGTGACCGTGTCGAGGTCTGGGGAGACGTGGAGGCCGTATATATCCTCATCGTCACCAACATTGACGAGGATCGTGAGATCATGCAGGTCTGGCAGGGCGGCGAGGCCGCGTGCCAGGCGGGCACCGCCGACTCCGCCTGAGAGCAGGGTCACGGTGCGCATGGATTGCCCCTCTCGCCACGGAGCAGCAGAATTGGCCGGCCGATGACCATTGACACTTCCTCTCCGCTTCGGGTGGCGCCCGCCGTCGCGGCGGTCGTCATCGCTGAGGACGCCGCGCTGACCGGTGCCTGCCTGGCCGCCATCGAGCGGCAAGTGTACGCCCCGACCCAGGTGCTGGTCGTCGGGGGCGGCGATGAGATCCGCTCGGTGGCAGGCAAGGCCGAGGCCGGGTGGCGGGCCAGTCTGCGAGCGGTGATGGAGTCGCTGGGAACCGAGATCACCTTCGTGTGGTTGCTGCTGGATCGGGCGCTTCCTCGCCGCGACGCCCTGGGCGCCCTGATTCGGGACGGCGCCCGGGTCGACGCCTCGGTGGTCGGCTCCAAGATCCTCGATGCCGCCGATCCCCGGGTGCTGGTGGCGGTCGGCACCGCCACCGACGTGTTCGATGCCCCCTACAGCGGCTTGCAGGTCGGTGAGATCGACCAATCCCAGTACGACGTGGTGCGTGATGTCGCCGCCGTCTCGGCGGCCTCGATGCTGGTCCGCCGCGACCTGTTCGTCGGGTTGCGCGGCGTCGATCGGAGGATGGCCCCCGGAGCCGCTGCCATCGACCTGTGCCAGCGGGCCAGGCTGCGCGGTGGGCGAGTGACGGTGGCTCCCTCCTCGGAGGTGCTGTACGTGTCGGCCGGGCCGATCCCCGATTGGCTGGAGCGGGCGGGCGAGATCCGGGCGATGATCAAGGTGTACAGCTTGATCACCCTGCTGTGGGCGATCCCCCTCGCCTTCCTGACCGGCCTCGCCGAGAGCATCATCAGCCCCTTCCTGGGCCGCTGGAAGCTGTTCGGGTTCCTGGCCGCCTGGGGATGGAACCTGTTCCATCTCCCCTCGGCGATCCGCGCTCGGTTGGAGGCACGGAAGGGGCGCCAGGTCGGCGACGAGGAGTTGTTCCGCTATCAAACCGGGGGATCGGCCCGCCTCCGATTGCTGTGGGACGAGACGCTCGACCGCCTCAGGGCCCGGTTCCCCGACGGGCTGCTCTCGGGTTTCACCGACGTGCTGGACGCCGGGCAGCAGGCACTTCGCAAGCCGACCTTCGTGGTCGGGTTCGTTTCCTTGCTCTTTGCGATCGCGGCCACCCGCTCCATCTGGGCGGGGGCGCTCCCGGTGGTGGGGTTCTCGCTCCCGCCGCCCGAGTCGGCCACGGCCGCCCTCGGGGCGTACGCCGGCGGGTGGAACCCGGCGGGGCTCGGGTCTCCCGAGGTGCTCCATCCCAGCGTGGCCGGCACCGCGGTGGTCCAACTGATGTTGTTGGGCAGGAGCGGTCTGGCGACGGGATTGCTGACGCTGGGCGCCTTCATGTCCGGAGTCATCGGTGCTGCCCGCCTGATGCGCCGCTGGGGAATGCCGCAGATCCCCGGCTACCTGGCTGGCATCGTGATGATGGGCGGCCCGGCCGTCGCCGGCCTGGCCGGTGGTGGGCAGTGGGCGCCGCTGGTGGCCCTCGGTGTGCTGCCGTGGGTGCTGGTCGCCGCCCTCCGCGAGGTCAAGAACGGCTGGCCCGGAAAGGTCGGCCGGATCGCCGCCGTCACCGTGTTCTCCGGCATCGTGGGGGTGTTCGCCCCGGCGGCCCTGGTGGTGGCTCCGCTGGCTGCGCTGGTGTGGGCCGCCACCGGGAAGGGCCCCCGCCGGGCCGCCGCTCTCCGGGTGGTGGCGGGTGCGGTGCTGGCGGTCCCCCTGCTGATGCCCTGGGTGCTCTACGCCGATCTCGGGGCGTTCTTCACGGCGGGGGCGCCCGCCTTCTGGGATCCGAGCCCCGGCTGGCTCGTGCTGGGGACGATCGGCGTGGCGGCGGTCGGTGCCCTCATCGCCGGCGACAAGACGGTCTCGGCGGTCTCCGCCTGGGGCGGGACGATGGTGGCGCTCGGGTGGCTGCTGGCGCGCTCGGGTGACTTCGGTTTGGGGCGTGAGGTGGAAGCGGCCGCTCTGATGGTGGTGGCATTGGGATCGGCCGGGGTGGTGGGTGCCGCCACCGGTTTCGGGTCCCGCCGCAAGGATGCCTCGGGTCTGCGCTACGGGATCGGGATGCTCGCCGTGTTTGCGGCGGCCGGCCTGGTCGCCGCCACCGCGCTGGTGGCCGCTCCGGGCCGGGCCGGGCTGCCTACCGACGAGTTCGGCACCGTGTTCGGGTTCGCCGAGGCATCCGGGGGAGTGCCGAGCCGGATCCTCATCTTCGGTCCCGCCGACACCCTGCCGGGGGAGTCGCGTGATTTCGAGGGGCTCGGCTACCGGATCATCGACGCCCCCTACCCCCGCAACTGGGATGCCTACCTGGCCGAGCCCCGCCTCGGCGACGATGCCCTCCACGCCTTCCTGGAGACCATGCTCGACGGCGAACTGCGTCGGGCGGGCGCCGAGTTGACCGAGTTCGGGATCGGATGGGTGGCCTTCGCCGAGGAGAGCCAGTTCCAGCTGTTGTTCGAGTCCCAACTGGACATGATCGCCCTGCGCAGCTTCGACCTCCCGGTCTACAGGAACGAGGCGCTTGCCGCCATCGCGTCGGGCGCCGACGAGGTCCCGTGGCGGAGGGTGGGCACCGGGTTCGTGTCCACGGATGGCCCGGGAGGTGTCGCCGTCAGGGTCGCCCAGAACGCCGACTACCGCTGGGGGCCGGGTGAGTGGCAGCAGGACGACTGGGCCAACCGGGTGCAGGTGGCCGTCGGCGGCGACCGGGTGGTCTTCGCCTCCAACCAGACCCGGCGCCTCATGGCGATCGGGGCTGGTGTCTGGTTCCTGGTGCTGGTGACGATCGCCGGGATCGGGAGGTTGCGGCGCTCATGATCAAACGCATGGCAGTTCTCCTCGTGATGGCCGGCCTGGTGGCGGCGGGTTTCCTGGTGTCCCGGCCCGCCGCTCCCCCGGAGCCGTTGGCCGGCCTCATCATCGAGAAGCCCGGTCTGACCTCGCCGACCGATGCCGGCCTCTGGTACTGCGCCTGGGCGCAATCGAACGCTCCCCGCGACTCGCTGCTCTCGATCGCATCCATGGAGCCGGCCACGGCCACCTTCACGTTCCCGGTGGCGATCCCGGGCACCGACCCCGACACCGCCACTCTGGAGACGGTGGGGCCGGGCGCCTCCGAACTCCAGTTGAGCGACATCGCCCAGCGCGGCGATTCGCCCTTCCTCATCGAGTTCGACAACGGCCCGTCGGCGGCATCCGTCATCGTCGGCGGGGAGATGCTGGCGGCAGACGCCTGCGTGTCGCAGGGTCCCGACGTCTGGTACTTCGCAGGCGGCTCGACGATGCCCGGCGAGGAGTTGACGCTGCGGATCTTCAACCCTTATCCGGAGACCGCCAAGGTCACGGTGGGCGGAGTCTCCGAGATCGGGGTCGAGGCGCTCGGTGACTTCCGCTCCTGGTCGATCAACGCCAACTCGTGGCGGGACATCGACCTCTCTCAGGAGCTCAACTCCCGTCAGGACCTCGTCATCAGCGTGACCGTCGACGAGGGGTATGTGGCGCCTGCCATGGCCCTGCGGACGGAGGGCGATGACGCTTGGTGGCCGGGTTCGGGGCTCGCCGAGGTGTGGGAGTTCCCGGTGGTCGGTGTGCCCGGGATGGAGGGCTCTCTGGTCGTCAGCAACCCGGGAGCCGCCACGGTGAGCGTGACCGTCGATCTGTTCACACCGGATGGTCCGGTTCCCGGCGCGGTGGTGCTGGATCTCGATCGCGACACGCCGGTCCGCATCCCCCTCTCCGGATTGGCCGGCGCCACATATGGGGCGAGGGTCACGGCGACCGGGCCGGTGACGGCGGCCGTGGTGGCCGGCGGCGAAGGGGGATTGGCCATCACGACCGGCGCGGCGGCGGGGTCGCGGACCTGGTTGCTGCCGGGGCTTCGCACCGCCGGCCTCGAAGAGGCCACCCTGTGGCTGCTCAACACCCTCGAGGATCCCGTCGACGTCACCGTGAGCATCCTGACCGGAGGCGGCCTGGTGGGGGAGACGGTCTCGGTCGAACCGGGGACCGTCAAGGAGTTCGGCCCGGTCCCCGAGGGGGGGCTCGGGTACCTGGTGGATGCACCGTTCCCGGTGACGGCGGCCTGGAGTATCACCAGTCCCACCGGGATCGCCTACGCCGCCGGCCTGCCGGTGGGGGATGAGTGACGCCGCCTGGCGGCTGATCCCGGTCGGGTCGGTCGTGCCGGGCGGCCACCACCGCCGGAGCCGGCTTCCTCCGGCAGCGGCTCCGGACGCCGGGATCAAATGACAAAACCGTCTTACCCGCCCCGGGCGCGGGTAAGAACCACGGCAGTGGAATCACAGCGGTGTAACCCTCGCTCGCTAGAGTGTCCGCCATGATCGAACGATGCGCACGCTGTGGGTCCCCGGCCGGGATCGTCATGTCCTTCAACTACGACGACCGAACGGTCTGGCTCCGCGACCTGACCGGACCCGTCTCGCCCGGCGCCGAGTACGCCATGTGTGAGACCCATGCCGAGCGGCTCACCCCCCCGGTGGGGTGGACGCTCATCGACCGGCGTCAGCCGATCCGGCCGTTGTTCGTGTCGCTCGAAGTGGCCTGAAGCAGGGCAGAGGCTCTCCGTGGAGGACACCCATGTCGCTCGAACGGGACGTCATCGAAGCCGTCAGGGAGATGGACGAGCACGATCTGCGCCGCCTCCTGATGCTGGCCAAGGCTCGCCTCGAGTCCCGCGGCGAGGCCTTCGGGACCGCAGCCCCCAATGTCAGGCTCCGGGAGCAGTGGATCAAGTGCGGAAAGGCCAATTGCACCCGGTGCCCGCACGGTCCCTACTGGTATGCCTACTGGTCGGAGAGCGGCACCCGCCGCTCCCGGTACGTCGGGAAGTTGGGCGACGATTCGCTCAACCCGCCTCCTGCGGCTGCCGAGAAGATAGGTACCGGATGAGGAGCCGGATGGAGGAGGAGGACCGATGACCAGCCGTAGGAAGGTCGGTTCGACCGCGCAGGTGGAGTGCGCCGACTGCGGCGCCAAGGATGCGATCCAGATCAACCTGACGTTGCCCGACGGGACCAACGTCGAGTTCAACTCGTGCCACCGGTGCGAGTACCGATGGTGGAACTCCGACGGGCAGGTCATCGACCTGACCACCGTGCTGGAGAAGTCCCGCAAGGGTGCCGCGGGATAGCACCCGCCCCGGTACCCATCCTCTCCAACCCGCAGTACTCTCGGGCGCCGTGACGACGCCCAACACCCCCATTGGCTCGCGTGCCTCCATCGTGCTGCGCCGCCGCGACGTTCGGATCGCCGGGTGGGTGGTCTTGTTCGGGGCGATGGCCGCCATTCTGGGGTGGATGCGGGTCGACCTCGCCCTGCAGGCCAACACCCCCACCGGCGGCGACATGGGCGCCCACGTCCTGATCCCGGCCTACCTGCGGGACAACCTGCTCTCGCACGGCCGGTTGATCGGGTGGAGCAACGATTGGTATGCCGGGTTCCCGATGCTCTACTTCTACTTCCCACTGCCGGCGATCACGATCGTCTTCCTGGATGTGATCCTCCCCTACGGGGTTGCCTTCAAACTGGTGACGATCGCCGGACTGGCCTCCATGCCGTTCTCCTCCTACTACTTCGCACGGAGCATGGGCCTCGCCCGGCCGGTTGCCCTGGTGGGCGGTCTCAGCGGGGCGATGTTCATCTTCATGGAGAGTTTCACCATCTTCGGGGGGAACACCCTGTCGACGCTGGCAGGGGAGTACTCCTTCTCGTGGTCGTTCTCACTGAGCCTCCTCTACCTGGGCGTCGTGATCCGCAACACCAGGGAGGGGCGCGGGTTCACCGTCGGGGCCGGAGCGCTGCTGGCGCTCACCGCGCTGTCGCACCTCATCACCACGATGGTGGTGGTGGTCGCCTCGCTGCCGTTGCTGTTCCGACGCAAGGGGCCGGGTGCGGTGATCGGGTCGTGGGGTCTCGGGTTCGCCCTCGCCGCCTTCTGGGCGCTCCCGGTGCTGGTCCGCACGCTGGGCGGCTACACGACGGACATGCGCTGGCACGCCGTGTCGGGGATCGAGAACGTCTTCCCCCGCGAGTTGTGGCCGATGGTGCTGCTGGCGGCGGTCGGATTGATGTGGGCGGTCGCTCGCAAAGCGACGGTGGGGCCCTTGGTGATGCTCATGGTGGTGCCGGTGGCCGGGTACTACGTCATCGAGTTCATCGACTTCAGGAAGTTGTACAACGCCCGCCTGCTCCCCTATTGGTACTTCTCGGTCTACCTGCTGGCCGGCATCTTCATCGGGATGGCCGTCACCGCCCTGGTTCGCAGGGTCTCGGCCCGGCCCGGGTCGGTGTGGGCGGCGGCGGCGATCGCCGGGGTGCTGGTGGTGGTGGGCGGGGTCGCCGGCGTCCAGAAGGCGCCCGGATGGGCCCGTTGGAACTTCACCGGATACGAGGGCAAGGACGGCTGGACCGAGTACCAGAACCTCATGGAGGAATTGGATCGGCTCCCCGACGGGCGGGTGATGTGGGAGGCCAACCGCGATCTCAATCGCTACGGGACGCCGATGGCGTTGATGCTGACCGGCTACTGGACCGAGGGGCACCCCTCGATGGAGGGGTTGCTGTTCGAGTCGTCGATCACCACGCCGTTTCACTTCCTCAATGCGTCCGAGGTGAGCCAGGCGCCCTCCAACCCCATCCCCGGCCTCGACTACCGCCGGATGGACTTCGCCCGGGCCGAGAAGCACCTGATGCTCTACGACGTGGCCTACTACGTGTCGTTCACCGACGAGGCGACCCAGGCCGCCACCGGCTACGGCCTCGAAGTGCTGGCCGAGACCGATCCCTTCACCATCTACGCCCTGCCCGATGCCCCCCTGGTCGAGGTCGCCCGCTACCTCCCGGCCGTCTGGGACGGCGAGGGATCCTTCAACGAAGCCGCCCTCGGCTGGTACGACGACGTCGACGGTCTCGACCGCTGGCTGGCCGAGGACGGGCCTGCGGTGTGGCCCCGGGTCTCCACCCTGGATTCGTCGACCCGGGCGCCGCTGCGGGCGACCGGCGAGGTGACCGACATCGTGCTCGAAGACCATCGGATCTCCTTCACGACCACCGCGGTCGGCGTCCCCCACCTGATCAAGGTGTCGGACTTCCCCAACTGGCAGGCGACTGGAGCCGAGGGGCCGTGGCGGGCGGCACCGTCGCTGATGCTGGTCATCCCGACCGAGGAGCAGGTCGTGGTCGACTTCCGCAACACCTGGGTCGAGACCGACGGCATGGTGATCACGGTGGTGACGCTGCTGACCCTGGCCGGTTTGGGGTACTGGCGCCGGCAGCGGCGTCTGCAGGCCGAGGCGCGCGCCGAGGCATGACGCCGCCGCCGCCCGGCCTCAGCGGCGGTCTTCCTGCCACATCCTGAACCGGATCCCAACCAGGCCCCGCAGCGTGCGGGGCACCCGCTTCAGGTACGACGACCTGGCGTCCCGTTGTTCTTCGACCACCACCGGCAACTCGGCGATGCGGAATCCGTCCCGCTCGGCGCGCAGCACCAGTTCGGTGTCTAACAGGTCCTTGGTCGACGTCACCAGTGGCAGCACCGAGGTGATCACCTCACGGCGGATCAGTTTCATGCCGTGGGTGTCGCTCACCGACGATCTGAACAGCCATCGCAGGATGCGATTGAACACCATGGTTCCCATCCGGCGGAACCGGCTGCGCCGGTCGTCGGAACCGGTTGCCCTCTTGGATGCCAGCACGATGTCGGCCCCGGCCGCCAACCCGAGGGCCTGCTGCAGGAACTCGCCCGAGAAGTAGTCGATGTCGAAGTTGACGGCCCACTCCCCGCCGGCGGCCCGAAATCCGCTGCGCATGGCCGCCCCGTAGTCGGGGTCGGGCAGTCGGATGAGGGTCAGGTCTCCCCGGCGGGCGGCCAGGTCGGCGGCGAGCCCGGCGGTGCCGTCGGTAGACCCGTTCTCGGCCAGGATGATGTCGCAGTCGGCGTCGACGGCGGCCAGTTCGGCGGTCAGGCGTTCGACGGCGCCGACGAGGAAACCGGCCTCGTTGTGGATCGGGATGACGATGGTGACGGTGGGCCTGGGCACGGGCCATGAGTGTAGGGGCGGCTCCGGCCGGGCCCGGCCGTACAATGCGGCCCAATGGATCTCGACACCATCTTCAAGGCGTACGACGTACGCGGCCTGGTTCCCGAGCAACTCGACGACGAGGCGGCTCGCCGGATCGGGGCCGCCTTCGCCCGATTCGCCGGCGCCCCCCGGGTGGCGGTGGGGCGCGATTGCCGGGAGTCGTCGCCGGGTCTGGCGGCCGCTCTGATCGAGGGGATCACCTCGCAGGGGGTGGCGGTGGACGATCTGGGGATGATCACCACCGACATGGTCTACTTCGCCGCCGGTTCGCTCGACGAACCCGGCGTGATGATCACCGCCTCGCACAATCCCAAGGGATACAACGGGATCAAGATGTGCCTGGCAGGGGCCGCCCCCGTTGGTGAGGAGACGGGCCTGGTGGAGATCAAGGCATTGGCCGCCGAGGGCCTCCCGGCAACCGGTCCGGCCGGGGAGGTGGCCATCACCGGCATCCTCGAGGGGTACGTCGAGCACGTCCTCTCGATCGTCGATCCCGACACGTTCAGGGACCTGCACGTCGGCGCCGACGGGGGCAACGGAGTGGCCGGGGTGGCCGTGCCCGCCGTGTTCGATCGGCTGCCCGTCCGCCTGCGGGGCCTCTACCTCGAGCCGGACGGGGCGTTCCCCAACCACCACCCCGACCCACTCCGCCCCGAGAACCTCCGGGACCTGCTGGCGGTGATGCGGGACGAGCACCTCGACCTAGGGGTCGCCTTCGACGGGGATGCCGATCGGGCGTTCTTCATCGACGATCGACTTCACCCGCTGCCCGGCAGCACCATGACGGCCATGGTGGCCGCCTGGTACCTCGGCCGGAACCCGGGGGCCTCCATCGTCCACAACCTCATCTGCAGCAGGGCGGTGCCCGAGACGGTGATCGCCCACGGCGGCACGCCGGTGCGCACCAGGGTGGGCCACTCGTTCATCAAGGGCGTCATGAAGGAGACCGGGGCGGTCTTCGGCGGCGAGCATTCCGGGCACTACTACTTCAAGGACAACTACCGGGCGGACTCGGGGATCCTGGCGATGCTGGTGCTGCTCCAATTGCTGTCGGAGGACGGCAGGCCGCTGTCGGAGATCCGCAAGGACTTCGAGCCGTATGCCCAGTCGGGCGAGATCAACTTCCAGGTGCACGACCAGGCCGGTTCCACCGCCGAAGTGGCCGCGGCCTTCGACGGCGAGGTGGACCACCTGGACGGGCTCACGGTGTCCTGGGACGACCGCTGGTTCAACCTGCGTCCCTCCAACACCGAACCGGTGCTGCGGCTCAACGTCGAGGCACCGGACGCCGACCTGGTCGGCCAATTGGTCGCTGCGGTGCAAGGCGTGCTGGAGGTGGGTGGCGGTGTCCGTATCTGAGGAACTGCTGGCGATCATGGCCTGTCCCCTCTGCCGGGCTCCCCTGGTGGATCGCGGCGAGACCCTGGAGTGCACCGGCTGCCGGGTGCAGTACCCGGTGCGCGACGGCATCCCTGTGATGCTTCCCGAGGAGGCCATCCCGCCTTCGACAGGGGAGGGCGGATCATGACCACCATGGCGGGATTGATCGCCGAGTTGCCCGACCAGTTGCGCTGGGCGGCCGGTCTCACACCGCCGGAGGTTGCTGCGGCCGACGAGATCCTGGTCGCCGGGATGGGCGGCTCCGGCATCGCCGGTGACATCGCCGGGGCGGTCGCTGATGCCTCGGGCGGCCGGATCGGTGTCCACAAGTCGTACGGACTGCCAGGGTGGGCCGCCCGATCCCGCCCGCTGCTGGTGGCGGTCTCTCACAGCGGCAACACCGAGGAGACGCTGTCCTCGGTGGCCGCCGCCGTGGAGGCAGGCCTGGCTCCCGCCGTCGTCACCACCGGCGGCAGGCTCGGCGAGCTGGCGTCCGACGGCGGCTGGCCGATGATCGCCGCCCCGTCCGGCCCGCAGCCCCGGGCGGCCGTCGGGTATCTGGCCGGGGCGACGCTGCGCCTGGCGGAGGCCGCCGGGGTGGTGCCTCCCCTGTCCGCCGACCTCGCCGAGGCTGCCGACGTGGTCGAGATGCTGATCGGCGGGGGGGTCGGACCAGGGGTGGCGCTGGCCGAGGACCTCGCCGAGGGCTTGGAAGGCCGGGTTGCCGTCATCTACGGGGGCCACGGTCCGGCGGCGGTGGCCGCCAACCGCTGGAAGTGCCAGATCAACGAGAACGGCAAGGCCCCCGCCTACTGGTCGGTGCTGCCCGAGTTGGACCACAACGAGATCGTCGGGTGGGAGGCCTACCCGAAGCTGACGGACCGCATCGGCATCGTCACGCTGTTCGACCGGGATGCCCACCCCCGGGTGGCGCTGCGGGCCGGTTTGACGGCAGCATTGGTGGGGGATCGGGTCGGCATCGTCGGTGAGGTCGAGTCGCAGGGCGAGAGCCTGGTGGCCCGCCTGTTCAGCCTGATCGTGATCGGCGATCTGCTGTCGGTGGCGATCGCGGAGCGCGCCGGCATGGATCCGATGCCCGTCGACGTCATCCAGTCGCTCAAGCAGCGACTGGCCGAGGAGGAATAGTGGACCACGACATCGCCGATCCGGCCCTAGCGGGCGCAGGCGCCCTCCGCATCGAGTGGGCGGGCAGTCGGATGCCGGTGCTCGCCACGGTGCGGGAGCGCTTCGAGAAGGATCAGACCCTGGCCGGCAAGCGGATCGCCGCCTGCCTCCACGTCACCGCCGAGACCGCCAACCTGATGCTGGCGCTGCGGGCGGGCGGGGCCGAGGTGGCGCTGTGCGCCAGCAATCCCCTCAGCACCCAGGACGACGTCGCCGCCGCCCTGGTGGCCGACGGCATCCCGGTGTTTGCGATCCGGGCCGAGGACGCCGACACCTACTACTCCCACATCCGGGCGGTCCTCGACACCGAACCGCACATCACCATGGACGACGGAGCCGACCTGGTCACGGTGCTGCTCAGGGAGCGCCCCAACCAGGATCCGGTCGGCTCGACCGAGGAGACCACCACCGGCGTGGTCCGGCTGCGGGCGATGGCCGCCGACGGGGTGCTCCGCTTCCCGGTGGTGGCGGTCAACGACTCCGCCACCAAGCATCTGTTCGACAACCGTCACGGAACCGGGCAGTCGGCGCTCGACGGGATCATGCGAGCCACCAACCTGCTGTTAGCCGGCAAGACCGTGGTGGTGGTGGGCTACGGGGACTGCGGGGTGGGGGTGGCCGCTCGGGCGGCCGGGATGGGCGCCAAGGTGGCGGTGGTCGAGATCGACCCGGTGCGGGCGCTGTCGGCCGCCATGGAGGGCTACCAGGCGGTCGATGCCGACCGGGCGGCCCGGATCGGCGACGTGTTCATCACCGTCACCGGCAACCTGCACGTGCTGCGCGGCGAGCACTACGACGTGATGAAGGATGGGGCGATCCTCGCCAACGCCGGCCACTTCGACGTCGAGTTGGACCTCACCGAGTTGGAGAAGCGGGCCACCGCCAAGCGGCGGATCCGCCACGAGTTGGACGAGTGGACCATGCCCGACGGCCGCCGCATCCTGGTGGTCTCCGAGGGCAGGCTGGTCAACCTGAGCGCGGCCGAGGGGCATCCGGCCGAGGTGATGGACATGTCGTTCAGCAACCAGGCGCTGGCCGCCGAGTGGCTGCTGGCCAACACCGACGACCTCGGCAACGAGGTCTACCGCCTCCCCGAGCACCTCGACCGCGAGGTCGCCTGGATCGCGCTGGAGCACCTGGGGGGCTCGTTGGAGAAGCTCACTCCGGAGCAGGAGTCCTACCTGGCCTCCTGGCAGCAGGGGACGTAGGGGCGGGATCGGGTTCGGGGAAGCGTTGATCAGGGTGGGGTCCGGGAGGGCACGGACTCCGGCCCTCACCCCTCCAGGCGCACCAGCGGGCGATCGCCGACCCGGGTGACCTCGGTGAACCCCGCCTCCAGGAACATCTGTAGCGATCCCACGAACAAGTCGGCGTTGGAGATCTTCCTGAGCGAGGTGTCCTTGGGGTATCCCTCGATCCGCTCCGCTCCCTGCGACCGGGCATAGCCGACCGCAGCCTCCAGCAGGGCGGTGGCCACGCCCTTGCCCCGCCACCCCTTGTCCATGAAGAAGCAGTTGATCACCCACGACGGATCGTCGTCGAGTGGTTTGTACACCCTGGAGCGGGCCGACATCATCCGGGCGTAGCGGTAGCGCGGTCCCAGCGCCACCCATCCCATCGGCTCACCGTCGGCGTAGGCGAGCAGGCCGGGCACCTCGCCGTCGGCCACCATCCGTTCGATCAGCTCCCGGCGCCCGTCGGCGCCGGCTTCCTCCCACCCCCGGTTGTCGAGCAGCCACCAGGCGCACCAGCAATTGGAGACCCCGTTGGGCCCGAACAGGCGCAGCAGGTCGGCCCGGCGGTCGGGGGTGACTGGATGGACTTCGTAGCCGGCCGCCATGCGGCGAAGCTAGCAGGGTGATCCCGGGGGAACCGGCCCCGATGCCCCATAATCGGGGGATGCAGCGTCTGTACTACGTCGCCCCCGGTGCCGACCGGGCCGTGGAGGCCGACCCCGCCGATCTGGCCGGACTGCGGGCGGCCGGAGGGTGGATTTGGCTCGATGTGGTGGGGGTGGTGCCCGCCGAGGTGCAGGCGATCGCCGATCAGTTCGGCTTCGACCACCTCGCCGTCGAGGACGTGCTCGACGAATCCGAGTACCCCAAGGTGGACGACTACCCGGATCACACCATGGCGGTGCTGCTGGGGATCGCCGACGACGAGCAGAGGTTGCGGATGGTCGAATACGACGCCTTCCTGGGCCCGGGGTATCTGGTGACGTTCCTCCACGAAGACCTCCCCGGGTTCGGATGGATGCGGAGCCATCTGACCGAACCGGGCCGTCTGGGGGGCGGGGGTCCCGATCGGTTCCTCGCTCTTCTCGTCGAGGCCGAAGCAGCCAGGTTCCGCACGGTGGTGGACTCACTGGAGCAGCAGATCGACAGCCTCGAGGATCGGGCCCTCGCCGGCGACGCCGCCGTCATCGGCGAGATCCACGCCCTGCGACGCGACGGCTTGCTGCTGCGGCGGGTGGCCGGGCCCCTGGAGGACGCCACCCACCGCCTGGCGAGAGAGGACCTCTCCGGGTTGGGGCAACGGGCCCGGATGCGCTTCGCCAGCATCGAGGACGGCTTTGAACGGATCATCGAGACGCTCGATGCCTCGAGGGGATTGCTGGGTGCCGTGCTGGAGACCTACCGGGCTTCGGTGGCCGAGAAGGCCAACGAGGTGATGAAGGTCCTGACGGTGTTTGCGGCGATCGTGCTGCCGCTGTCGCTGATGGCCGGCATCTACGGGATGAACTTCAGGCACATGCCCGAGCTTGCCTGGAGATGGTCGTACTTCGGCCTGCTGGGGGCGATGGCGCTGGTAGGAGTCGGCCTGTGGTTCTACTTCTCCCGGCGGGGCTTCATCGGCGGCCCCCGCTTCGGGGAGGTCCCCAAGACGATCGGACGGGGCTTGTCGGGGGTGGTCCGCCTCACCACCAAGCCGGTGGCCGGCCTGGCGAGGGCGGTGCGGGGCCGGGCCGACGGCTCCGATGGCGATCAGCCCGACTGAGCCGGCCTACCGGACCGGTTCGCGGAGGTCGATCAGCAGCCCGGCCTGGCGCTCGGCCCCCTCGATGACCTCGAGGATCTCGCGGTCGACCAGTTCGTCGCGCTCCAGCAGGGCATCCCGCAGCGCCTCGATGATGTGGCGGTGCTCCGACAGCAGACGGACGACGACGGCCTTCTGCTCGTGGAGCAGGCTCTCGACCGCCGTGCGGGCCCGGTCGTCCCGCAGGACCTGGGCGACCAGATCGCCACCGAAGGCGCCGTTGTCGGCTGCCCGGAACGAGACCAGTGAGCCGCCCAGACCGAGGCTGCCGACCAGTTCGACCGCCAGGCGGGTGGCCGCCACCAGGTCGCCGCCGGGCCCGGTGCCCGATTCGCCGTAGAACAACTCCTCCGACACCATCCCCCCCAGCGAGATCTGGACCAATGCCAGCGCCTCGCTCCTGCGCTTGGTGTAGCGCTCCTCCAACTCGCTGTGGGCGAGCAGGCCGAGGGCCTCCTTGCGCCTGATGATCGACAGGACCTCCAACTTGCGGCCTGTGCCCACCAGGTAGGCCACCGTGGCGTGGCCGGCCTCATGGGTGGCGATGCTCCTGCGCTCTTCGACGGTGTACTCGGTGGGTTCGGCGAGTCCGATCTCCACATCCATGCGGGCCCGGCGGGCGTCGGCGATGCTCAACCGGTTGCGCCCGTCCCGCAACGCAAACAGCAGGGCCTCGTCGAACAGCCTCTCCAGGGAGGCGGGGGAGTATCCCATCGAGGAGGCGGCCAGGTCGTCGCGGGCCTGCCCGTCCAGGGTGGCGTCGTGGGCCTTCTTTTCGAGGAAGTACTCGATCAACTCGCGCCGCCCGGAACGGGACGGCAGCGGGAAGTGGAGCACCCGGTCGAAGCGGCCGGGGCGCAGCAGCGCCGGGTCCAGCGAGTCGGCCCGGTTGGTCGCTCCGATCAGGAGAACGTTGGCGAAGGAGGCGGTCACCGTCTTGAAGTGGCGGTGGCTCGGCAGGAAGCGGTTGACGAAGCGGATGCACGAGTTGCGGAACTTCATGCTGCGGGGCGGATCGTCGAAGGACTGCATCTGCACCAGCAACTCGTTGACCACCCCGCCGATTCCCTCGGCGACCCCGGAGCGCTCGATGGTGGCGGCTGCCACCATCGACCCGGCCGCCCGGTTCATGCCGCCGCGGGTCATGCCGATGGCATCGAACTCCTCGATGAACCCGATGGCCCCGCCTTCCTCCCGGGCCACCTTGCGGAGGCGGCGGAAGTAGGCGCGGATCTTGCGAGCGGTGGCGCCGTACCACATGCTCTGGAAGGCGGTCGACGACACGAAGAGGAACGGCACCCCGGCCTCCCGGGCCATCGCCTTGGCGGTGTAGGTCTTGCCGGTGCCGGGAGGGCCCTCGAAGAGGACGCCGCGGCGGGGTTGCCCGCCCATCTCATCGCGGAACTGCCGGTGGTTGAGGAACACCTCGAGGGTGTGGCGCACCTCGTTGAGCACCGGGCCGAGGCCCTTGACGTCGTCGAAGCCGACATCGATCTGCTCGGGCAGGTAGATCGTCTCCGGCGACCTGCCGTTGCCGAGCATCGGGACGACGAGGACGAGGCCGATCAACAGGATGATCACGATGCCGGGGAGCCAGATCATCGCATCCGACCCGAGGTGGGGCCACCCGGGGGAGACCGGGTTGCCGGAGATGATCCTGAGCCACAGCCACGCCACCAACGGCGACATCACGATGGCGACCCGGCGCAGCCTCTTGCGGCGTTGCCGTTCCCTCGTCACCTGCACGTCGACCGTCATGGTGGTCCCTTCACGGTTCGCGGTCCGGCTCTGTGGTCAGAGTAACCACGCAGGGTGGTAGTGACTAGTGAGAGGCGTAGTCATTTTCCATGGGGGAGGTGACTAGTCACCCACCCCTGGTTCCCGACGGGACCGGGCGGTACCTTCTCCCGGTGATGTGCCGGGCCTGCGGACAGCCGACTGCCGCCTCCCTCTGCGGCCCCTGCCACGACTCGCTGGGCCGGGGCGGGGAGCGCCGGCTCGACTGTGGCCTACTGGTCGCCTCGGCACTGGCCCATGGTGGTGCCGCCAGATCGCTGGTGCACCACCTCAAGTACCGGGG
>JAHJML010000137.1 GCA_018821365.1 Actinomycetota bacterium | reverse complement strand
GCGCCTTCGATGGACATCTTGCAGTGGTCGCAGTGGATCTCGGGTACGGACAGGGTGGTCTCGGTCATGGCGTCTCCTCGGTCGGGCCGGTCACGGCGGGTGTGTAGCGGAGGGTCTCCATCAACTCGTCGACGATCTGGGCGGTGCGGCCCTCTTCGACGGCGTGCATCACGCAGGTCTCGACGTGGTTCTCCAGCAGGACCCGGTTGACCTTCTCGAGTCCGCCCTGGAGGGCGGAGACCTGCTTCATGATGTCGGGGCAGTAACGCTCGTCCTCCACCATGGCGATGACGGCGTCGAGGTGGCCCCGCACCGTCTTGAGGCGGTTGAGGGCCGATCGCTTGTGCTCGGCTTGCATGGGACTCCTCGATCGAAGCCATACCCTACCCCACCCGGGGTGGGGTCACAAGGGGTGAGGCGGCGACCGTCAATCCGGAATCTCGCAGCCCGCCTTGAGGGCGGCGTTCTTGACCCGGGGACGCCGAGCGGCCCCGCCAGGCACGCGCACGCCGAGCCAGCCGCAAGTCAGCCCGCCAGCATCGAGGCCGGGACCGGCGGAAGACGCCACTCGGCCAGGGGGAAGCCGATGAGTGAATTCGAACGGACGCAAGGGGACCAGTCCGACACCGGAACCTTCGCGGCTCCAACCCTTCGGCTGGAGGCTCGGCAATTGGCGTTCGCGAACCTGCCCAGCCTGCGGGCGGGGCCTCATGCCCGGCCTGCAGCAGGACAAGGCTTGCCACCTCCTCTGCGGTTCCTCGGGTGGCAACCGTGGGCGCCAACTAATTCAGGGGTAGGATGCGCGCTGTGAGCCGTCGAGACCGTCTTGCCTCGCGAATCGTTTGCGCACTGTGCCCTTCTCTGCTGCCATGACGCGGTTGCCCACCTTTGAGAACCCGCCTGTCGTGGAGCAGGTGTTGGCCGTTCGGTTTGCTCCTCTGGATGCGTTCACCTCGCCCTACCTAGGGTCATTCTGGAGCCGGGTTGAGAGTGACTTCCCGATCGCGTTCGAACGTGGCCCCTATGACATGCCGTTGGAGCGACTCGGCGATGCACTGCCACGGGGCGGCATCGAGTTCACGGTGGGTCCTCCGCCAGCGAAGACGCGCGCTTGGTTGGTATCTGCGGACGACGAGAGACTGATCCAGATACAGCGAGACTTCTTCGCCTACAACTGGCGGAAGCGGAAGGGCGATTACGACCGCTACGAGGTTGGCCGCGACAACTTCGCCAAGTACTTCAGGGAGTTTGAGGCATTCCTTGCGGATAAAGGCCTCGGCGAGATCGGCCCTCGTCAGTGCGAGGTCACATACATCAACCACATCAGGCCTGGTCCGCCGAGCAAACTGTCATCACTGGTGTCGGTACTCCAAGAACCGGAACTCAGGCAACCAGCCACGGCGTTGCTCACGGCGAATCTGGCCTTGGTTCTCGCGCTGGAGAAGGATGGTGCTCGGTTCGCGAATCTTCATGTGTCTGCCGTTCCAGCAACTCAGGGTGACGACGACGAGTCGATCTGGGTGCTGACTCTCACAGCCCGAGGACTCCCTCTCGGAGAAGGGATTGGCGGGATTCTCGCATTCCTTGACCTCAGCCGGAGGGCAATAGTCACTAATTTTGTGACACTCACGACCGAAGAGTGTCACAAGGAATGGGGACTGACATGGCCGTAGCCTTCGACACACCTTCAGCAATGACCTACTCCGAACATGGACGATCAGCAACTAGGTCGGCTGGTCGGGAGGAAGCGGAAATCATCACCCTCGTCCAGCCAGAGGGGGCCACAGGCCACCTACCTTCATCCTGGTTTGAGGAGGCGGAGTTCAGAATCCAAGTGGCCTACTCGTTGGACCACAACTGGGACGACGAAGGAGCTCTGCCCGTGAGAAGATTGGCGGCCCAGAACGCTCTGCGGCTCGCCCATGAACTCAGTGCTCAGGGCATCAGTCGTCCGTTCGTCGGCGCATCGCAAGGTGGCGGGATCGAGTTCGAGTGGTCGGGAGAACGAACCCAACTGATCATCGAGGTCACAACCAGTGAGTATCTGGTCACGGTCCGCGATCGCGACACGCAGGAGTACTGGGAGGGCACGCATCTTCAGGTTCGGGACCAACTGAGGCGCGCCCTCGACAGTCTCACCGTGTGACCCCGTGGCGGGCGCCGGATGGAAGACCCCCTATGTCGATGAGGATCTTCCACCTGATGTGATCGCCTATCGAGCCGTCAATCCACGCGAAGTCGAATGGGACCATCTTGATATCAGAGGGGTCCCACGCATGCAGAGTCGCGTGTTCCAATCTCAAACGCCAGGGGCGGCGCTTGAACGAGGGTATCCCGCTCCTGCGATGTCGGTAGCGCTCTCGCACGTTCTCGCCGACCAGGGTGAGAGCTTTGAGCGCGTCCTTGATGGCCGCGACGACAGTTACGGAATCGCGGCTATCACCGTGGCCGCAATCCGGCGAGTGAGTCCTCCGTTGGGGATTCAGGTCGCGCCTGAGATGGACGCACCCTGGCATGCGATTGTCTTCAATCCGGCAAACCTGAAGATTTCCAAGCCGCAGAGACTGGGCATGCGAGACGCCGCAGAGTTGATCCGAACGCCGCGCAGGATCTGACGACACTCCCAGCTGACTCGCACACCCCGAGCCTCCTCCTATTCCCGCGCCGACCCGCTCGCTCAGCACGTCACCGGGTGGGCGTGAGTCGACATCGCTTCGGCGGCTGCCGCTACCGCGAGGTGCTGGCGGGGCTGCCTTCGGGGCCGCGGTGCAGGTAAGCGAACCTGCGGAGCCGGGCTGCCCTGGGCGGTTCGTCATGGCGGCGGTGGCGACTCTTGACCAGTCCGCCCACTTGAGCGATGACCTTCGCTCCGGGCCCGCTCCGAACGGCCTGCCGGCCGGGGTCAACCGGCGGCTTCGCAGCGCCCCTTGAGGGCCTCGTTCATTGCCCGGAACCCTGCCTCGGTGCGGGCGCCGATTGCCTTCAGGATGAGGCCGGCGAGGACGCCGGTGAACCGCTCGGACTGCTCGAAGCGAGTGCCGCGTTGGGTGGGACTGAGTCGGAAGGAGTGGCGTCCGTCGAAGACACCCTTGAAGCCGACCTTGCCGAGCCACTGGAAGAACCGCTCAGGCTCGGCCGCGGTGACGATGGGCCTGAAGCCCATCGTCTTGCCCCCCGGCGGAGTCAGGCCCACATCCAGGCGCCGACCGACGGCGGCCGCTCCCTCGATCCGGGTGACGAACGGATTCCAGGCGGGGTAGGCGGCGAAGTCCATCAGGACTCCCCACACGTCCTCGGGCGTGGCGGCGATGTCGATGTCGGTGACGATCTCTCTCACGACGGCTCCTGCCGGGGGTCGCCGACCCTACCGGCGGGAACGGGCTATGCCCGAGGACCCGAAGAAAGAGGGTTGGGTGCGCCGCAACCGACCCCTCCCGCATCCCACCCGTTCCCGGTACCGTGTCGCCATGGCCCGCTACTTCACCCCCGCTCTCTTCGCATTCGTCAAGGACCTCAAGGAGAACAACGACCGGGACTGGTTCAAGGCGCACCAGGACCTGTTCGAGTCCCACGTCAGGGAACCTGCGCTGCGCTTCATCGAGGACTTCTCCGAACCGCTCCGCAGGGTCTCGGAGCACTTCACCGCCGACGCCCGCAAGGTGGGTGGCTCACTGTTCCGCATCCAGAGAGACACACGATTCGGCACCGACAAGACCCCCTACAAGACCCACGTGGGCATCCACTTCCGCCACGTCGCCACCAGGGATGACGTCCATGCCCCCGGCTTCTACCTGCACCTGGAGCCGGGGGGGTGCTTTGCGGCGTTGGGCCTGTGGCAGCCTTCCACCGAGCACGCCTATGCCATCCGGGGCAAGATCGTCGAGGATCCCGCCGGGTGGAAGCGGGCCGCCCACGCCAAGCGGTTCACCGAGATCTATGGGACCCTCGAGGGCGACTCGCTCAAGCGCCCGCCGCGCGGCATCGACCCGGACCACCCCCTCATCGAGGACCTGAAGCGCAAGGACTTCATCGCCAGCACCCGGCTGCGCCAATCAGACATCACCGGCGACGGGTTCATGGAGGCCTACCTGGCCACGGTGAAGGCCGGCGCCCCGTTCATGCGCTACCTGTGCGAGGCGATCGGCGTGGGGTTCTAGAACACCCTCTCAGCCGTCGATCGACACCAGGGTGATCTCGAAGACCAGCGTCTCTCCTGCCAGGCTGTGGTTGGTGTCGATGGTGGCTGAGGTGTCGGTCACCGCCACCACGGTCACCACCTGCCCGGCGGCTGAGACCAGTTCGTCTCCGGCGGCGATTCCCTCCGGCACCTGGTCGATCGCCACGTCGATGATCAGATTCTCCGAGTAATCCCCGTAGGCCTGCTCCGGGGGCAGGGTGACCGTCTTGGACTCACCAACGGCCATGCCGATCACCGCGTCGTTGAACCCCTGGATCATCTGGCCGGCGTCGATGGTGAACTGCAGCGGTTGGCGGCCGATCGAGGAGTCGAACTGGGTCCCGTCGGTGAGGGTGCCGGTGTAATCGACGGACACCAGGTCGCCGCTGGAGGCGACCCCGGGGATACCCGGTTCGCTGCGGGCGGCGGTGGTGGTCACTTCGCCATCGGGTTCATTGGAGAGCGTGGTGGTGGCGGAATCGTCGGCGGTCCCACCGCACGCTGCGGCGACGAGGGATAGTGCGATCAGGAGCGCAACGCGGCGCATGGGAGCCTCTCGATGGTGGGAAGGGTCCGATGATGGCACACCCCGGGGCTATTGCGGCATCCGGGTGCGGCTGCCGGCCGTCAGGACACCCCACCCCGGCGGGTGCGCCGGCCGGCGCCGGCCGCCGTCCCGAATGCCGCCAAGGTCGTGATGCTGTGGAAGAGGTTGTCGGCCCGGTTGGCGGCGAGCCGATTGGTGATCTCTCCGGCTTCCATGAGGGTCCCGACCACCGCCAGCGCCATCAGCGCGATGGCCGCAGCCGACGCTCCCAGGCGCACCGTCCCGGCGGACCGCACCGACGCCCCCATCAGCAACCCTCCCAGCAGCAGGTGCAGGACGTTGTGGAACGGGTTGAGGGAGAAGACGATCAGGTCGGTTCCCTCCAGTGAGAACAACTGGTGCATCCCACCCATGGCGAAGCCGAGCACCCCCATCACCAGCATCACGGCTCCGAGGACGGCGGCCATCACGGCAGCCGGAGTCGAGGGAAGGTCGAGGGGCGGCTTGCTGCGGAGGATGCCGCGCTGCTCGAAGCGGCCGAACAAGATCACGAACCCGCCCAGCAGCACCAACAGGACGGCGATCCACACCGGCCGCAGCAGCCACCACGAGGCGGTCCCCACCCCGGGCTGCGGGAACCCAATGGGGTACAGGATGCCGATGCCGAGCAGCATGGCGGTCAGGTGCCACAGGAACATCGTCATGATGACCGAGTTGACGAAGATCACCCCCGCCCAGGCCCGCACCCCGGCCAGCCACCCCGACACCCGATCCCGCAGCAGCATCGCCAGGCCAATCTGCCACAGGATGAGGGCCAGGATCGCCAGGGTGGGGGGGTCCATGTTGGAGAACTCGTCGGTGCTGAGGCCCACCATCGACCCCGGGTAGGGCCCCAGGGCGACCAGGGCGATCATCGCCCCGACCCCGCCGATCGCCAGCACGGCGGACACCCGGCGAGTCAGGGTGCCGTCGGCGTAGAGGAAGCCCATCTGGTGGGCGAGCAGCCACACCACCGGGTAGTTGACGTACCCGACCGCCCCGATGTCGAAACCGAAGCGGACCACGTCGACGAGCACGGCGACCAGCGCCAGACCCGCCGCCGCCTTCCACCCGAACCTCTCATGGAGGGAGATCATCAGAGGGGCCAGGGCCACCACGATCATGTACACGCCCAGGAACCACAACGGCCGGGTGATCAACTCCGAGGCGGGGAAGACCACGTTGTCGGCGACGTTGAGGGCGTCGAGGGTGACCGTCGCCACCAGGCCGATGCCGAGGAACACCACCGTCGGCCGCATCATGCGGGCGAGGCGCCCGTGCAGGAAGGCCGGATAGCCGCCGCCCTTGCGCCGCGCCGCCCGCCAGGATCGCAGGTTGGAGAAGCCTCCCACGAAGAAGAACAGCGGCATCACCTGGAGCACCCAGGTGGCCACCCACAGGATCCGCACCTGCTCGAGGGCGTTGCTGCCGGTCACCTGGCCGCCCTGCCAGGTGACGACGGCGATCAGCCAGTGCCCCAGCACCACCACCAGGATGCTGAACCCCCTGAGGAAGTCCACGTAGCGGTCCCGGTCGGGCGGGGTCTGTTCGGCGAGGCGGCGCAGGCTCACCCGATCCAGCCTAGGGCCGCCGGGCGGTGGTCACCCGATGAAGGAAGGGTCGAACCCGTAGGGCAGTTCCAGGCGGTTGGCGGCCATCAACGCCCGATCGGAGAGGATCTGGCGAGTGGGCCCGTCGGCGACGATCCTTCCGGCGTTGAGCACGACCGACCGGGGGCACAACTGCAGGGCGTACGGCAGGTCGTGGGTGACCAGCAGCATCGTGTGGCCGAGGCCGTCGAGGACCTCGGCCAGTTCCCGGCGCCCGGCCGGGTCGAGGTTGGCGGTCGGCTCGTCGAGCACCACGATCTCGGGGTCCATCGCCAGCACCGTGGCGATCGCCACCAGTCTCCGCTCCCCGAACGAGAGATGGTGGGGGGCCCGGTCGCTCAGGTGCTCCGCCCCCACCGCCGCCAGGGCCTCGGACACCCGTCGGGTCAGGGCGTCGCCGGTGATGCCGAGGTTGGCCGGTCCGAAGGCGACGTCGGCGGCCACGGTGGGCATGAACAACTGGTCGTCGGGGTCCTGGAACACGATCCCCACCCGGCGGCGGATCTCGGGCATCGTGGCCTTGCCGACCGGCAGGCCGGCGATGCTCACGGTGCCGGCCGAGGCGGTGAGGATGCCGTTGAGATGGAGCACCAGGGTCGTCTTGCCGGCTCCGTTGGGGCCGAGCAGGGCGACCCGTTCCCCGGGGTGGACGTGCAGGCCGACCCCCTCGAGGGCCGGGTGCCCGTCCGGATAGGAGAACGACACCCCCTGCATCTCGACGGTGGGGACGCTGATGGGTCTACCTTCCATGACAGAGGCCTCCACCGGGGAACGCTTCGGCCGCTTGTCCCTCGAGGACTGACATGAGACCGCGTCCCCGGTGGTTGGCCTTGGAGGCCGGACGCCAACAACGGTGTCGTCCCTTGAGG
>JAHJML010000136.1 GCA_018821365.1 Actinomycetota bacterium | reverse complement strand
GGCGGTGATCCTGCGGATCACCCGGGGCGTCACCACCGGGCCGAACACCGCCGAGGTGCCGATGCTCTCGAAGTAGGCGGCCAGGTCGAGTTGCTCCATGGCGTCCCGGACCGCCGAGGCCGGCCGGTCGCCATCGGTGACCGCCGCCAGTCCGAAGTCCGCGTACAGGTCGTCGACCAGTCCGAGTGCCCCCTCCCTGGCCTCGGGCGGGTCGAACGGATCCCGGCCCTCCCATCTGAGGAGGGCCGGGACCAGATCGATCATGACGAACCGCATCGAGGAGTGGCTACTCCGACGGAGGCGGGGCGGGCGGGGGATAGTCCCCGGCGGGGGTCCCGGTCGGGGTGACGCCGAACGAGGCCTCAGGGGCGGCACCGCCGCGCTTGCGCAGGAACAACCACAACAGCAGCGCCGCCAGGATGACGGCAGCCCCGATGATCACGTACAGCAGGACGCTGCTGCTGCCGGCGGACGCGTTGGGGTTGGACTCGGCGGAGATCTCCAGCGTTCCGGAGGTCAGGTCGACCGCCCAGGTCAGGGTGTTACCACTCTGACTGGTGGCGTTGTGCTCGAGGATCTTGCCCGGCATGGTGATCCGGATGTTGATGGCGAAGAACTGCGCCATCATGTCGGGGCTGATGCCTTCGAGATCGCCGCCGCCCATGTCGCCGAGGGCATCATCGAGCGGCACCGTGCCTCGCACGGTCACCAGATCGTCGGTGAAGGTGACCTCAAAGCTTTCGGTGAGGCCTGCGGCCATCTCGCCGCCGAGGTTCTCTGCTGCCGTGATGTCGTCGATCGGCACCTTGATGATGTTGAAGGTCATGTCGCCACGACGCTCGGTCGAGACCTCGGCGCCGGGGACGTCCCCGATGTCGAAGTCGGCGAGCATGTCATCGGCGGATTGGCCGCTGGCCTCGGCCATCGCCAGGAGTTCGTCGTCGAGGCCGATCTCGAGGGTGACGCTGCCGCTCTTGTCGGCGTTGATGGTGAACTCGGCGTTGACTTCGATCTTGCAGGCGGTGGTCAGCAGCGCCAGAGCCGCGACCAGGATAAGCAGACGTCGCATGGGTACCTCGGTGTTTGGGGCCGCTTGGAGCATACCCGGGAAGGGGTTGCCTCGTATGCAGGATAGGCTCCTTCGATGCCCCCGAGCGCCGAGAGCGACATCCTGCGGGCCGCCCTGGTGGCCGCCTACCGCCCCTATGTGGAGCAGTTGCTCGCCGCACGGGGCGTCGAGGTGCCCGGCCTCGAAGAGGCGCTCGCCCTCGGGCGGGACTGGCTCGACGAGTCGCTGGCCGCCATGCTGGCGCGGCCCTTCCCGCAACAGGCCAGGGGGCCCCTCGAGGTGTTCCAGGAGGCGATGCGATTCCCGACCGGGGCACTCGACGCCGCCGGCGTGGAGGCGCCTCATCGAGACGAGACGGCCCGGACGGCGCTCCCCGGTGATCGCTACGACCTGGCGCCGCCATCGTCGCAGGCGCTCGGCGAGGACGTGTGGCGAGCCCACCTCGCCTGGGGGGCCGCCAAGGCACGGGCCTTCCGGCCGACGGCGGGTCTCCTCTCGAACGACCTGATGGATCGGTCCAGGATCGAACCGATCGTGGCCGCCGCCGGATTCGGATTGGTGGTCTGGAAGGGGAAGGCCGACCTGGCGGGCGGCTTCGACCGTCCGGCGGTGGCCTTCGCCGACCTGGCCCATCGGGACGCCGATGCCGTCATCAGGGTCCTTGCCGCCGAGGGTGTCCGTGTGATCGGGTTCGGCCCGCATGTCGACGATCTGGCGATGGTGCGGGCCAGGAGCCTCGGGGCGGCCGATGCCATGCCGCGCTCGGTGTTCTTCAGGAGTGTGGCTCGGCTGCTGCCGACACCTGTCTGAACCCCTTGGGCTCGACCGTTCCTCGCAGGGCGATCACCAGGATGCCCCCGAGCACGACTCCCACCCCCAGCCACTGGACCGTCGACAGTGATTCGGCGAACACCAGTCGGGCCCAGACGATCGTCAGCATCGGCTGCAGCAGCAGCAGAACCGATGTCTCGAGCGCCGCCAGCCTGGGAAGGGCGTTGGTGATCAGCAGCCACCCGAGTCCCTGGATCACCAGGCCAAGCGCCAGCAGCCATCCGTGCCGCGGCCACGAGAACGCCAGGGTGAATCCGGTGTCGAGGGGGGCCAGGAGCAGGCTGCCGACCACGGTCCCCAGGGTGGCGTCGAGCAGCGGCCCGGCCGCCGGGGCGAGATGGCGGCGATTGGAGTGCCGGAACACCAGGAGGAAGCCGGTGTAGGTGAGCGCGGTGGCCAACCCGAGGACGGTGCCGAACACGGGGTCGGTTCCGTAGGCATCCAGGCGGCCCAGGCCGCTGATCATGACGACCCCGACCAGCACGATCGGCACCACTGCGAGGGCGGTGACGGTGGGGCGCTCCCGGTGCAGGAGCCAGGCGAGGCCGCCGACGAACACCACCTGGACGTTCGCCAGCACCACGGCGAGGCTGGCCCCG
This sequence comes from Actinomycetota bacterium, assembly GCA_018821365.1. Taxonomy (GTDB): domain Bacteria; phylum Actinomycetota; class Acidimicrobiia; order Spongiisociales; family UBA11373; genus JAHJML01. The sequence goes on along the minus strand of JAHJML010000136.1, from coordinate 10,173 downwards.
ATGCGATCGATCGCCATCTGCCACACCACCAGGTCGACGGCCAACAGCAATCCGGCCCCAAAGGCCAGCCACCGGGCCGGTCGGTCGCGGCCGTCCCGCTTGCGGACGAGCAGCCAGGCGGCGGTGAGGAGCGGCACGGCGTAGGCGGCCCGCCAGAAGGCGCCGGTAGCCGGCGACGGCGACGCCAGGCGCATGAAGATCGCAGAGAACGAGATGCTGATGATCCCGATGACGGCGGAGATGCGGGTCATGGAGGCGTCACGCTAGTGGAGCGCCATCAGGGGAGAGTCGTTCAGTCCCTCATCGGGCCTTCCGATGCACTCTCGTGAGGTGGAGCAGGTGCTCCCCGATCCCACCGGCATCGGCAGGGTGTGTATGTACGGACAACCGAGGCTTGGCTCAGACGCCTTCGTGCGCTTCATGCGCATGCTGTCTGCGCTCGCCCTCCTGGTCGCCATCGGAGGGGCGGTGATCCTCACCCTCCAGGTGAACGAGGAGCCGCAACCACCCCAGGTCGAGTTCGTATCCGGGTACGGACCCGGGTTGGTGCTGCTGGAGTCTGCGACCTCGACCGGGCCGGACCCCTTCACCGCCCCGGTTGCGGTGGACCTGGTGATCGATCAAGCCCTGCTGGCCTATCCGCCGCTGCGGTCCGATGCCCTCGAGACACCACACCGGCTCGGGTCGAGAGCCGATCTGCTGGTGGCGGGGGAATTCGGTTGGGAGTTGGTGGCACGCCGCGACATCGGAGGCGGCCGGCTTCCCATCGACGAGATCCACAGTCTGGCCGCCGACCTGCTCGGCCTGGACGCGACGATCGCCGATGTGGAGGACCGCAACGGAGACGGCTTCGACGACGACGGGAGCTTCACCTTGCGGGCCGGGGACGGATCGGCCGTCTGTGTGACTCTCGGTTCCTCCCGCACCCTGACCAAGGCTCAGGGGAGGCAGATCGATGTCGAGGACTCTGCCGCCGCCAACGGCCTCGTGTGGGATCCAAACGGTCCGTGCGGCACCCGCACCGCCCCCGCCGAGATCAATCGGGTCAAGACCGGAGCCACCCCCGGCGTCTTCGGCGCCGCCCGCAGTGGCGAGGTGTGCGACATCGGCCTCCTGGTGTCTTCGCTGCAGTCGAACCCGCGGGCCGCCGAGGGATGGGCGACCGTGCACGGCATCCCCGCCGGGAGCATCTCCGATTACGTGAGCGGCCTGACGCCGGTGGTGCTGCTGCTGGACACCGCCGTCACCAACTTCGGCTGGCGCAACGGGGAGATCCTCCCCCGCCAATCGGTGCTGCAGCGGGGCACCTCGGTCCTGGTGGATCGCCGGGGGAGGCCGGTCGCCCGCTGCCAATCGGGCAGCCCGCTGCGCCCTCCGCAGCCGCTCCCGGCCACTCCGGCGTTCCAGGGTGATCCGTGGCCGGGCTTCAGCAGTGCTCTCATCGACGAGATCGCCGCCGCCGACCACGATGTCATCGAGTTCGTGCTGGTGGACATCGTGACCGGCGAGGCGATCAGGCGGACCCCCGGCATTCCGGGGGCACAAGCCTCGCTGGCAGGCCCCATCTACGTCGTCGAAGGTTGACCCGCGCCGCCTCTCACTCCGATAGCCTCGGGGAAGGCCCCGACCAGAGGTGTCACTGTGGACTTCGAGTTGGCGAGTGAGCACGAAGCATTCCGGAAGGTCGTCAGGGAGTTCGCCGAGACGGAGGTCGCCCCGCACGCCGAGGAGTGGGACCGCACCCACACCTTTCCCCTCGATGTCGTCCGGAAGATGGGGGATCTCGGCTTGTTCGGCCTGCCGTTCCCCGAGGAGTACGGGGGGATGGGGGCGGACCTCCTCACGCTCTGCATCGCCATCGAGGAACTGGCCAGGGTCGACTCGTCGGTGGCGATCACACTGGAGGCCGCCGTCGGCCTCGGCGCCAACCCCATCTACCGGTTCGGGACCGAGGAGCAGAAGCGGCGCTGGCTGCCCGACCTGACGGCCGGCCGGGCACTGGCCGCCTTTGGGCTTACCGAACCGGACGCCGGTTCGGATGCCGGAGGGACCCGCACCAGAGCGGTGCTCGACGGCGATGAGTGGGTCATCAACGGCACCAAGGCGTTCATCACCAACTCCGGGACCGAGATCACCTCCTTGATCACGGTGACCGCCAAGACCGACGCCGACGAGATCTCGGCGTTCCTGGTGCCGGCCGGCACGCCGGGCCTGGTGATCGAACCGGCCTACCGCAAGATGGGCTGGCGAGCTTCCGATACCCACGGGGTGCGCCTCGAGGACTGCCGGGTCCCGGAGGCAAGCCTGCTGGGGGAGAGGGGAAAGGGCTTCCGCCAGTTCCTCGAGATCCTCGATGAGGGACGGATCGCCATCGCCGCATTGGCGGTCGGCCTCCTGCAGGGGTGCCTGGATGAGAGCGTGGCCTACGCCGGGGAGCGCACTGCGTTCGGGAAGCCGATCGGCTCGTACCAGGCGATCTCCTTCAAGTGCGCCGACATGGCGGTGGCGGTCGATGCCGCCCGCTTGCTCACCTACCGGGCCGCCTGGATGAGCGGCCGGGGCATGAGGGTGATCCGGGAGGCCGCCGAGGCCAAGCTGTTCGCATCCGAGGCCGCAGTGTCCGCCGCCCGGGAAGCCACCCAGATCTTCGGCGGCTACGGGTTCGTCGACGAGACTCCCGTCTCACGCTTCTACCGGGACGCCAAGGTGCTGGAGATCGGCGAGGGCACCAGTGAGATCCAGCGGATCGTCATTGCCCGGGCGCTGGGGCTGCCCTAGGCGGCCGGCTCGCCACCCAGGTAGCGGTCCAGGCTGGGGGCGACCATTCGCACGATGGTCTCGAGGTCGGCGTCGGCGATGGCGTCGATGCCGACGATCCGGCGCGCCATGAAGATCCCCACCAGGTGGGATGCCGCCAACGCCATCCGCAGGCGGGCGTCGGGGCCTTCGATGCGGCCCTCGAAGGCATCGAGGAACGCCGATTCCACGAACTCCTTCAGCAGGAGGCGGGCGGTCGGGTTGGAGATGGCGGCCCGTACGAATGCTTCCAGCGACCCTCCGGACAGGGCGGCCGTCAGATAGGTCCTCGCCATTCGCTCGCCAAGGGTGCCCTCGCCTCCTTCGAGGACGGCCCGCAGGGTGGCCGGTGAGATCGGGAAGTCGTGGGCGGCCACGAACAGGTCCTGCTTGGTGCCGAAGTGGTAGTGGACGAGCGACGAATCGACCCCGGCTCGCTCCGCGATCGCCCGGATGGTCGCCCGTTCGTAGCCGGATTCGGCGAAGACCGATCGGGCCGCCTCGAGGATGCCGGTGCGGGTGACCGCCGGGTCACCGGGCCTCCTTCCCCGCCGGGGCCGGTCGGTCACGGGGTTCCTGCGACGACCATGGCCTCTTCGAGGGTGGCTGAGGAGGCGGTCACGGCAGCGGAGATCCCGGCCCGATGCAGGACTGCCTCGACGGCGGCCGTCTCGGCGCCGGGCACCCGCAGGTCGGTCCCGGCCATGGTGGCGGCCAGACCCGCCTCGTCGAGGGCGGTGAAGGCGGCATCCCAGTGGTCGGTGGCCACCACGACGGCCTGCAACGACCCGACGATGTCGGCCTCGCTTCCCGTGCCGATCACCCGGCCCCCGGCCATCAGCACCAGGCGGTCGGCCTGGCGGGCCTCGTCCATGTAGTGGGTGGTGACCGCCACGGTGGTCCCGGCTTCGGCCCGGCTGCGGATCTCCTCCCAGAGGCGGGCCCGCGCCAGCGGTGCCACTCCCGAGGTGGGCTCGTCCAGGATCAGCAGGTCGGGTTGATGCTGGAGGGCGGCCGCGAACGCCACCCGGCGCTGCACCCCCAGCGACAGGTCGCCGACCAGTCGGCCGCCCGACCCCTCGGGAGCCGGGGAGGGCCTCACGCCGAAGACACCGGCGGAGAACTGCAGGTTCTCGTCGGCGGTCAGGTCCCTCCACAGCCCGAGATCCTGAGGCACGTAGCCGATCCTCCGGCGGGTCTCCCGGCCCGGGGATCTCCCGAACAGGGTGATGCTGCCCGCGGTGGGCCGCAGCAGGCCCAGGATCATCTTCATCAGGGTGGTCTTGCCCGCTCCGTTGGCTCCGAGGATCCCCACCACCTCACCCTGCCCGATGTCGAGGTCGACGCCGTCGACGGCGGTGAACGAGCCGAAGCGCCGGGTGACGTTGCGAACGGTCACAATGCTCATGGGCGGCCTCCCGTCTCGGCGAGGGCGGCGACGATCACCACATCCTCCAGGTCGGGGAGCACCCCCGACGGCGGGGCATCGGGCAGCCACTCCCGCCACAACCGGCCCCGCCGCCACGCCCTGGTGGGATCGGCAGGGCTCTCCACATCGACGACCGCCCCCGGCATCGATGCCTTGACCTCGCCGGGCGTGCCGGCGACCACGGTTCTGCCCTCGTTGAGCACCAGGACCGACGATGCCCGCTCAGACTCGTCGAGGTAGGCGGAGGCCACCACCACCCCGGCGCCCCCGGTGGCAGCCGCCGCGATGAGCCTCCAGAGATCGGAACGGCTCACCGGGTCGATCCCGGTGGTCGGTTCGTCGAGGATCAGCAGGTCGGGTCGGTGCAGCATCTTGCTGATCACCGAGAGCTTGCGGCGCATCCCGCCGGAGAGGTCGCCCGCCAATCGTCCGGTGAAGGGCGCCAGGCCGGTGCGCTCCAGCAAGGGGGCGGCGGTGGCGGCCGGATCGGCGACGCCGTACACGGAACCCGAGAACTCGAGGTTCTCGGCGACGGTCAGGTCGGCGAAGACGCCTCCGGTGGCCGGCACGTACCCGATGCGGCGCTTCTCGGGCACGGTCACCGTGCCGGAGTGGGGGATCGGCATGCCCGCCAGGATCCGCAGCAGGGTGGTCTTGCCCGCCCCATCGCCTCCGACCACCGAGGTCACCACCGTCGGCCGGGCGTGGAGCGTGACGGCGTCGAGAGCCTTGCGGCCGTCGAAGACGACGGTGAGGTCGGCGACTCCCCAGGTCATGCCGGCGCTCCCTGTGAGCGGCGGGAGGCCCGGCGGGTGGGAGCCAGATCGCGGCGGAAGCGCAGCACTGCCAGACCGAAGACCACGACGGCCATGATCAGCAGCGCCATGTACGGCATGGAGAGCGCATGGAATGGGGTGGCCTTCAGGAACACCCCCCGCATGATCATCACGAAGTAGGTGAGCGGCAGCAGGTAGGCGATCCACCTGACCCCCATCGGCATGGATTGCAGCGGGAAGATCATCCCCGACAGCAGGATCTGGGGGATCATCACCATGATCGCCAACTGGATCGCCTCGCCCTGGCTCTGCGACACGGTGCTGATCAGGACCCCGAACCCGAGGGCGACGAACAGGAACAGGAGTCCTCCCATGGCGAACAACAGGATCGAACCCCGGAACGGCACGTCGAAGAGGACCAGGCCGAGCACCGTGATCAGCACCAGGTCGAGCACCCCGAACATGAAGTAGGGGGCGATCTTGCCGACGATCACGTCTCGGGGCCGCAACGGCATCACTGCCAACTGCTCGATGGTGCCCTCGGCCCGTTCCCGAACCACTCCGAGACTGGTGATGATCGTCCCGATGGCCAGCAGCACGAAGCCGATCAGGCCGGGGATCATGATGTTGGCGGTGCTCAACTCCGGGTTGAAGAGGATCTCGACCTGCACCCCCGGCGGGAGCGATCCCGCCCGCCGCAGTGCCGACTGGGCGGTGAACAACTCGGTGCCGTCCACGTAGACGATGGTGGTGGGACCGGTGACGATCGCCACGATGGCGTCGCCGTCGCGCAGCAGGTCGTGGGCGGTGCCGGCGTCGCCGGCGGGGTCGACCGTGGTCACCCGGAACGGTTCTTGGAGCATCCCTTCGGCGACCGAGGCGCCCGGTCCCAGCACGGCGGTGGGGATGTCGGTGATGTCGAAGCGGGCCGCATAGCCGAACACGGTGAGCAGGACGATCGGGATGGCGATCAGCATGGCAACGGTTCGCTTGTCGCGGCGGAGTTGGCGGAACTCCTTGAGGATCATCGCCTTCATGGACGGCCCCTTTTTCATCGATTGATGAATTGAGGGTAGCCGTCCGGTCTCCCGGGGGCGGTACGGTTCTCGGACCGTCGAAGGAGATGCCCGTGGCGCGCCGGCTCCGTGGCCTGCTGATCGTTCTGAGAGTGCTGTCGCCGATCCTCCTGGTCGGGGGACTGGCCCTTGCCACCTGGTGGATGGCCCACCAGGTGGTCGAGTCGACGCGCCTGTACGGAGACCGGCTCGGCGCAGAGCTCGAGGAGATCGGGCGCGCCGTCGACGAGGCCAACGATGGGTTGGAGGCGGTCGGAGGGTTCGTGGTGGCCACCGCCATGGCCGCCGACAACTTGCTCGGCGAGGTCGCCGATCTCGCCGACAGCGTCACGATCCCCCTGCCCCAGATTGAGATACCCGCCTTCACCATTCCCGTCATGAACATCGACATCGACCTGCCCGACTTCGATCTCGGGACGGGCGAACTGCGGATTCCGATTCCGGGGATCGAGGCCATCCAGGATCTCGCCGACCGCCTGGTGGAGGCCGGCGCCGCCATCACCGAGCCCATCGCCAAACTGGCCGAACTCGGCAAGGTTCCCCCCCACCTGGAGCAGGCCGCCGAGGACACCGTCACCTATGCGGGCGAGATCCGCTCCACCATGGCGGGGTGGCTCCGGGCGGTGCTGATGCTGCTGCTGATCGGGGCCCTCCTCTGGCTGGCCGCCCAGGCTCGTCCGATCACATCGGAGTTGGCGAGGGGATTCGGGATGCTGCTGGGCCGCAAGCCGCCCACCCCGTCCCGGGTGGCCGGCCTGGAGCGACGGGTCGCCGACCTCCAGAAGGAGTTGTCGCGGATGCGGTAGGGGATCGGGTCAGCCGAACACCCCTCCCGGGCCGAACAGGGCGTCCCGGACCGGGAGCACCGCCACCAACCACACCAGCACCGCCACCGCCGCGATCACCAGCAACGAGGCGATCATCCGCCAACCGGGGGGAGGGGACGCAGGCACTCGCCAGTCCTCCTCGCCGCGGTGCCGGCGACCGGGATACAGCAGCCCGAACGGCGCAAACCGCAGCATGGCCGGCCCTCCCAGGGGGGCGACCGCCAGTTGCCCCGAGGCCCACCACATGCCGAACGCCAACTGGCCGATCACGACCACCCCGATCGCCAGTTGTCCCACCGCCACGAACCCTCTGGCCACCTGGCCGATGGCGATGACCCCCGTCGCCAGGGGGCCGATGGCGAGCACCCCGCGCGGGGCCACCCCGATGGCGATCACCCCCACCGGTTCGACCCCGACGTCGAACAGCCTCATCGGCACAGCGTAGGGGGCAGGCCGCCGTCGCGCCCGGCGAACCCCAGGTCGCCCGGGTCGGAACCCGGAATCCGGCCGCAGCCGGGTAACAAGTGCACAAGCCGGTCCCGGTGTCTATGCTCGCTTGCCTCAGAGCAGGAGGGGAACACGTGCTCGGACGGACGCACAGACGCGGGCAGGGCCGGACTCGACGCTGGGTGAGGGTGGGGGGAGCGCTGGCCGTCCTGGCCGGGTCCCTGCTCGGTGCGGCCGGCGCCGGCGCCCAGGCGGTCGCGCCACTGCTCATCGACGAACTGATCCAGCAACCGGTGGCCGCCGTGGAGGAACTGCCCGTGTTGGGCCTCTCCTTCGATCGGATCCGCAACATCCCCGATCCGCCCGGGGATGTGATCCACTCCACCGGGGCCGAGGCTGGGTTCACCCCCGGGTACAACGAGTTTACCGAATTCCAGATGGGCCAACTGCAGGTCGATCCGGACACGCTGCAGACCAATCAGTTTGCGGCATTTGCCGCGAGGGAGACCGAGGGAGGAGCCTGGTGTGCCCCGGCGGGCTTCGGGTCCAACCCGAACCTCCACACCGCCTGTCCGGAGAACCAGAACCCATGGTCGTTGGCTCCCGCCAACGATGCCCTCTACGTGGAGTGGCTGCTCGAGGCCGAACTGCCACTGGCCCCGGGCGGGCGCTGCGAGTTCGTCGTGTGGGGCTTCGACCCCGGCGTCGGGCCGCCGTTCGGGCCGATCGCCGACCCCAATCCCTTCCCGTTCGATCCCGCCCTGGGCACCAACCGGGCCGTCGGGCTCGGCATCAACCCCGACGGCACCCGGGGGTCCTTCGGGCTCATCCATCAGGGCACCGCCGGGTTCGCGAGCGCCGAGACCAACGCCTACTTCGCCTTCGAGGGCAATCGGGTAGCCGGGATCATCCCCGGTGACGAGGTCCGGGATTGGACCAAAACCCGGGGCTACACCTTCTGTACGGCCGAGGGCTTCGACTACTCGCCGGAAGGTTCCGGCGGCGATTCGACGGAGCTGCTCGAGTTCGGGTTCACCGGGCTTCCCACCATCCTGATGGAGGTGACGGAGCCGCCTCCGGTGACGACCACCACGACCACCTCGACGACGTCGACGACGATCAGCGCCACCACGACCACGGCGCTCGAGGCGGAGGGCTCCCCTCCCACCAGCATCGAGGAGATCGACCCCGGCACCGGGACCAGTTATGTGGGTTGGTGGATCACCGGCGGTCTGATCCTCTTCGTGGGCGGCGGGGTCTACTTCGTGGCTCGCTGGAACAATCCGTGCATCCCGCTGAAGGGGCGCTGGATGCGGGCCAAGAAGGCATGTGAGGAGGCGCAGGCCCGGGTCGAGAAGCGCCGCGCCTCGCTGCGGGAGGCGCGGCAGGGATTGCAGGAGGCAAAGGATCAGTTGGCCGAGCAGGATGCCAAGATCCGGGCGCAGCGGGAGCAGTTGGCGCAGTTGGAGCGGGCCCGCGGCACCTCCATGACCTCGGGCGGCACCACGTTCCACCGGATTCCGGAGGGCCTGCTGACATCGGAGGGACTCGAGTCGCTGATCGAATCCGTTCGGCAACAGATCGCCTCCCACGAGGCGGGAACCCAGTACCTGAGGGATTCGATCGCCAACTGGCAGCGGATCGTGACCGAACAGGAGGCCCACGTCGCCGATGCCGTGGCCGAGGCCAAGGCGAAGTGCGCTGCCGCCGAAGCCGCCAAGAAGGCGTACGAGGACTGCATCAAGGCGGCCTCGACACCGGCGCCCTCCGGCGGTGAGTCGGGATCGGGTCCCGGCGGCGGGTCCGGGTCTGGAATCGGCACAGGGTCGGGAACCGGCACCGGCACGGGAACCGGCACCGGCACGGGAACCGGCACGGGAACCGGCACCGGCGGAGGCGCCGTCCCCGGCGGTGGCGGCCCCGGGATCTCGACGGGTGGCGAACCCGAACCCGAGGCGGAACCGCCGGCCTGTGAGGAGGGCGAGACCCGGGAGGAGGAGTTGGAGCGCAAGTCCTTCACCGTGCCGGCCACCTCCAAGTCACTCGTCATCTCGATCGAACCTCCCACCGAAGAGTTCGCCGATTGGATGGCCGCCCAGATGGCGGGGTCCGGCGGGTGGTTCTCGCCGGGGCATCTCAACGACCCGGGCTTTGCCGGGGAGATCCGCCAGCACCTGGAGGGCCTCGACAGCGGCATGGGCGTCTCCCACACTGTGAGGATCGAGATCCCACGGCGGGAGGTCACCTATGCCTGCATCCAGCACTGGGCGTGCCGGGGCGGGCAATGGGTGAAGACCCACCGGGAGCGTCGGGATGTGGGCCGCAAGGACCTGGCACCCATCGTCATCGAGGAGAGCGGCAAGACCGATTCGGCCCGGGTCGCCCAGTTGATCGGCCAGGCCCGGTCGCGGTACGGGCAGTTGGTCCGCGAGGACGACTCGATCTCGCAGTTCTGCCCATAAGGGGAGTGCGGTCCGGCCCGGGTCCTGCGGCCCGGGCCGGACCGCTGGGCTCCTCTAGTGGCGAGGAGGCCGCCCGCTTCGATCTGCGCGCCGAAGAGGGTGGGTTGGCATCGAGTCAGGGGTGCTGCTCGATCCGGTGCGGTGGTCGATGGCGCCCCCGGCAGGATTCGAACCTGCGCACACGGTTTAGGAAACCGACGCTCTATCCCCTGAGCTACGGGGGCGTGCCGGTGGCATGGTAGAGCGCTCGATCGGTGTGACCGGATTCAGCGATGCCGCCAGGTAATCGGGGTGGCCGTCCGGACATGAACGGCTGTATCGGGTGTCCCGGTGAATCGGAGGTTGCAGATGTCGTCTCGC
>JAHJML010000135.1 GCA_018821365.1 Actinomycetota bacterium | reverse complement strand
GGGTGGCCATCGGGGCGTCCTCGTCGTCGTGGGTGTTGTCGACCCCGGCCCGGGTTTCGCTCATTGGAAGGAGACGAGGTAGACGGTGGGTTGGAGGTCGAGGACCTCTTCGGGGGTGGCCATCGGGGCGTCCTCGTCGTCGGGGGTGCTGTCGACCCCGGCCCGGGTTTCGCTCATTGGAAGGAGACGAGGTAGACGGTGGGTTGGAGGTCGAGGACCTCTTCAGGGGTGGCCATCGGGGCGTCTTCGTCGTAGAAGTTCTTCCATCCCCACCAGAACCGTCCTGAGTCGGGCTGGGTGGTGAGGGCGTTCCAGGTCTCGTACTTGGTCGGCAGCGCCCCCTGTCCGTCCATCTGGACGGCGATGGCCAGTTCTGGATGCATCTCGAGGTTCTGGCGGTCGGGGATCATGTCGTAGCGGAACTGGTGGAGCAGCAGCACCTTCTGGGGGAGGCTCTCGTCGCGGACGATGGCGGCCAGCCAGTCGGCGACCTGGTTGATCTCGTCGGCGCCCACCGAACCGATCTGGCGCAGGTGGACCTGGTCGGGTTTCAGACGCCATTCGGGGTCGATGGCAAGGCCGACGTGGGGCAAACGAAGGAACTCCTCGTAGATCTTCGCCTGGGTGAGGAAGTCGGTGCGGCCCGGCTGCAGGTCGAGGATCACATACACGCCCCTCTCCCCCGCCGCCGTCACCCAGGGCCGGAGGGTGCCGAGTGGTGTCTCGTAGGAGTAGTCCCCGTCACCGCCGGCCTCGGCGGATGCGACGGTGGCGATGATCTCGAAGGCCGGGATCGCCGGGATGCCGACGGCCGCATACGAGGCGACGATGGGTGCCATGCGCTCGATCGTGGCGGCCGCGCCGTCGATGCCCTGCTCCCCCAGCACCCCGAGCACCGGGGTCTCCGGGTGCCCGTAGAAGGCCACCAGGCGCCGGTCGGGGAATACCAGCAGGCCTCCTCCCGGCAATTCGACGCCCGACCGGATGACCTCCAGCTGCCACCCGGTGTCTTCACCGGCAGGACCCAGCAGCGAGGCGGCTGCCCCGGCAGCGGAACGGATGGCGGCCAGCCTGGCCGGCTTGGTGGCGCGCAGGTCCCCGGACTGCTCGAGGACGGCCGTGTCGCCGGATGCGACGGCGGCCGCCCAGACGGCGGGCCAGGCCGTCGCGGCGGCCTCGCCCACCACCAGCAGGCGCTCGGGTGCCGATCCCTGGACGATGCCGCCCCGGATCTCCAAGCCGGCCGGCATGGTGCGGGTCTGGCGACCGGCGAGCACCGGATCGAGGGGATCGATCCCGCCGGCGAGGGTGATCACGAGCGGGTCGAGCCGGTCGATCTCGGCGGCGAGTCCCTGGAGGGTGGCGTTCGCCAGCAGCAGCGGCCCGCCGGCCCCGGCGGCATGGAGAGCGGCCCGACCCGCCGCGGCCGGGTCGCCGATCGCCGCCACGGTGACCTCGTCGGCGCAGGGGAAGGTGGCCTCCGAGAGGAGGACGGAGAGAGCCGATGCATCGGTGGGGGGGATCACCTCCGGCAGCGGCATCACGACCGGAGCGCAATCGCGGGGGACGGTGGTGGTCGTGGAGGTCGTCGAGGTGGTCGAAGACGTCGAGGTGGCGTCCGGCGGGAGCGAACCGGCGGTGGTCAACGGGACAAGTCCGGTGCTGGAGGCGCACCCTGCCGCAGCGAGGCAGCCGGCGAGCAGCAGGGCGGCGGGTCGGATGGTGGATGGCATCGGTGCACGGTACCTGCGGGGAGCGGCAATCCATTGGAGGGCCGGCCGCCGCCCTGGGCCGCCGGAGGCTGCGCGGCGGGTCCGGCGGTGCGATCATCAGGACATGGCCGGCGGCACCTCATCCCCACTCCCCCCGGTCGGGGTGGCCCTCGCCCGCGCCGAGGCGCTGGCAGCCCACCTCGGCAGGCGCACCCGCTTGTGGGGTTGGCTGGCTTGCGCAGCGGCGCCGGCTGTGTGGGCGATCGCCCTGCACCGCTGGGTGTTCAGCTCCTGGAGGGTGGCGCTGGCCTGGCTTCCGGTCCTCCTCGCCCTGCTGATCCCCGGCCTGGTGCTGCTCGGGTTCGGGAAGAGGGTGAGGCGGATCGCCGATCTCCCCGCCTGGGTCTCGGCGGAGGTGGGCGCCCTGGTGGCCGATGGGCGCGACGGGGCCGCCGCCGAGATCGAGGGAGGCAAGGTCTCGGGCATCGGCGGCCTGCGCAATCTGGTCGGCGCGCTCGGGGACCTGCGCAGCCACGGCGGCGATGCCCGCCGCATCATCTCGGGAGTGGCCGGCACGGTGCGGGTGACCAACCGCATCTACCTGATGGTGGTGCTCGGATCGGCGGTGGCCGCCGGGTTGCTGGCGATCTTGCTGGTCGTGGCACTCGTGCTGTTGTTTGTGATCTGAGATTGGGTCGCCGGTCCCGGTACCCTCTCTGATGCCACCCAAACGGAGCATCGGATGATCATCGACGGATTCCATCACCAACTGCCCGACCTCGATCCCGAGGAGACCCAGGAGTGGCTCGACGCCCTCGACCAGATCGTGGATGAACAGGGCAAGTCGCGCGCCCGCTTCCTGATGGCGAAGCTGATCGAGAGGGCCCGCGCCCAGAACGTCGACGTCCCCGCCTCGGTCAGCACGCCCTACATCAACACCATCCCGCCCGAGCAGGAGGCGTGGTTCCCGGGCGACGAGTACCTCGAGAAGCAGATTCGCCGCTTCATGCGGTGGAATGCCGCGGTGATGGTGGTGCGGGCCAACAAGGCCGCCGACGGGATCGGGGGGCACCTCTCGACGTTTGCCTCCTCCGCGATGCTGTACGACGTTGGCTTCAACCACTTCTTCCGGGGCAAGTCGGACGGGCAACCGGGCGACCACGTGTACTTCCAGGGCCACGGCGCTCCCGGCATCTACGCCAGGGCGTTCCTGGAGCATCGCCTCGACGAGGCCGACCTCGACCGGTTCCGGCGCGAGATCGGCGGCGGGCTCTCCTCATACCCCCACCCCCGCCTGATGCCCGACTTCTGGGAGTACCCGACCGTGTCGATGGGCCTCGGGCCGATCAGTTCGATCTACCAGGCCCGTTTCAACAAGTACCTGCACCATCGCCACATCGACGACACCACCGAATCGAGGGTGTGGTGCTTCCTCGGCGACGGCGAGACCGACGAGCCCGAGACGCTCGGGTCGATCTCGCTGGCGGGCCGGGAGTCGCTCGACAACCTGGTGTGGGTGGTCAACTGCAACCTGCAGCGACTCGACGGTCCGGTGCGGGGCAACGGGAAGATCATTCAGGAGCTGGAGGCGATGTTCCGGGGGGCCGGTTGGAACGTGATCAAGGTCGTGTGGGGCTCCAACTGGGACCCGCTGCTGGCCCGGGACGTCGACGGGGTGCTGGTGAACCGCATGAATGCGGCAGTCGACGGCGAGTACCAGCGGTACAAGGCCGAGGACGGCGCCTATGTGAGAGAGCACTTCTTCGGACCGGACCCCCGGCTGCGCCGGATGGTCGAGAAGATGAGCGACGCCGAGATCTGGAATCTGCGCCGGGGCGGCCACGACTACCGCAAGGTCTACGCCGCCTATCACGCCGCCGTCAACCACAAGGGCGCCCCGACGGTGATCCTCGCCAAGACGGTCAAGGGGTGGACGCTGGGACCCGACGTGGAGGGCCGCAACGCCACCCACCAGATCAAGAAGCTCAGCAACGACCAGTTGATGGTGCTGCGAGATCGGCTCCATCTCCAGGAGCAGATCCCCGACGAGGCTCTCGCCCCCGGTGCCGAGCCCCCCTACTACCGGCCCGCCATCGGCGCCCCGGAGTGCTCCTATCTGACCCAGCGGCGCCGGGCACTCGGCGGGCGGCTCCCCAAGCGTCCCGCTGCCCTCCGGCGGCCGCTCACCCTTCCCGGCCACGAACCGTTCGGGGAGTTCGACGGAGGTTCGGATGGCCAGGAGGTCTCGACGACGATGGCCTTCACCAGGCTGCTGCGCAACCTGACCCGCCACGAAGGATTCGGGGACCGGGTCGTGCCGATCATCCCCGACGAGGGGCGCACGTTCGGGATGGATGCGCTGTTCAAGGAGATCCAGATCTATGCATCGGCCGGCCAGAAGTACGAACCGGTCGATCACCATCTGATCCTCTCCTACAAGGAGGCCAAGGAGGGCCAGATACTCGAAGAGGGCATCACCGAGGCGGGTTCGATGGCCTCGTGGCTGGCGGCGGCCACCTCCTACGCCAACCGGGGCGTGCCGATGGTGCCCTTCTTCACGTTCTACTCGATGTTCGGATTCCAACGGGTCGGCGACCTCATCTGGTCGGCGGCCGACGCCAGGGCGAGGGGCTTCCTGATGGGCGCCACCGCCGGGCGCACCACCCTCTCGGGTGAGGGCCTCCAGCACCAGGACGGCCACAGCCACCTGCTGGCGTCGACGGTGCCGGTCTGCCAGGCGTACGACCCGGCCTTCGCCTACGAGATGAGCACGATCATCGAGCGGGGCCTGCAGCGGATGTACGGCGACGGCGAGGACCTCTTCTACTACCTGACGGTCTACAACGAGAACTACGCGATGCCGCCCCGTCCCGAGGGAGTCGAGGACGGCATCATGGCGGGGCTGTATCGGTGGGCCGCCGCCCCGGCGGGCGCCCCGATTCGGGCTGCCATCTTGTTCTCCGGGCCCGCCCACGCCGCGGCCCGGATCGCGCAGGCCGAGTTGGCCGAGCACTACGGGGTGGGCGCCGAGTTGTGGAGTGCCACCTCCTACAAGAGCCTCCGTGAGGAGGCGCTCGACATCGAACGGTGGAATCGGCTCCATCCCGGCGAGCAGCCGCGGGCACCGTACGTGTCACGGGCGCTGGCCGGGCTCGGCCCGGTGGTGGCGGTCACCGACTACATGACGGCGGTCCCCGATCAGGTGGCCAGGTGGGTGCCGGCCCGCTACACCTCGCTCGGGACCGACGGGTTCGGCCGGAGCGACACCCGGGAGGCCCTGCGGGCGTTCTTCGAGGTCGACCATCGCCACGTCGTGGTGTCGGTGCTGTGGTCGCTGGCCGCCGACGGTCAGGTCGACCCCGACGTGGTGCCCGCCGCCATCGCCCGTTACGGCATCGACCCCGACACGGCGCCTCCCCGGCTGCGCTGAGTGGCCGGGGCGCCGCCACCGGCCCCGCCGCTCCTCAGAGATCCTCGGGCGACGGAAGATGGTCGCGGGTCGGGCCGGACTGAGGGCGGAGGCCGAGCAGGGCGGCCCGCCCCACCGCTTCCCTCCCGAAGGCGTCCCGGGCCCGGTCGACGGCCTCGTCCAGGGAACGGTGGGCCAACCCCAGAGCGCTCCCCGGCCTCAGGATCGGCTCGTCGAGGTCGCCACCCTCGAGAGGAAGTTCCATCTGCAGGGCCGGCGCCCGCTCCAGGTGGGAGACAGAGAGGCCGAGCAGCCGCAATCCGCGACCGCGGCCTGCCTCGGCCACGGCCTGTTCGGTGAGCCTGCATCCGGCGCGAAACAGGGCGGAGGTGGAGGCCGTCGGGCCGGGAAGGCTCATCTGACGGGTGATGGTGTCGAAGTCCGCAAAGCGCACCCGAGCAGTCACGGTGCGTCCCGCCCGGCCCTTGGTGCGGAGCCGCCGTCCTACCCGCTCGGCGAGCCGAAGCAGGACGCGGCAGTGCTCGGCGGGATCCCCGACGTCTCTGCCGAACGTGCTCTGGGCGCCCACCGAACCCGCCCTCCGATCGGGGACGACCGGACGGGGATCCCGGTTCCATGCCAGGGCGTGGAGATGGCGCCCGGCCCCTGACCCCAGCCAGCCGTCGAGCGCCGCCACCGGGACCTCGGCCAACTGGCCCACCGTATGGATCCCGTAATCGGCCAAGCGCGCCCCGATCACCGGCCCGACTCCCCAGATGACACCGACGTCGAGGGCGTGCAGGAACCGGATCTCGGTGCCCGGAGCCACCTCGATCATTCCGTCGGGCTTGGCGACCCGGCTGGCCACCTTGGCGAGGAACTTGGTGCCCGCGATCCCCACCGAGGCGGGCAGCCCGGTCTCGGATCGGATCATCTCCCTGATGGCAGCGCCGATGGCGGCGGGCGGGCCGAACAGACGGGTGGACCCGCCCACGTCGAGGAACGCCTCGTCGATCGAGATCGGCTCCACGGCGGGCGTGAACCGCCGGAAGATCTCCATGACCCGTGCCGAGCACTCGACGTACTCGTTGAACACGCCACCCACCACGATCAGCGGCGGGCAGAGGCGCTTGGCCTCCCCGATGCCCATGCCCGAGCGAACCCCGTGGCGGCGGGCCTCATAGGTTGCCGACAGCACCACTCCCCCGCCGACGGCCATCGGCCGGCCTGCCAGGGAGGGGTTGCGGAGGATCTCCACCGATGCGTAGAAGGCATCGAGGTCGATGTGGAGGATCGAGGCCGCGCCGCCCATGGCGGTACTGTGCCGCAAGGGTGTGACACGTCGGGGAGGAGCCATGCGCAGGCATCCCGGTGCATGATGACCGCGGCGCCGAAGGGCTAGTTGGCGTGGGGATCGATGGGGAAGTTGGCGTAGAGCGCCGCCGCTCCGCCCTTGCGCAGGAGCACGGTCCGCCACAGGCCATCGGGATCGCTCCCGAAGCCATCGCCGGGGTCCCCGCCGGCCAGCACCCAATCGCCGGTGAGGATCTCGGCCTCGAGTTGCCCGGGTCCCCACCCGGCGTAGCCGGCAAAGACCCGCAGGGCGGAGATGTCTCCGACCACCGCCGCCGGGGCCATGGTGAGGTCGACGAGGCCGAGGTCCCCGGCCACCTGCGACCACCCGGCCGGCGCATCCGATGAGCGACGGCCGAGGCCGATGGCCGTGTCGGGCTGGACCGGGCCGCCTGCGAACACCACCTCGGGCCGGGCGAGCCGCTCGACCCACCCGGGCAGGTAGTCGCCGACCGCCAGATCGGTGGGCCGGTTGAGGACGAGGCCGAGAGCCCCGTCGTCGTCGTGCCCGCAGAGGAGCACCACCGTCCTGAAGAAGTTGGGGTCGATGAGTCGAGGGCCTGCCACCAGGAGCCCTCCGATGAGGGAATCGGCCATGGGCCCATGATGCCACCCGGAACCACACCGCGGTGTTTCCCCAGGTCGGGGCTGCTTGACAGGGGAGGTACGGTGGGATCGATGACCCTGGAGACGCCGTGGCCTGGCTGTGGACCGACACCCTGGCAGATCTGCTCGAGACGATCGATCGTGTCGAGCCCGATGCGCTGCGCTCGCTGCGGGTGAGGCCGGTCGCCTACCGACTGGGAGACGACGGTGACCTGATCTCGCTGGCGCGGGCGGTCTACCAGGAGATGGGAGAGACGGCTACGCGTCCCCGTCTCGAGGATCCTGGAGCAGGGCCCGGGCACTCGCCATCCAGTCGTCCCGCCTGATCCGGTCGGGAAAGGCCCTGCCGAGAGCCGTCGACACCAGTTCGACGTCGTCGTCATCGAACTCGGCGATCTGACGGAAGGTCGCGATGTTCATGCTGAGCAGGAGACGTTCCAGAGCCGGGCCGATTCCGTGGATGCGCTTGAGATCGTCCGGTTCGACCGCCTCGGCGAGCCGGAACCTCTCGGTGACCTCGGCCACTGCGGCGAGCCGCTCGGCCTCGACCACGTCGGCATCGGCTTGGGGATCCCGGCCGGACTCCACCGTCCACGATGGGTCGTCGCGATCCTCGGGTCCCCGCCGGCTCCCGACCGATGGTTCGAAGTGGTCCTGGACCAGGAACAGGCCGCCCTGGGCCGGCCCGGTCGCCGGGGCGCCGGTATCCGGCGGTGGGGCCAACTCGGCCTCCTGGGCCGCCTTGAGAGCAGTCATCTCGTCGACGCTGGCATGAATCTCCGACATTTCGCGGCGGAGGGTGTCGATGGACCCGAGGGCCGTCTCCAGTTCCTCCTGGAGGAATTCGACCTCTCCGGTGTCGGCATCGGTTTGGGAGTGCAGGGTCGCCAGCGCCGCCTCGAGCTCCTCGACCCGGCGCAAGGCCGCCTCCTCCTGCTCGGCCGCCGCGGCGGCCGCCAGCCGCTTGGAGCGGAGGCCGGCCTCGAGGTCGGAGATCCGGCTGCTCGCCCGCTCCAACGCCGACTCGAGCTCTCCCTCGCGCACCCGGGTGCGCGACGAGGGCCACAGCCCGCGTAGCAGCCATCCGATCAGGAACCCGACGACGGCGGCAATCGCGATGAACACGGCGATCTGTCCGCTGAGCCACAGCATGTCTATGTGCTCCCCTCGACGATGAATGCGATACGGCGGTTGGCCGCCCGGCCTTCCGGCGTGGAGTTGTCGGCGATCGGCTGGTCCTCTCCGTAGCCGACTGCGGTGACCTGCACCGGGTCGACCCCCTGGGCGATCAGGTAGGCGGCCACCGCGTCGGCGCGGGCCCGGCTGAGGAGCAGATTGCCGTCGGCGGGGCCTTCGGAATCGGTGTGCCCGCCGATCTCGACCCGGGCTCCCGGGACCTCGATCAGCAAGGCGGCAATCGCATCGAGTTTGGCGCCGCCCTCGCTCGAGATCACGAAACTGCCGGTGTCGAACAAGATGCTCGAGTCGCCGAGCGCCGAGTTGAGCGCCAGTTCGAGGGCGGCGGCGGCTCCCTGGTCCGGCGGAGCGGCGATGCTGAGGCCGTCGGCGACCTCGAGCCCGAGCGGGGCGAAGGCGGCCAGCAGCGTCAGGCGCCGCTGCTCGCTGGCGATGTCGCCGGCCAGGGTGATCGTTGCACCATCGATGGCGATGCCGGGGTCGGCCACATAGGCCAATGCAGCCAGGGCGTCGGGCAGCCGCGACGCCCAGGCGGGGCCGCTGGTTGCCGGATCGGCGAGGATCGCATCGGTGACCCGCTCGGCTCCGAACACCCCGGCAGCGGCCTCCGCCACCGCCGCCGCGGCGGAGGGGGTGAGCCGGCCGGAGAGGGTGATCCCGCCTGCATCAGATGTGAGGGTGAAGGCGGCCTCCGGAGGGGCGGAGGTGGTGGTCGTGGTGGTGGTCGTGGTCGGCGGGATGGTGGTGGTCGTGGTCGTCGTCGTGGTGGTCGGGGGGGCGACCGGGGTGACCTCGATCACCCGAACACCCTCGACGGCTCGGATGATCAGTTCCGCCGAGGCCGCCAGGGGCGCCCCGATCGTCAGCCTCCCGTCACGTCCCTCGAAGACGAGGCCCGCCGAGTCGATGCCGGCGGCATCCAGCGCGGCGGCGGTGCGGGCGGTTAGGTCGTCCTCGATTGGCCCCTTGCGGAGGATGATCGTCCACACGGCCAGGAGACCCAGAGCGATCAGCCCTCCCGCGACGACCACCATCGTCCGGTTGCGCCGTTCGGCGGGTGAGAGGTCGAACACGGGGCCAGCATAGAGAAGCGGGTACGCCCGGCAAGGTTCTTACCAGATGGCCCCGACCCCGAGACCGGCTTCCCCCGATCGGATCAACGGCCCCGCATCAGGCGGCGGGCCTGGTCGACCCATCCTTCCCGGGTGATCCTGCCCTGGAAGATGACGAGGGCCTCGCCGAACTCCTCGACGTCTTCATCGGTCCAGGCGGCGATCTGGGAAAACGTGTTGACGCCCAAGTCATTGAGGGTCGCCTGGATGAACGGGCCGATTCCCTTGATCTCGGTCAGGTCGTCGGGAGCTGCGGCCGCCGGCGGCGGGGTGAGCCTGATGGGCGCCAGCGGGGCGGTGGGGACCGTGCCCCCCCGCGCCTCGATGAGCCGGCGGGCCTGGCCCACCCAATCGTCGGCCTCGAACCTGTCGAGGAACTCGCCGAGCATGTCGCCGAGACGGGCCTGATCGTCGGGGTTCAGCACGGCGATGTGCTGGAAGCTGGTGATGCCGACACGGTTGAGCTTTCGCGCGATGGCGGGGCCGATTCCCCAGATGGCGGTGAGATCGTCGGGTTCGATCGGGGCGGCGGCGGCCGGCCGCGCCGGCGGCGCGGCGGCTGCGGCTGTTTCGACGGGAGTCGGGCGCCGGGTCGTTCCCAGGTTGCTCTCGAGCCGGGCGATGCGATCGGCCAGGTAGGCGATCCGGGCTTCCTTGTCCGACAGGATCTCCTGCATCCGATCGAGACGGGAGCCGAGATCGACGGGTGCCGGAGTCACCTCCGCCGGGGAATCGTTCCCGGCCCCGATGCCGGCTCTGAGGGCGGCGGCCTCCTGCTCCCAATGGTGGGATCGCCGGCGCAGGGTGGCCAACTCGGCCTCGGCGGCTCGGAGAGCCTCGGAGATCGCGGCGGTGTCGGCACCATCCGGCGGTTCGGCCTGCCGGCGCTCGAGAGCCTCCAGCCGCTGGCGCAGGCTGCGGGATTCGGCGTCCTTGGCCGCCACCACCGCCGCGTGGCTGCGCCGTAACTCCCCCAGCTCTGCCTCCCTGGCCTTGAGCCGGTCCTCGATGCCGACCAACTCGGTCATTCGCGCCTGGAGCTCGCGGACCACGTGATCCCGGGCCGCCAGAGCGTCTTCGGCGCTCTCCTCGGCATCGGCCACCGAGCGGGTGGCGTGCAGTTCGGCGCGGGCTTCGTCGAGTTGAGAACGGGTCTCCTCCAGGAGCGCCTCGGCCTCGGCGATTCGCCGGGCGGTGGCCGCCGCCTCCTCCCGGGCGGAATCGAGCTCCGCTCGGAGATCGGCCGTCAGCCCGTCGGTGTGATCGATGGCGGAGGGCTGCGGTGCCTCGGCCAGTTGCCTGTTGAGCGACTCGGCCTCCCGTTCGGCCGCCGCCAGCAGGTCCTCGACGGCCTCCACCCTCGCGAGTGCCTGTCGGGCCTCGGACTCGGCGGCCGAAACCCTGGCGTCGGCATCCACCGAGGCCGCCGAGAGCGCCGCCCGCAACTGGCCGGCCTCCTGTCGGGCAGCGTCCAGTTGGGCACTGTGGAGGGCAGCCTCCTGATCGTCGCCCCGGCCGGCGGCGTCCAGTTCGATCTCCAACTGGGCGATCCGGGTCTCGGCCGCATCGAGGTCGGAGCGGAGGCGGCCGATCTCGCGGTCGGCATCACCGAGGGAGGTGGTGGTCTGGTCCAGGCGGTGCTGGAGGTCAGCCGACAACGCCCCCGACTCGGTCATCGCCCCCTCGGCCAGGCGGCGTGCCTCGAGTGCCTGATCGAGGTCGGTCCTCAGACCGTCGGCTTCGCGCCGGAAGCGGTCGTGACCGCTCCGACCGAGCAGCCATCCGATGAGCAATCCGAGGAGAGCGGCGACTCCGAGCCAGGCATAGATCCAGGGGGCGTCGGGTGGAAAGTGAAGCATGCGCCCCGGAGTGTATTGGACCGTCACTCGACGTGTCGCCCGGAGGAGTACCTTCGGCTCTATGGAGGTCCGGCATGCCGCCCGGGGGGATCTGCTGGAGATCGCCCGGATCGCCCATCAATCGCTGTGGGACGCTTGCGACGGCCTGCTGCAGCCGTCAACCATCGCCGCCACCCTCGACCACGAGTACTCCCCGACCGCGCTCACGCGGCGTCTGCGGGCCGGCCGGTTCCTGGTGGCCGTCGACACGGCGGACCGAATGGTCGGCGTTGCCGAATCGGGAGTCAGCGGGGAGCACGTCACCGTCAAGATCCTCTCGATGCCCGGAGCCGGGCGGCGGTGCTGGGGGCCCACCGCGCTGATCGACGCGGTGCGAGCCAGGTACCCCGGCCGGGCGTTGTGCGCCGATGTGCTCCTCGGCAGCGTCCCCGAGGAGCGCTGGTGCGAGGCGGCCGGGTTCTTCCCCGGGGAGATCATCCTGCGGACGTTGTACGGCGAGGAGGTCATCGAACGGAGATGGTGGTGCCGTCTGGCAGAATGATCCGGTGACCCAGATCGCCTCACTTCCCAAAGTCGTCCTCCACGATCATCTCGACGGCGGGCTGCGCCCGTCGACCGTGCTCGCCCTCGCCGACGAGACGGGCTACCTCGGCCTGCCACGCCACGACGAGCGGACCCTCGCCGAGTGGTTCGATCAGTCACACTCGGCCTCGTTGGTGGGGTACCTGGCAGCCTTCGATCAGACCGTGGCCGTCATGCAGACGCCGGCGGCGCTGCAGCGGGTCGCCAGGGAGACAGTGGAGGACCACGCCGCAGACGGAGTCGTCTACGCCGAGATCAGGTTTGCCCCCAGCCTCCATCTCCGGCAAGGGATGACCCGGAGCGAGGTGATCGGGTCGGTGCTGCGCGGTCTGGCCGAAGGCGAAGAAGCGACCGGGGTGGTGGCCAGGGTCATCATCGACGCCATGCGCCACGAACAGGACGCCGTCGAGGTCGCCGCGGCCGCCGTCGAGTTTGCCGGCCGGGGTGTGGTCGGTTTCGATCTGGCGGGGCCCGAGGTCGGGTTCCCGGCGTCGGCCCATCGCCGGGCGCTGGCGGTCGCTCGCAACGGCGGACTACGCCTCACCATCCATGCGGGCGAGGCCGACGGTCCGGCCGGCATCGCCGACGCGCTCGACTCGGGCGCCGAGCGTCTCGGACACGGGGTGAGGATCGTCGAGGACGCGGTGGTTCGCGAGGGCCAGATCGTCGATCTGGGCCCCATCGCCCGTCGGGTCCATCGTGACGCCATTCCCCTGGAGATCTGCCTCTCCAGCAACATCCACACCGGGGCGGTGCCGGCGGGCACCCGGCATCCGGCCGGGATGCTGTTGCGGGCCGGGTTCAACGTGACGCTCAACACCGACAACCGATTGATGAGCAGGACCTCGATGAGTCGGGAGTTCGCCTTCGCCCGTTCGGATCTGGGGTTCTCGGACGACGACCTGCGCACCGTCACCGATCATGCGGTCCTGGCCGCCTTCTGCGACGAACCCTCCCGCCGGTCGGTGGTGGCGGCGGTCGCCGCCCGCTACGAATCCATCTGAGCCAAGCGGGTGTCGATCCACCCGGTCACCACGGCGAGCGCGGCAGCACCGCCTTCCTCGTTGAAGGACTCGTGGTGGAACTCGGGGAACACGACCCGCTCGACGCCGGGGTGATCGGCGAGCGGTTCGGAGATCGCGGCAGGCACCAGCGTGTCGCACTCGCCGTGGATCACCAGCGTCGGCACCGGAATCGTTCCGGCCCGGGCCGCCGCCATCGCCTCCAGCAAGGCGCCACCGAGGCCGGCCGTCGTCTTGGTCTCGACCAGCGGATCGGAGAAGTAGGCCTCCCCCACTGCCGGATCCCTCGAGAGTTGGTCGGCGGTGATGCCGTTGGGGATGGCGAGGCTCGGGAGGATCCGCCGCAGCAACCGCGCCGCCACCCGTTTGGCTGTCGGGATCTCCGCGTCGAGCGACGGTGACGAGAGGATCAGGAACTGGGCGCCCTCCCGGTCCTGGAGGAACCGCAGCGCCACCAACCCGCCCAACGAATGCCCCAGCAGCACCACGGGGACGGCCAGTTCGGCAGCCCGATCGATGGCCACCTGGACATCGGCGTAGTAGTCGGCGAACTCCTCGACGAAGGCGCGCTTGCCCTCGGATTGCCCGAACCCGCGCAGGTCGACGGCGAGGGCCGCCAATCCGCTCCCGGCCAGGTGGGCGCCGACGTGCTCGTAGCGGCCCGAATGCTCCCCGAGGCCGTGGAGGATGACGACGGCGGCCCGCGGCGGACCTGCCGGCATCCAGGAGCGCAACAGCACCCTGGTGCCGTCCCGGGCGGTCAACAGTTCAGTCCTGCTCATCCGAGCGCCTCCTGTGCCGCGAGCGCCGCTCCGACGATCCCTGCGTTGTTCTCGAGTTGGGCCGGGACGACCTCCGCCCGCCCCCGCAGATAGGGGAAGAACCGCTCCGGGTTCTTGCTGACGCCGCCGCTGATGATGATGAGATCCGGCCAGAGGAGGGACTCCAGGTAGGCCAGATAGGGGTTGAGCCGCGTCTCCACCCACTCCTGCCACTCCAGGCCCCGTACCTCGCGCGCCTTGGCAGACGCCTCGGCCTCGGCGTCGGAACCCCACATCACCAGGTGGCCCAACTCCGTGTTGGGGACCAGTCGCTCGCCGATGAAGAGCGCCGAGCCGATCCCGGTTCCCAGCGTCAGCAGCAGGGTGGTGCCATGCCTTCCGGATCCTGCCCCGTAGCGCATCTCGGCGACGCCGGCCGCATCGGCATCGTTGAGGAGCAGGACCTCCCTGCCGAGCACATCCGACAGCAGGGCGCGGCCGTCGCACCCCACCCAGGAGGGATCGATGTTGGCGGCGGACTTGACGATCCCGTCGGTGACCACCGCCGGCACCGCGATGCCGACCGGTCCCTCGCACGGCCTCTCACCGGTCACCTCGGCAACGACGGCGGCGATCGTTGCCGCCACCTCCTCCGGGGTGGAGGGCTGGGGGGTGGGGAGCCGATGGCGGTCTGCCGCCAACTCCCCCGCTACCAAGTCCACCACGGCGCCCTTGATGCCGGTCCCACCGAAGTCGACGCCCAGGCACTGCACTGTCAATCCCCCATCGCCCAGGTCAGCACCGGGTGGCGGGCGGCGGCGGCGTCGTCGGGCCGTCCGATCGGGGTGCGGTGCGGCGCTCCCTTGACGGAATCGGGTTCGGTGGCGGCCCGGGCGGCGATGTCGAGCATGGCCGCTGCAAGGGCCTCCACGGTCTCGGGTGACTCGGTCTCGGTGGGTTCGATCATCAGCGCCTCGTCGACGATCAGCGGGAAGTACACGGTCGGCGCATGGAAGCCGAGATCGAGCAGCGACTTGGCGATGTCCATGGCCCTCACTCCGGTCGCCCGCTTGATGGCGGCCGCCGAGGCCACGAACTCGTGCATGCACGGCACCGGGAACGGGATGTCGTAGGCGCCGGCGAGCAGGTGCTCCAGGTATCTGGCATTGAGCACCGCCCGCTCGGCCACCCTTCGGAGGCCGGCGCCGCCCAGCGCCCGCATGTAGGCGAGCGCCCGCAGCACGACCAGGAAGTTGCCCTGGTGGCCGTGGACCCTCCCGATCGAGTTGTCGGGAACCTCCCATCCTGCCGTTCCGTCGGGGAGGCGCACCGGGATCGGACCGGGGAGGAATCGAGCCAGCCTCTCCACCACCGCCACCGGTCCGGATCCCGGTCCGCCGCCGCCGTGGGGGGTCGCAAAGGTCTTGTGCAGATTGGAGTGGACGATGTCGAAGCCCATGTCCCCCGGCCTGGCGACGCCGAGAATGGCGTTGAGGTTGGCGCCGTCGTAGTAGACGAGGCCGTCCACCTCATGGACCGCCGCGGCGATCGCACAGATGTCCTCCTCGAACAGCCCGAGGGTGTTCGGATTGGTCAACATCAGCCCGGCCACCTCGGCGGACATGGTCTCCCGGAGGGCGGCCAGATCGACCATGCCCCGGTCGTTGGAAGGGATGTGGACGGCCTCGTAGCCGGCCAGCGTCACGCTGGCGGGATTGGTGCCGTGGGCGGAATCGGGGATGACGATGGCCCGGCGGGGATGGCCGGCTGCCTCGTGGTAAGCCCGCATGATGAGCAGGCCGGTCAGTTCACCTGCGGCGCCGGCCGGTGGTTGGAAGGTGGCCCGTGCCATCCCGGTCAGCTCACACAGGATCGCCTCGGTGTCGAGCAGCACCTCGAGCGCCCCTTGCGACAACTCGGCCGGGAGGGACGGGTGGAGATCCCGGAATCCGGGGTGTTCGGCGGCCCAATCCGCCACCTTGGGGTTGTACTTCATCGTGCATGAGCCGAGGGGGTAGGCGCCGATGTCGACGGCGAAGTTGCGGCTCGCCAGGCGGGTGAAGTGAGCCACCAGATCGCGCTCCGACAACTCCGGGAGCGGTGGGAGCGCTGCCGACGACTCGGGCAGATCGAGGTCGGCGGCGGGGACGTCCAGCGGCGGCAGGGACCAGGCCGCCCGGCCGGGAGCCGAGATCCGATCCAAGGTGGGCTCGGCGCCGGCGGCGGCCAGCGGGGACGACACCGCTCTTCCTCCCGGTTCAGGCATCGGCGATCACCTCCTCGAGGGCGGCCGTGTAGCCGTCGAGCTCGTCACGCGTCCGTTGCTCCGTGACTGCGACCAGCAGCCCGCCCGGGAGCTCCGGGTAGTCGCCGGAGAGGGGGATGCCGGCCAGGTAGCCCCGCTCGCCCATGGCCGACACCACTTCGGCCGGCTCCACCGGGGTCAGGATCGCAAACTCCCTGGCGAACGGGGCCGGGTTGGCGGCCCGGACGCCCTTGACCCGGGCGAGGCGCCCGGCCAGGTAGTGGGCCTTCTGAATCGACTGCCTGCCCGCCTCGGCGAGACCGCCGGGGCCGAGCCAGGCGAGGTGGACGGCGGCCCCGATGGCGTTGAGGGTCTGATTGGTGCAGATGTTGGAGGAGGCCCGCTCCCGGCGAATGTCCTGTTCCCTGGTGCGGAGGGTGAGGGTGAAGGCCGCCCTTCCGGCCTCGTCGGTCGTCCTCCCGACGAGACGGCCCGGCATCCGACGCAGCAGGGCCTCGGTGGTGGCAAAGACGCCGAGGACCGGGCCCCCGAACGACATCGGGTTGCCGAGCGGCTGGCCTTCCCCGAAGGCGATGTCGCACCCGGCCTCTCCCGGCGACCGCAGCACGCCCAGCAGCATCGGGTCCACCGAGGCCGCCAGCAGCGCCCCGGTGCTGCGGGCGACGGTTGCCGCCGCCCCGTAGTCCTCGATGACGCCCAGGTAGTTGGGCTGCCCGAGCACCACCAGCGCCGGCGGCCCCTCTGCGTCGGGAGCCCAGGCGGTGCGGCCCCCGACCACCGGGTGCTCCACCACCGCCAGGTCCCGGGTGTGGGCCAGGGTGGCAATCACCTCTCTGGTGTGGGGATGCAGCGCACGGGAGACCCACACCACCCGGCGGCCGGTGGCCGCCACCGCCAGGTTGACGGCCTCGAGCCCGGCGGTGGCTCCGTCGTACAGCGAGGCGTTGGCGACCGGGAGCCCGGTGATGGCGGCGATCATCGACTGGTACTCGAAGAGAGCCTGCAGCACCCCCTGGGCCACCTCGGCCTGATAGGGGGTGTAGGAGGTCACGAACTCGGGCCGCAGGGTCAGCGCCCGCACCACCGGGGGGAGGAAGTGGTCGTAGACGCCTCCGCCTGCAAAGCAGACCAGGCCGGAGCGGTTGAGGCCCGCCAGGCCGTCGAGGTAGCGCATCACCTCGAGTTCTGCCATTGGCTGAGGGAGATCGAGGGGGTGATCGAGCAGGACCTCGGCAGGAAGGTGACCGAACAGGCCGGCGGGATCGGCGACTCCCAGGGTCGCCAGCATCCGCTCTACGTCGGCGTCGGTGTGCGGTGTGAAGTCCATCACGGTTCCCGGAGTCGGCCTCGCGGCCGAGACTAGCCCGCCGGAGCCGGATCCCGGTTGGCCGACCGCGGCCGATCATCCGGTCAGTTCGACCTCGCCCAGGTTGACGATCTGCGGGGGGCCCGGGATGCGGGTCGGGGGTGGCGCCGCCTGCCCGGGGTCTGACTCGATCCCGTACTTGATCAGGAGGTGGAGGTAGTCCCGCTGATAGAAGATCTTGCAGCGCACCGCGGGGTGATGCTCGCGCAGCAGCCGCACCTTGCGGTTCTTCTTGGTCACGAGTTTCTGGCTCATCGTCGTGATCTCGATGAACAGATCCTCGGCGGGGAGATAGAAGTCCGGCGTGAAGTACTTGACGGGTGCCCCGTCGTCATCGAACACGATGGGGAAGGAACGCGGCTCGTAGTCCCATTCGATTCCGTAGAAGTCGAGCAGGCTGGCGAATTGCCGCTCGCTCTCGTGAGCGAAATCGACGTAGTCCGCCGGAGTCGTGAAGTCGAGGTCGGGCCTCAGGGGCTCATGCCTCCAGGCTCGCCGGGATGTCGGGTGCGGCGGCAACGGCCGGTTCATCGGGGAACAGGCTGTACAGCTCACCTTCGAGTTCGGCCTGAACCGGGCCGACGGCGATGCCGAAGACGCCCTGTCCCCTGCGGAAGACATCGACGACCTCGTCGGAACTGTGCGCCGCATAGATGGTGATGCCATCGGACAGCAGGGTGACATCGGCGAGCGGTTGCTCGCTGCTCAACTCGTCACGGAGGATGTCCATCGCCGATCGGATCTTCTTGAGGCTCATCCCGGCGTCGAGGAGCCGTTTGACGACCCGCAACTGGACGATGTCCCCAAACGAGTAGAGCCGCTGGCTCCCGGATCCATGAGCCTCTGCCAGCGACGGCCGGAGCAGCCCGGTGCGGGCCCAGTAGTCCAGCTGGCGGTATGTGATGCTCACGATGTTGCAGACCTGTGGGGCACGATATCCCCGGTTGTCTGTCACTACGCGCTCACCTCCCCAATGAGCTTACACGGCCGTAATTCCCTGCCATGGAACTACCTGCGTGAAACTAGACGAGCCATGGGCGCGTTGTCAACAACCATTGTGGATAACTCGCCGCTCCCCCGCCATCAGGCGAGGCTGTCGAAGTCCTCCGGGGTGACCTCTTCGAGGAAGTCGCGGAAGCGCTCGACCTCGGCCTCCTCGTCCTCGTCGTGGATCTCGACGCCCGCTTCATCGAGTACGGAGGGATCCACGAAGATCGGTGCCGCGGTGCGGGCCGCCAGCGCGATCGCATCCGATGGCCGGGACGAGACCACGGCATCCTCGGCATCGGTGCGATGAAAGACGAGATCGGCATAGAAGATGCCATCCCGGAGTTGGGTGATGACGACCCGGTCGACGGCCGCCCCCAGCGTCTCGGTGGCGATGCGGAGCAGGTCGTGGGTCAGCGGGCGCTGCGGTTCGACACCCTCGAGGGCGAAGGCGATGGCGGTGGCCTCACCGGCGCCGATGAAGATCGGAAGGTAGCGCGTCCCGCCGGTCTCCTTCAGGAGCACGATCGGCTGGTTGGTCGGCAGTTCGATCCGAACACCGACCAGTTCGACCGGGATGGCGTCGCTGCTCATGGCGCCACCCTATCACCGCGCTCTCCGAAGACGACGTGAGCCAATCCGGAGGGATCGTCCTGGAACTCGGCGAGGTCCAGGATCGCCCACAGACCGGGGAGATTCCTAAAACGGCCGTCCCAATCGAGCCCGTATCCGATCAGGAACTCGTCGCCGATCTCGAATCCACGGTACTCGAGGGGGACGTCGACGATCCGCCTGGTCCGCTTGTCGAGCAGGGTGGCGGTGGCGAGGGAAGCCGGCTCCCGGGTCTGCAGGAGGCCGAGCAGGTACGAGAGCGTCAGGCCGGTGTCGACGATGTCTTCGACCAGCAGCACATGCCGTCCGGCGATCGAGGTGGCACTGTCCATCGCGATGCCGACCCGTCCCTCGGTTCCGAAGCGGGT
This sequence comes from Actinomycetota bacterium, assembly GCA_018821365.1. Lineage (GTDB taxonomy): Bacteria > Actinomycetota > Acidimicrobiia > Spongiisociales > UBA11373 > JAHJML01. Next base: position 10,935 of record JAHJML010000135.1, on the reverse strand, counting down.
GAGGCCGAGGAAGTCGATGTCGACCCGGGGCCCCATCCCCCGGCTCAGATCGGCCAGGAACGGCACCGCGCCCTTCAGCACACCGAGGAGCACGGGTTGGCGGCCCTGGTAGTCGGCGGCGATCTGGGCGGCCAGGTCCGCCACCCTCCCGGCCAGGGTGGCCGGGTCGACGACCTCCGTCACGCTCACGAATCGCCCCCGAGCAGCGGCGGCAGCAGATCGCGGAAGGCGGCGATGGCGCGTATCTCCCCCGGGGTGCTCCCCGGTGCCGACACCGAGTCCAGACCGCTCGGGAGTGCTCCGATGGCTTCCAGGCGGGGGATCATCCAGTCGGGCAGCAGCGGCTCGAGGGCGGTGCCCAGCGCCGGGGCCAGCAGGTGGTCGCGGGGGCCGAGGGTGGTCATCCCGTAGGTGAGCAGATCGGCGGTGGCGCCGTAGTGGTCGGCGGTTCCCATCACGACGCTCAGCATCTTGCGGGAGCCGAACTCCTGGTAGGCGAGCAATACCCGGTTGGCCGCCACGGTGTCACCGGTCTTGAGCCCGAACACCCCCGGGAACACCCCGAGCAGCCGGTTGGTGTTGGTGACCGTCAGTTCCCTGCCGGCGGTCGGCCGGAACGTGATCGCCTTGATCGAGGTGACCCGGAGAATCCGGTCGTAGTCGATGGCCGCTCGTCCCATCTTGATCAAATCCCGGGCCGAAGAGAAGTGCTGGGCGGCGTCGAGTCCGTTGGGGTTGGCGAAGCTGGTGGCCCGCATCCCGAGCGCCGCAGCCCTCTGATTCATGAGCGTGACGAAGGTTTCGAGTGATCCCCCGACGTGTTCGGCGAGGGCGACCGCGCCATCGTTGCCGGATTGCACCATGAGAAACGCCAGCAACTCCTCGACCGTCCATCGCTCCCCCTGGTTGACGTGGGGTTGGCCGGTATACCCGACCGGGGTGCGGGCCGCCCGCTCGCTGATGGTGACCACTTCGCTGGGCTGGGCGTTCTCGACCACCAGGATGGCGGTCATCACCTTGGTGACAGAGGCCATCGCCCGCTGCAGGTCGCCGTTGACGGCGAGCAGTTCGGCCTCCCGATCCACGGAGTAGAGCGCCCAGGAGGCGGCGTCGAGGTCGGGGGGGGCCTCGGTCACCAGCGGGCTGATCGGCGGTATGGGGAGATCGATCGGGTGGAGCGATCCGTGGGACGGCGTGAGTGTCAAGGAGAGGGCGAGGGCGGCCAGTTGGATCACGATCAGCCCTCCAGGAGCCTTCGGAGTTGCGCTCGCAGCAGGGCTTCCTGGAGGTCGCCCATTCCCTGGGCGGCGTCTGCGAGAATCTCCGCCGCCTGCCGGTGGCTGGCGGGGCTCCGGTTGCGGAGCAGGGGGCCTGCTAATTGGCCGACCAGGTCGGCATCCCGATTGGCGCCGCGCAGCAGCGAGCGGAGGTGCCTGGTGTCGAAGCCGCGGCCGATCAACCGCTGGGAGGCCCTGGCGATGGCGACGTCGTCATCGGAGAAGGTGGGATTCTCGGGTTCTCCCCGCGGGGTGATGAGGCCCTCCCGGACCAGATCGTGGATCAGGTCGGTGCGGATGCCGGCCGTTCGGGCGAGTTCATCGGCCTTCATGCTGGCGCCGCTGGTGGCGAAATAGGCTTCGGCGGGGGCGCCCTCCGGCACGGGGATGGTCGGCTCCTCTCCCCGCTGCCAGGCGGTCAACTTCGACTTGATCACCCTGAGCGGGAGGAAGTGGTCGCGTTGCTGGCGCAAGATGTAGCGGATGCGATCGATGTCCCCCGGACCGAACTCCCGATAGCCCGACCGACTCCGCTGCGGGTCGATGAGACCCTGGGTCTCCAGGAACCGAACCTTCGAGACGGTGATGTCGGGGAACTCCTTCTTCAGGAGGTTGATGGTCTCCCCGATGGTGATCGGCTTGCGGGTGGTCATGCGCTGCGTGCCACGACCAGGTGGAAGCGGCCGATGATCACCTCGTCGCCGGGGGTGAGGGGGGCGTAGGCGGTCCGATGGCCGTTGACGTAGGTCCCGTTGGTCGACCCGAGGTCGTGCACCTCGAGGCTCCCGGTAGACACCACGAAGCGGGCGTGGTGCCGGGACACCGTGACGTCGTCCAGGAAGATGAGTGCGTCGACGTTGCGCCCCGCCTCCCACTCACCGTGCTCGAGCGGCCAATGGGCGCCCTGGCGAGGACCGGCGGTCACGACGAGGGCGAAGCCTTCAAAGCCCGGGATGCCGGCGGCGGCCTCGGCCTCTCGAATCGCTCGTCCCGGATCGATGGCGGCGACGGTGTCCGTGAGCTCGGTGGGATCCCCCAGGTCCCCCGGAGCCCGCTCCGGGGACTGGTGGCGCGAATCTTCATTCGGAGGCATCACGCAATGGTAGCGGCGATCGCAAACCCTCGACCAGAGGTTCAGGTCAGGCGGTCAGCGCCTCGTAGGCGGCCGCGTCGAGGAGGGCGTCGGGCGCCATGGGATCGGTGGGCTCGATGGCCAGGAACCACCCGTCTCCATACGGGTCGCTGTTGACGGTCTCCGGGGCATCCGCCAGACGATCGTTGACGGCGGCCACCACCCCGGCGAACGGCGCGTAGACCTCGGCGACCGACTTGGTGGACTCGACCTCGGCGATGATCTGGCCCTGGTCGACTTGGTCGCCCGCTGCCACCAGCACATCGACGAACACGACGTCGCCGAGGGCGTCCTGGGCATAGTCGGTGATGCCGATCCGCACCGCCCCGGCGGTGGGAAGCGCCCACTCGTGCTGATCGGTGTAGCGGCGGTCGCCGGGAACGTTCATGTCTCTCCTCGATCGGTCAATCTGAGATTACCGGAGCTTGCGGTTCCGCCAGCAACCGGCGGGCGTCGCCGACGTACTGGAACGCCACCACGTAGTAGAAGATCAGGCCCGGCACGATGTAGAGCCACGACCACCAGTGGAAGAAGGCCCACCCGGTGCCGGCATAGATGTAGAAGGACGCCACACCCCCGTAGACCGCCCAGGTGGCCATCTTGCCCATGTAGCGGACTTCGATGCGGGTCTTGGTCCGGCGGGCCAGGTAGAGCGTCATGGCGCCCAGCAGGGCTTCCCGCACCAGGAGCAGCAGGGCCACCCACCAGGGGACGACCCCGGCGATCCACCCGCCGACCAGGGCGGCGACGATGGCCAATCGGTCGGCGATCGGGTCGAGCATCTTGCCGAGTTCTGATACCTGATGCAGGGCGCGGGCGAGGAATCCGTCGATCCAGTCGGTGGCCCCGATGGCGACGAGGGTCCATCCGGCGGCGGCCGGGTCGTCGGCTCCCAGCAGCAGCCACAGGAAGAAGGGGACCGCGGCGATCCTGGCCGCCGAGATGAGGTTGGGGATCGTGAAGATCATGGCGCCTGCCTGAGCCGGAACGGGATCCGGGTCAACTCCCGTCCCTCGTGCTCGACGACGAAGACGTAGCCCCCGGGGTCGGGGAAGCGAATGTTCATGAACACGCTGGTCATGGGGACCAGCGTCATCGCCCCCGCCGGGAGGGCCGAGGGCGCCCCCACCCGCAGCTTGCCGATCGATTCGACGCCGGTTTCGCCGCCGTCCTCGTTGACCAACCTGATGACCAGGTCGAGGTCACGGTTGCGATCGGCAGGCCCCACCTCGGCGACCAGCGCCAGGGTCAGCGAGCGGTGGACTGCGGGGAAGGAGTGGGCCGAGATGGTGTCGAAGGCGCCGCCGAGCACGTAGAGCTTGCCTCCCGACACCTGGGCGGCGTCGGCCAGCATGGCCGCAGTTAACCGCATCAGCCTCCTCCTGCTTCCGGTGGGTGGTCGACGGTCGGATTGCTCTTCCGGGCGACTGTAGCCGACCCCGGCCCGCCGATCGGGAAGGGTCGTTCGACCCTGCCCATGGGTCCCCAGAACCGAGACGATTGGTTTCAGACGGCGAGGGAGGACGGAGATGCGCCGGTCTGCTTTGGCGCTGGTGGTGGCCTTGGTCCTGGCGGCGCCCCTGACACAGGCCTCGGCACAGGAAGCCGGATATCCGGGCGAGTCGCTGCTCCTGATCATGGACTCGTCGGGTTCGATGAATGCGGTCGACGACGAGGGGGTGGCGCTCATCGACGGCGCCAAGCAAGCTTTGCGGGTACTGGTTTCGGCACTGCCAGAGGGCGCCCATGTCGGGCTGCGGGTCTACGGCCATCGGGTTCCCAACACGGACAAGGCCAACGGATGCCTCGATACGGAGTTGGTGATTCCGGTCTCACCCGTCGACCCTGCCGCGATGATCGCTGCCATCGATTCCTACGAAGCGATCGGCTACACCCCCATTGGGCTCTCGCTGCAAGAGGCAGTCTCGGACCTGCCTCCGGCGGGTCGAAGGACGGTTGTCCTCGTTTCGGACGGGGTGGACACCTGTGCCCCACCGGATCCCTGCGAAGTAGCTCGGGAGATGGCTGCCGAGGGTCTGGATCTCACGGTGCACACCGTCGGAATGTTCCTGACCGATCCGGTCGCGGAGCAGCAATTGCAGTGCATCGCCGAGGCGACCGGCGGCCAGTTCTCCCGGGCCGACAGCATCGTCGACCTGGTGCGCGCCCTGACCGGCATCGCCACCCAGAGTCTCTCAGAGGACCAGGGAAGGGTCCTCCCCGTGGTCATCGGCGCTGCGGAGCGGACCGATGCCCCGGTGCTGGTGCTGCGTCCTCCCGCCGACCCCACAGGCTGGCAGGCGTGGTCGACGGGCGCCGTGACGCCCATCTCGACCGGCGAGACCCGCTGGTTCGCCGTGGATGTCGACGACACGGCGTCCTGGCAACTCCTGGTGTCGGCCAACCTGCCGTGGCAACTGGAGCCCGAGGAGGACGAGTATCTGGAGGTCGGGATCCTCGATGCAGAGGGTATGGAGGTCGGGACCGCCCATGCGATCCTCGGAGTGATTGTCGATGCCCCGCAGCGGACGTACCTGGTCGACGCTGCGGATTACGGGTGGTTCGGCGACTCCGCTCCGGCGTTCTCGGTGACCGATGCGGCAAGTGCTCCCCCGGCTTGGCCGGGCGATGAGGCTGGAGATCCGTACATGGCTCGCCTCCGGGACCGGTTCCTGGAGGCCGGCATCAATGCCGGCCTGTATGAGTTGTGGCAGCGAGAATTCATGGGCGATCCTCTTGCGCCGGGCCGGTACTTCATCGGCATCACCTGGTCGGCCGAACGGGAGAGCGCGACGGCGATGGAAGTGAGCGCGATCGTCTATCCCTCCGATGAGGCCTTTCCTGCGAGGGATCGACCTGCCGACTTCATCCTCATGAGGGGGGCACCGGTGGGAGAACCTCCGGTGGCGATCGAGCTTTCCGAATGGAACGGAGGAGCGTTGGGAGGCGCTGCTCCCCTAAGGGCCGCCGAGGTGTGGACACCGATCGTGGTGGATGAACCCATCAGCTACTCCCTCTGGCTCGACCAGGCTGAGGTGCTGGAGGTGGGAACACTGGGCGGGTCGCCGTTCCGAAACCACGGCATGCGCCTCCAGTTGCATCTGGCGTCCGAAACGGGCGGTGTGGTGCGGGAGGCTGCCGAAGGCGGCGATCGGATGATCCGCCCCGGAGGCTACGGGACGGGCAGCGTCTGGGAGGCTCCCGCCTCCGGCACCTACCGGTTGACCGTTGAGGCCCGGGATGCCGACCCCGAGAACACCGACCTGGCAGCGATCGTCTCCATGTTCGTGTTCGGACCGGATCCGGAGCCGCCGGTGGCGGCACCCGCCACGTCGGGGCCGCCTTCGACGGAGATCGGGGCCGGCGAGGAGCCCGGTGACGACGAGGGGCGTGGGTCACCATTGGGCATCGTCATATCGGGTGGTGGTGCCGCGATGTTGCTGGGTGCGGCATCGACGTGGTGGTTCCGCAGGCGGAGGAAGCGATCGGCGTAGCCGGGGACACCCCGCACACGCGGGATATTCTGGTCGGGCTGGCCGGATTTGAACCGGCGACCTCTTGACCCCCAGTCAAGCGCGCTGCCAAGCTGCGCCACAGCCCGAAGGGGGCCACTCTACCGCGCGGTCGGCCCGAATCGGCTAGTCGGGTACGAACGCCGAGTGGCGCCGCCTGGTGACCAGGCGGAGGGGGGACCCGGTGAACTCGTAGGTGTCCCGGAGCCGGTTCTCCAGGAACCGCAGGTAGTCGGGGCCAAGGTCGCCGCCGCGAACGAAGAGGACGATGGTGGGCGGTTCGGTGCCCGCCTGCACGGCGTAGAGCACCCGGGCCCGCCGTCCCTTGCGGGTCGGGGGCGGATGGGCCTCCTGCCATGCGCGGATGTGCCGATTGAGGTCGGGGGTGGGGATCCGGGTGCGCCGGGTCTCCAGCACGTGGTGCACGGCAGGCCCGAGCCGCTTGAGCCGGGCACCGGTCTTGGCGGCGATGCGCAGGACGGGCGCCCACCCGATGAAGGCGAGCCGATCCGCTACCCCGTCCTCGGTGACGGCCTTCTGCTCCTCGTCGGTCAGATCCCACTTGTTGAGCAGCACGACGATGGCGGTGCCGGACTCGACGATCTCCTCGGCGAGCCGCTGCTCCTGGTGGGTGACGCCCTCGGTGCCGTCGATCACCAGCAGGGCCACGTCGGCCTCCTCGAGCGCTTCCCTGGCCCGTAGCACCGAGTAGAACTCGGTGGACTCCGAGACCTTGGTGGCCCGGCGGATCCCGGCGGTGTCGAACACCCGGAACGGGGTCCCGTCGAGTTCCACCACGGCATCGATGGCATCCCGGGTGGTGCCCGGCACCGGCGAGACCAGCACCCGCTCCTCCCCCAGCAGGCGATTGAGGAGCGTCGACTTGCCCACGTTGGGCCGCCCCAGGATCGCCAGCGTTGCCATCGGGACGGGGGCATCGGCCTTGCCGAGATCGGGCAGCAGGGTCAGCACCTCATCGAGGAGATCGCCGATGTTGCGCCCGTTGAGGGCGCTGATCGGATGCGGCTCCCCCAGGCCCAAGGACCACAGGTCGGTGATGTCGGCTTCCTGGCGCTCCCCATCGACCTTGTTGGCGACCAGCAGGTGCGGGATCCCCGATTCCTGGACCAGGCGAGCCACCGACTCGTCGTCGTGGCTGGAGCGGGTGGTGGCATCCGTCACGAAGAGCACGACGTCGGCGGCCGACAGGGCGGCCTCGGCCTGCTGGCGGATGCCCGAGGTGAGCTCCTCATCGCCGACGGCCCAGCCGCCGGTGTCGACGAGCAGGAATCGCCGTCCCGACCACTCGGCCTCGAAGGTCTTGCGATCTCGGGTGACTCCCGGCTTCTCCTCCACCACCGCGGCGCGGCGCCGAAGGATGCGGTTCACCAGGGTCGACTTCCCCACATTGGGCCTGCCGACCACCGCGACGACGGGCAGCCTGCTCATGAGCGGGGGCTGCCGATCGGGGCGCGCCCCAGGGGCGGGAGCAAGAGGGTCATCGGGCAAGGATAGGGCCGGGCGGCGGCGAACCGATACCGGGGCCGATCTCCCTACCATGGCCGCATGGTGGACAAGGTGCTGCTGGCCGAGCCGCGCGGGTTCTGTGCCGGTGTCGAGATGGCGATCAAGGCGCTGACCTGGATGGTCCGCATCTTCGAGCCGCCGGTCTACTGCTACCACGAGATCGTCCACAACGCCTCGGTCGTCGGGGCATTCGAACGGGCCGGGGTGGTGTTCGTCGACGAGATCTCCGCGGTGCCGCCGGGCGCCCCGGTGATGTTGTCCGCCCACGGCTCCTCCCCGGCGGTGGTGGCGGCCGCCTCGGTCCGCAGCGCGGTCATGGTCGACGCCGTCTGCCCCCTGGTGACCAAGGTGCACCACGAGGTGAAGCGGATGGCAGCGGGCGGCTTCGACATCATCTACGTCGGTCATGAGGGGCACGACGAGGCGCTGGGGACGGTTGCCCAGGCTCCCGACCGGGTGACGCTCGTCGACCCCTCGGCCGGACTGGGCACCTTCCGGTCGGGCGGGTCGGGGCCGGTCGCCCTGGTGGCCCAGACCACGTTGGGCCTCTACGAGTGGCAGGGCGTGCTCCAGGAGGCATCAGATCGGTATCCGGACCTGTGGACGGCCCGCAAGAGCGATCTCTGCTACGCCACCACCAACCGCCAGGCGGCGGTCGAGATCCTGGCCCGCCGCTCTGAGGTGGTGCTGGTGGTCGGCTCGGAGAACTCGTCGAACACCCAGGCGCTGGTGCGGGTGGCGGCCGCCGCCGGGTGTGCGGCGCATCGCATCGACGGCCCCGGGTCGATCGACCCGGCCTGGCTCGAAGGAGTGAGGACCGTGGGGATCACCGCAGGGGCCTCCGCCCCCGATCAGTCGGTGCGAGCCGTCATCGATGCCGTCGGGCCCCGCCGCGGTGTCGAGATGGTGACCGTGACCGAGGAGGGCGAGTACTTCCCTCCCCCGCCCCAGTTGCGAGCGCTGCTCGGGGTGCTCCAGTCGGCGGTCGAAGCGGGGGTTACCGCCCGGTGGCCGGGGCGGCCGGGGCCGCTCGACGACGATCGCTCGTGGGATGCCACCCGGGCACTCGATCTGCTCGCCGATTGAGCCTCAGGCGGGATCGACGAGGCCGAGCACGATCGCGATGACGGCCTCGGCACCGTAGGTGGTGGTGTCGATGGTGACCGCGTCGTCGGCGGCCGTGAGCGGGGAGGTCTCCCTGGTGCTGTCGATGTGGTCGCGCCTCCGCAGCGCCTCGGCGATCGAGCCGACATCGAGGCCGGCGGCTTCGCGGTCTCCCGCCCTCCGCCGGGCTCGCTCGGTCTCCGAGGCCGTCAGGAACACCTTGACGGCGGCATCCGGGAACACCACCGTGCCGATGTCACGCCCCTCGACGACTGCGCGGCCGCCGCGCTCTGCCACCCAGCGGCGCTGGCAGGCCACCATCAACGCCCTGACCCCGGGGATCGCCGACACGATGCTGACGGCACCGGTCACCTCGGGGCTGCGAGATCGCTCCGAGACGTCCCGCCCATCGAGGAGCATGTGCTCGCCGACGAATGCGTACTCGGCCGCCGCTACCGCGGCAGTGACCGCTTCGGGGTCGTCGAGCGGTGCTCCGGCGTCGAGAGCGGCGATGGTGGCGGCCCGGTAGTAGGCGCCGGTGTTGAGATAGGACGCTCCGATGGCGGCGGCGACCCGGCGGGCGACGGTGCTCTTGCCGACCCCGCCCGGCCCGTCTATCGCGATGACCATGCCGCCTCCAATGCCTGTTCGAACCCGGGCCACGACACCGCCACGGCTTCGAAGCCGGCCACCGTCACCGGACCATCGGCTGCGGTGGCGGCCACCGCAGCCGCCATGGCGATGCGATGGTCGCCCCGGGATTCCGTCCTCCCGCCTCGGTACCGGGCGCCGCCCGCCACGATGAACCCGTCCGGGGCGGTCTCGGCCTCGGCGCCCAGGTCGCCGAGCATGTCGACCACGGCGGCGATCCGGTCGGTCTCCTTGGCGCGGAGGTCGGCGGCGCCGGTGACCCGGGTCTCCCCCTCGGCGATCCCGGCACAGACGGCCACCAGTGGCAACTCGTCGATGGTCCTGATCGCCAGGTCTCCTCCGACATGGGCCCCCCGGAGGGCGCCGCCGATCACGGTGACATCCCCGATCGGTTCGCCGAGATCCATCCGGACGACCCGTCGTTCGACCTTGGCCCCCATGCCCTCGAGGATGTCCAGGAAGCCGATCCTCCCCGGGTTGAGCGACACGCCCGGGGTCGTCACCGAGGATCCCGGTGACAGCGCCGCCGAGGCCCACAAGAAGGCGGCCGACGAGGGGTCGCCGGGAATCTCGTAGTACCCGGGGGGAACCCGGCCGGGGAGTATCTCGAAGCGGGTCCGGCTCGTCCATCGCCCGAGGCCGAGTGCGGAGAGCCAGCGCTCGGTGTGGTCGCGGAACCCACCGGGCGAGTCGATGGCGGAGGGCCCTTCCGCCTGGAGGGCGGCGGCAGCGAAGGCGGTGCGGACCTGCGCGGAGGCCAGTGGGATCTCTACGTCGGCACCGTGGAGGCGGCCCGCCCCGGTCACGACCGGGGGCGTCCCCTCCGGCGAGACCTCCACGGAGATGCCCAACGCCCGCAGCGGTTCGACCAGGCGCCGCATCGGCCGGCTGCTGAGGCTCGCATCGCCGGTCAGGGTGATCCGGTCTCGATGGCCGCCGAGGGCTCCGGTCAGGATCCGCAGCGCCGTCCCCGAGTTGCCCAGGTCGATCGGGCCGCCCGGGTTGCGCCACCCTTCCACTCCGGGAGACACGACGTGATCGGTCTCGAATCCCACCCCGAGCAGGTCGAGCGCTCCCAGCATCGAGAGGACGTCGCCGCCGGCCGCCACCCCCCGGATCCTGCTGGTGCCTTTCGCCATGGCTGCCAGCAGCAGGGCGCGGTGGCTGAGGGATTTGTCGCCGGGGACGGCGACCGCGGCGTGGAAGCGGTGCCCCGGCGGGGTGAAGGTGATGGTCTCCACGCCCTCCATCATCCCATTGCGGCGGCGTAGAGGCTGCGCACCTCGTCGAGCGTCAAGGTGCGGTGGTCGCCGGGAGCGAGGTCCCGGTCGGTCACCGGACCGATGGCGGTGCGAACCAGTCGGCGGACGGGGTGGCCGACTGCCTCCATCAAACGGCGAACCTCCCGATTGCGGCCTTCGGTCATGACGACCTCGACGAGTGCCTCGTCGCCGAACCGGTCGATGACCCTGGCCGATAGGGCCCGGGCCGGACCGTCGTCGAGTTCGACCCCCTCGGCGAGGTCCCGCAGCGCCGCCTTGCCGGGGTGCCCGGCCACCCTGGCGAGGTAGGTCTTGGTGATCCCGTGGCGGGGATGGGTGATCAGTTCGGTGAGGTCGCCGTCGTTGGTGAGCAGCAGCAGACCCTCGGAGTCCGCATCCAGCCGCCCGACGGGGTACACCCGCACGCCGGCATCGACCAGGTCGACGACGGTCTGGCGCCCCTGCGGGTC
>JAHJML010000134.1 GCA_018821365.1 Actinomycetota bacterium | reverse complement strand
GGCCTCGGGCCTCGCCGTCTACGCCCATGCCCCCTACCTGATCAATGTGGGGTCGCCCAACAATCGGGTGCGGATTCCGAGCCGCAAGATCATCGAGGACACGGTGGTCGCGGCTGCCGCCGTTGGGGCCGCCGGGGTGGTGGTGCACGGCGGGCACATCGGCGACGACGAGGACCTCACGGTGGCGTGGGAGCGGTGGCGCAAGGCCCTCCAGTCGATCGACCTGGTGGTCCCGGTCCTCATCGAGAACACCGCCGGGGGCGGCAACGCGGCGGTGCGCCTGGTCGACCACTACGGCCCGCTGTGGGAGGTGATCGGCGATCTCAACGTCGGAGTGTGCCTGGACACGTGCCATGCCTGGGCGGCGGGGGAGGACCTCGAGACGGTGGTGGACCGGGTCACCGCTGCCACCGGGGGCATCGGCCTGGTCCACTGCAACGATTCCCGTGACCCCCACGACTCGCGGCGGGACCGCCACGCCAATCTGGGAGAGGGATGCATCCCCGAGGAGTTGCTGGTCGGGGTGGTGAGGGCGGCCGGTGCCCCCGTGATCGTCGAGACCCCCGACGAGGACGACGGCCAGGCACGGGACATCGTCTGGCTGCGGGAGCGGCTCGGGTAGATGTCCTTCCACAGCGGGCGTTGACGGGTAGCCGTTTGGCTTCTCGGTGACTGCCGTGTGGGGCCGATCCAGGCGTAGTTGTGGAGCCACTGGGGCGGCGAATCGGTGCGGTGCTGGGTCTCGGCGCCCGATCCCGCTCAGGCGCGTCGCGACGGCGACCCGTACGGGGGCAGCGCCTCGGTGTGCTCGTAGGGTGCGCGGTCGATGGGAGTGGGGAACAGAGTCCCCTGGCTCTGCTTCCGCCGCCGCGCCTCCTCGGCCATCTCCGGAAACCTCGCGGCGAACTTCTCGTACGTCTCGCCCATGATCTTGTGCCCGGCTCGGTTGTCGGTGGCGAAGACCATCGAGTACAGGTGCACGTTCTTGGAGTTCTTCACGTCGAATGCGTGAGTCCACGCGTATCCGAGGATCTTCTCGATGCGCCACCTCATCAGGTTGACATATTCGAACTGCGCATCAGCAGGGGCAAGCTCACCTTCCACACGGGCCCTGTAGATGCCCTGCCAATCCTCGGAGCCGAAGACCCTGGTAATGCGATCGCGGTAATCCTCCGGGATGGATCCACTGACCTCAAGCATCCGAGTCATCATCCCCACCGGGAAGAGCATCCATAGTTCGACCTTGTACTTCGAGCCGCGTTTGAATCCCGCGAGTGCCTCGAGGGTGGTCCACCAGCAGTCGGGACCGTCCGGGTCGATGAATGCGAACGTCGGCGCCCATGTGGGCAGGCTTTCGCCGACGAGCACACGGCCGATTGTGTCGTTGCAGTCGCCCTCAATCACCTTTAGGTCACGGCCCGGGAATCGTCCCAGGAGAAACCCTTCGAAGTCGGCGGCGCGTTCAAGTTCGAATAGGCGGAGGTGGGTGAAGAGTGGCGTCACCGACAGGGCTATCTCCGCCCCGCTCTGCAATGGCTCACCGGTTTCACGGCTTCGGTTTCCTGGGACACCTGCGAAGAGGTCCAGATAGGTCGTTGTGCCAACCGACTTGGAGGCGTTGGCGAAAGCCGGCAGGTAGTACCGGAGCAGATCGAGCTTCCACTCGGTCCACCATCCCCAGAGCCGCCCGCCGCTCACGACGCCACCGATGCTTGGGGCATGTCGTCGTGAAGCTGGCCGGCCAGGAGCCTGCCGCCGGCCTTGGGGGTACGCCCGCCCCACTGCTTGAAGAAGAACGGGATGCCCGCCTGCTCGCACCGGTCGCGAATCTCCGTCACCCACGACTCGTCGATGGGCCGCGCCTGTGGACCGCTCTCCCCGCCAACGATCACCCACCCGACCCCAGTGAGGTCCAGTCCCTGCAACGGCCCGAGCAGAGGCTCCAGGCTCAGGAACCGCACCGCGGCTGGGACCGAGCGGAGATGGTCGGCGCGATACAGGTACCGGCTCGTTTCGATGCTGACCCCCATCCAGACGTTCGGCGGCCACGGCAGCGACGGCGCCAGCGAGGCAAGCCGCTTGGATCGCTTGGTGAGGATCTGGTAGGTGTGCCGGGGGGTGTCGGCCATGACGTCGAGGACATCCTGGATGAAGCCGACGGGCACCTCGGGGTGGAAGAGGTCGCTCATCGAGTTCACGAAGACGGCCCGGGGTTTGGCCCACCGGCGGGGGAGGTCGAGTGCGTCCGGGTGCAGCGTCAGCCCGAACCCCGGGCCGGACGTCCTGGGGTCGCCGTCTCGCTGGTACTTGGCGGACCCCATCGCCTTGAGCCGCTTCGCCAGAGTGAGCGCGTAGCAGTTGTCACAACCCGGCGAGACCCGGTCACACCCGGTGGTCGGGTTCCAAGTGGCTTCGGTCCACTCGATGCTGCTGCCGTTGCTCATCGTGCCCGGTGCCCCTTCCATACGCGGACCCTATGGTGCAGGTGTGACGCGGTCCCCGGCCCCCGGGTCGTACTGACCACCGACGCCGGGCACCGCGCGCCCATCACCCGAGCCGGGCCTTGATGGCCGCCATCTGCTTCGCCACCTCGTCGGACGCCGCATAGGGGCCCGGCATCGTCATCGTGGCCCACCCTCGCCCTTCGAGTTCGGAACGAGCGGCGTCGCGCGCCTTGCGGATCCGGTTGATCTCCTGGTCGGGTTCGACCCGATCGGCGGTCCACTCGGTGTCGAACGCCGCCTGCCCCGCCTTCTTCTTCGTGGCCGGGATCGGCACGACGTAAGAGGACGGCCGCCGCCCCTCAGCCGTCTCCGAGGTGATCCCCTCGTCGTCGAACCTGAAGTGCCGGGTGGGCGCGTCGAACGGGGAATTCAGAATCGGGCTCTCTATGCGCCGCGCCATCCCGGCCCTTCCTGCCTCGGGGGTGATGGTAGGCGCTGGGGGTTCCCCCGGTCGGTCTGAGGCGGCGGCCGTCACCCTCGGGGACCCTCCGCATTTTCTTGCCGGCAAGCCCGGGCCGCCCGGCCGGGCTCACGTCAGACGATGACCTGGGTTCCCCTCATCCTGCGGCGTGAATGATCATGTCCCGTGGTGTGGTGTACGTGGGCGGGAGTCAGATCCCTCTCCACAGCCACTTCTTCTCGAAGAGCACCTTGCCGAGGTGCCATCGACGCCCCACGCTGCGAAGCCTGACTTGCGGGGCCGGTTCGGCGTAGAAGTCACCGGCTCCGAACCCTGCCCGCCCGCCGCCGGTCTCGATGAAGCACCCGCCGTGCCCGTCGAACCAGGTCTGGTTGAGGGTGCCGTTGATCTCGGCGGCGATCACCCCGGCCACCACCTTGGCCTGGCTTTCGGCGAAGACGCCCGCCTTGGGGAGCGGCTTGCCCATGATGAGCGGTATGTGGGTGACGTCGCCGATGGCATACACGCCGGGGTGCCGGGTGTGGAGCGTGTCGCGATCGGTGGGGATCCACCCGGTCTCATCGCTGAGCCCGGCATCGCGGATCACCCGGGGGGCCCGGTGGGGTGGCACGTATGCGAGGAGGTCGAATTGGGCGATGGCGCCGTTGGCGAAGCTGAGCCGCCCGGCGGCGGGGTCCACGTTGACCACCTGGTGCTCGGGGTGGAAGCCGATGCCCTTGGATTCGACCAGGTGGCGAACCCCTGCCGACACCTCGGGTCCGGCGACCCCGAGCGGACCGGGTTCGGCCGCGTAGAGGTCGATGGTGGTGTCGTGGCGGAGACCCCGCCGTCTGATTTCGTGCTCGATGAGCATGGCGGCCTCATAGGGGGCGGCCGGGCACTTGTAGGCGGGGGCTGCGGTGAGCACCACGATCCGGCCGCCGGCGAAGCGGCGCACCGCCTGGCGCAGGCTCTCGGCGCCCTCCAGCGAGTAGAAGCTGTGGCCGGCATCGGCGAGGCCGGGAATAGACTCGGGTGCGAGATCCGCCCCCAGTGACACCACCAGGTAGTCGGCGTCGAACTCACGCACACCGTCGCCCGAAGGCGGCTCTTGAACCACCCGCACCCGCCGGGTCCGGGGGTCGATCATGTCGATCTCGCCGCATACGACCTCGACGCCTTTCCTCAACATTCGCCCGAGGGGACGCGAGATCTGCCGTGCGCTGCGGCTTCCGGTCATCAGCCACAGCAGCGACGGTGCGAAGAGGTGAACCGGCTGCCGGTCGATGAGGATGATCCGGTGCTCCGCCCCCGTGGCCTTGCGAAGGGCGTTGGCGGCGACCACGCCGCCGACGCCTCCTCCGAGCACGATCGTGGTGCCGGCTTCCTTCATGAAGAGTTCCCCTCGTTGCGATTCGATCGAGGACTCAGAAGACGAGCACTCGATCGGCGTTCTGGGTCCAGTCGGCGAACTCTTCCAGGGTGCTGCGGCGGCACCCTCCGGCGAGTTCGGCGTCGGTGATCCCTCGGGCGTCCATGCAGGTGCCGCAGACCCCGATCTCCCCACCGCGGCGAACGATCGACCGCAGCATCAGCTCGAGGTTGTAGTAGCCCTGCGGGACCTTCTGGCCGGCCTTGGCGCAGGCGGCGGCGTCACCAATGAGAAACACCCGAACCGCCTCCCCCTCGCGTCGCGCCAGCGAACCGGCGAGCCGCACTCCGTTGTAGCTGCGTTCGGTGCCGTAGGGCGGGTCGTTGAGCACGAACAGCGTCGATGCCATGACCTCGTCTTCCTCCACGTCGTCGGTCGATGTCATGCGGGCCGATCCCCCGAGGCCACCGGCAGCCCGGCACTGCGCCACTCGGGGAACCCGGTCGCCAGCCGGCGGGCTCGGAATCCTCGACGGTGGAGCATCTCGAGGGCCTGTGGGGCGAGCACGCAGTGAGGGCCGCGGCAGTAGGCGACGATCTCGGCGTCGCGGGGGAGGCCGGCGATCTGCGCCTCCAACTCGGCCAGCGGGATCGAGATCGCCCCCCGGATGTGCCCCGCCTGGTACTCCTCGTGGGGGCGCACGTCCAGCACGATCACGTCGCCGCCTGCGGCTCGCAGCAGAAGCTCGTCGCGCCCGACCGGCTCCAACCGGTCGCGGGCCACGAAGTACTCGCGGACGATCCGATCCACCTCGGCGTACCGCTCTACGGCCAGGTCCCTCAGCGCGAAGAAGAACCCGCACACCGCATCGTCGGCCAGCCGATAGAAGACCCGAGTCCCCTGGCGCCGGGTCGCCACCAACCCCGATTCCCGCAGCACCCGCAGCTGCGCCGACGTGTTGGCGACGCTCATGGCGGCCCGGTCGGCGAGCACTTCGACGCTCCGCTCCCCCTGGCACAGCAGGTCGAGCAGTTCGATGCGCTTGGGATGCGCCACCGCCTTGCCGATACGAGCGAACTGCTCGTACAGGCCATCCTTGACGACCCGCCCCGAAGGCACCACCGAGTTCATATGCATATTCTATTGATCTTTAGAACATAGTGTCAAAGGATGGCCGAGCCGGGCGCGCTCCATGACCAACCCGCCTGCCGAGTGCCGTGACCGGCGGGTTCGAGAGTGTCGAGTGGGCCTGATAGGGCGGCTTTTACACCTCGGTGCGCAGCCTTGGGCCGGGCCGGGTCGGCGGGGCAGGCGCCTGTAAGGCGCTCGGAGGGCTGGGACACCTGGGTCCGACTCCGCCCGGCAAGGTCCGGGATTCGCCATCTCTGACAGACGTTCCCGCCTACTACCCGCCCGGCAGGGTACGCGGGCCTTCGGGATCCGGGGTTGTGCACCGGCCGCGCCGGTCACACCTCGTCGGCATCGACGATGGCGTAACCGTAGCCCTGCTCGGTGAGGAACCGTTGCCGATTGGCGGCGAACCGCTGGTCGACGGTTTCTCCGGTCACGATGGTGTAGAAGTGCGCCTGGCGCCCGTCCATCTTCGGGCGCAGCAGCCTGCCGAGACGCTGCGCCTCCTCCTGGCGGCTCCCGAACGTCCCCGAGAGCTGGATCGCCACCGATGCTTCGGGGAGGTCGATCGCGAAGTTGGCGACCTTGGAGACGACCAGGGTGTGGATTTCGCCGCGGCGGAATGCGGCGAACCGCTCGTCGCGAATCCGCTGGGCGGTCTGGCCGGTGATGATGGGGGCGCCGACGCGTTGGGCGAACTGCCGCAACTGGTCGAGGTACTGACCGATGACCAGGATTTGCTCGTCCGGGTGGCGGTCGCAGAGGCGCTCGGCCACGGCGAGTTTCTCGGGTGCCGTCGCGGCGATCCGGTACCGCTCGGCCGGGGAACTGACCGCGTAGTCCATCCGCCGTTCGGCGGCCATCGCCACCCTGACTTCGGTGCAGGAGGCAGGGGCGATCCACCCCTGCGCCTCCAGTTCTCGCCACGGGGCATCGAAGCGTTTGGGACCGATCAGGCTGAAGACGTCCGCCTGTTTGCCGTCCTCGCGCACCAGGGTGGCGGTCAGCCCGAGGCGGCGAATCGCCTGGATTCGGGCGGTGGCGCGAAACACCGGGGCCGGGAGTAGGTGGACCTCGTCGTAGACGACGAGCCCCCACTGGTGCTGATCGAATAGCGCCAGATGGGGGTGGCGGAGGAACACGTCGGCCTCCTCTGCCGTGTCGGATCCGGCCCACGTCAGGATCTGATAAGTGGCTACGGTGATCGGCCTGATCTGCTTGGACTCCCCCGAGTACTCACCGACCAGGCCGGGGTCGAGGTCGGATTTGTCCAGGAGCTCGGTGATCCACTGGCGGGCGGCACTGATCGAGGTCACGATGATCAGGGTGTGGGCGCGCACGTGGGAGAGCGCCGAGATGCCGATCACCGTCTTGCCGGCGCCGCACGGCAGCACGAGCACTCCGTTGCCGCCGAGGGCGGTACCGTCGGCCCACCAGGCCGCCACGGCTTCCCCTTGATAGCCGCGCAACTCGCAGGTCAGTTCGATATCGAGTGCCTCGCCGTCCGTGTAGCCGGCCTCGTCGGAGGCGGGCCACCCCAGGTGGATCAACGCCTGCTTGACGGCGCCCCGGTCCCCGAGCCGCAGGGCGAACCGATTGCCGTCCAGTCGCTCGCCGAGGAGGGCGGCGACGGTGCGGTCGCGCCCGACCTCCTCCAGTAGGGCGAACTCGTGGGAGGTGAGGGCCAGCGCCCCGGTGTCGAAATCGCGCACGATCCGGAGCCGTCCGTAGCGGCTCATCTGGTCGTGGACCTCGCTCAGCACCAGGCTCGGCACCGGATACTTGGCGAAGCCGGTGAGGGTGGCCGCCACGTCTCCGGGCGACAGACCGGCGGAGGCGGCGTTCCACAACGACAGCGGGGTGATCCGGTAGGTGTGGATGTGCTCCGGGGACTTCTCCAACTCGGCGAAGCGGGCGAGCGCCGCCCGGGCCGCAGGTGCCTGCGGGGAGGCGACTTCGAGAAGCACGGTCAGGTCCGACTGGACGATCAGCGGGTTGAGCGAGCCGGTCACGCCCTGTGACCCCGGACCGGGTACAGCCGGCGAGCCAGCGCCTCGATCTCATCGGGCGCCAGCATGGCGAGCCGAGCCCCCCCGTCGTGGCGGGTCCGGCTGGGGATTGTGGGCGATGGGGTCTGCGGTCTTGCGTTCACCCTCTCGGCTGGCGCGAGCCCCTTCGCCCGGAGCGACTCGAGGACCTTCTCGCTCGGGAGGGAAGAGACCGCCAGGGTGGGCGTGATCCCCTCCAGACGAGCGGCCTTGACCCCGAGCGCCCGGACCAACAGGGCGGGATCGTCGGAGGCCACCCAGGTGGCGGCCGCGCCCACCTGAAGCCGGCCGTGACGTTCGGCGGCATCGCGGATGGTTCGCTCGACGTTCTGGGGGATCGCGACTGTGGAGTGGTCCGCCAGGAAGGCGATGACACGGTCGAGGGTCCACCCACCGTCCAGGGCCCGGACCGTGTCCTCGGGGGTGATCCGGTAGATGCGGGCCCCGGCATCGGACTCCAGGTGGGCGATCCGCTCGAGATCGCCGATCAGGTCGGGGTGGAGGTCGGGCGGGGCGACGACGCTGTGGTCCGCCTGGACCGTGAAGGACGCGGCCGCGTCGTTGAGCACATCGTCGAGAGCCTCGGCGCCGGACACCAGGAGGCGGGCCCCCCGAGTGAGCCCGACCGGCCCTTCGACGGGCACCAATCCGAGCACCCGAGCCTCCGCGACCAGTTGGTCCACCACGACGGGAGCAAAGACGCCGTGATGATCGAACACGAGCTTGGATCGCAGATCGGCCGGATCGAGGCCCTCGCCGGGCACCAGGATGGCGAGGGCGTGGAGGAAGCCGGTGCGTGCCAGGGGCCGGTTGAGCCTCGGGGTGTCCCACTGGTAGCGCTCGACGGCTCGGCCGGAGGCCTCGAGGCTTGTGGAGTCGGCCCACCATCGCACGATTCGGCCCCACCTCTGCGCCAGTGGCAGCGCTCGCCAGTCAGTGCACGCCGTCGTCGGCCGCCACTCCTCATCGATCGACTGGTTGCGGCCGCGGCCTCGCCGGGCGGTGGTCACCGGCGCCAGTAGACCCACTGCGACGGCGAAGCAGGTCAGGAGGCCGATTTCCACCGGCGTGGTTCGCAGCGCCTTGGCGGCGGCTCGCACCGGCTTCACCCCGATTCCCCCGGCCTTGAGTCCCTGCGGAGGGCCGGAAGCCCAGTGATCGAGCAACTGGTCGAGGCGAGCGACGACAGGGGGAACGAGGGAGCGGGCGGCCGGGATCACGGGCCGCGCCGAAACCTCCGGCATCGCCCAATCGGCGAACAGCCCGGCGCCCCCGAGCGCCGCCACGACGTCGAGCCACACCCAGGCCGTCTGGTCGTAGGGTGAGTACCCGACCAACCCGACCGACGCCAATTGCCTCACCGTCCCGCTGCCCCGGTAACCCTGGTGGTCGTAACCCAGTTCGTGGATTCGGACCTGCCCGCGCGTGAAGAGCGTCGCCAGGTGCTCCCGCTCCTGGGGCCCGAGGGCGCCGATGGCGTCCTCGACGACTTCGCGGGTTCGGAGGGCCTTTTCGAGAGCGTCGACCCGCTGCCACTTCGTGGTGGGAACCGGCAATCCCAGCCGCCTGAGGATCCCGGCCAACTGCTCCGATACCATCGAGTCGGCGTAGTCGCGGAGACGGACACCGGGCAGCCAGATCTGCTCGGCAACCCCCGGCCGGAGCGTTACCCAGGCCATCGCAGGGTTCGACAACAGCAGGCCTGCGAGCCCATCCGCAGCTCTGTCGAGGAGGCCCGGGTCGGCACCGATGATCCTGAGGGCTTCCTCCCTGGCTAGCGAGCCGCCGTGGAAGTGGGCAACCTGGGCGAGTTGCTGCTCGATCCGGTTGGCAGTCAGCAGGGTGATCTTGATGACCACCGGGTCTGCAAGGAGCCCGGCGAGCCCATCGAGGGTGGCGACGGGCGATCCGCCGCGCCTCAGGCCTCCCAGGTCTCCGGCGTGCCCCGACATCGGTCCCATCCCCGCCGCCGCAGCCCCGATGATCGGCAATCGCCGCAGCACCGCGGCAATCGCTTCGGGTCCACCGGTCTGCAGCGCGTGCAGGCGATCGGTGGCGGCGTCGGCCGCGGACCCGTACGTCATGACGGCATGGTATCGAGGCGCCGGGGTCGGCCACAGTTGGGCCAACCAAGCGCGGCGAGTGGGCGCCCAATCGGTGGCCGAGACCTGTTCGCCAGGCGGCGGCGGGTCGCTCAGAGGTGTGGGTGGGCTCCGGGGGCTCCGTGCGGCTCGTGAGCTACCGCCGGTGAGCCCTCATGCCGTGGGCTGATGGTCTGGCACCGATTGGGGTCGTTGCACTCCGCCGGGTCGAGCGTCTTTGCCCTCTCGATGATGTCGACGAGGCGCGTCCGCGTGGCATGGAGTGCCTCGATCCTGGCGTCGAGGTGCGCGAGGTGATGATCGAGTAGGTGCACCACGTGCTCGCACGTGGATTCGCCCTTGCCTCGGAGGCGGAGCACGGTGGCGATCTCGTCGAGGGTGAGGCCTGTGGCCTGAGCGTCCTTGATGAAGTCGAGCCGCTCGATCGCATCGGTGCCGTAGGCGCGGTAGCCGTTGGGACTGCGCTCTGCGGGGGGCAGGACCCCGATCTCCTCGTAGTACCGGATCGTCTTGGCGGGCACCGACGTGCGGGTGGAGAGCGTGCCGATTCTCATGGTCACGGTAGGATACCACTTGACCTTCCAGTACGCTGGAAGGTGTAACTTGGAGCACTGACTGAAACGATGAGAGGTAACCATGAGCTTGTACTCGTACACTCCCCCGATCGTGTCGGCTGATCCCGGCGACTGGGGTCACATGGATGGCTGGGGATGGGGTATGGGGGTCTTTGGGTGGCTGTTCATGGCCCTGATCGTCGTGTCGGTCGCCTGGATGATCTGGTCGACGACCCGAGCCGGGGATCGCCGAACCTCGCCGGGCAGCACTGCGCTGGAAGTCCTGGATGAGCGCTTTGCGCGCGGTGAGATCGATCGCGAGGAGTACCTGCGGCGTAAAGAAGACCTGCGGAGATGAACGACATCGCCCACCACACCGACCGCACCATGGCCGGGGCCGCCTCTGGAGGCCGTGAGTCGTGACGAGAGAGACCCGGAACCGGAGTCACCGGCTCAACGCCGGTGCATCGATCCGTCAACAGCGTCGGGTCTGGTCGGCGGTTGTGGTGGTCCTGCGACGCAAGGAGGACGTGAGGGTATGAGTGCCAACGCCCATCACGCGGACCACACCGCGACCGAGCCGCACCGCCCGGGCCACGACGTTCACGACGCGCACGCCGGGCACGACAAGCACGAGGGCCACAGTCCCGAGATGTTCCGCGACCGGTTCTGGTGGTCCCTGGTCCTCACCGTCCCCGTCGTGGTCTTCTCCGAGATGGTGCAGGAATGGTTCGGATACACCGCACCGTCATTCCCCGCCTCGGACTGGATCGCTCCAGTCCTGGGAACAGCGATCTTCGTCTATGGCGGAAGTCCGTTCCTGAAAGGGGCGATTCGGGAGATCCGAGACCGTCGGCCGGGGATGATGCTGCTGATCGGGATGGCGATCACCGTCGCCTTCGCCGCCTCGGCGGCAACATCTCTGGGGTGGTTCGATCTCGAGTTCTGGTGGGAGCTGGCGGCGCTGATCACCGTCATGCTGCTGGGCCATTGGATGGAGATGCGTTCCATCGGTCAGGCCCGGGGAGCCCTCGCCGCCCTGGCCGACCTGCTCCCGGACGACGCTGAACTGGTGACCGACGGGGGAACCGAGACCGTTGCGGTCTCCGAGCTCGCCGTCGACGACGTGGTGTTGGTACGACCCGGGGCCCGGGTTCCGGCCGACGGGGAGATCGTCGAGGGATCCGCCGAGATCGACGAGTCGATGGTCACCGGCGAGTCGCGTCCCGTCGCCAAGACGGCCGGCGACCGGGTGGTGGCCGGGACCGTCGCCACAGACTCGGCGATCCGGGTCCGGGTCAAAGCCGTTGGTGACGACACCGCCCTGGCGGGGATCCAGCGGCTCGTCGCCGAAGCTCAGCAGTCTCGCTCACGCGCTCAGGTGCTCGCCGATCGGGCCGCCGCGTTGCTCTTCTATGTAGCCGTCGGCGCCGCGGCAGCGACCGTGCTGACGTGGCTCCTGATGGGCGAGACCGACGAGGCCGTGGTGCGCAGCGTCGCCGTGCTGGTGATCGCCTGCCCTCATGCGTTGGGTTTGGCCATCCCGCTGGTGGTCGCGATCTCGACGTCGCTGGCCGCCCGCCAGGGGATCCTGGTCAAGGATCGTCTCGCTCTGGAGCGGATGCGCACCGTCGACGTGGTTCTGTTCGACAAGACCGGCACCCTCACGAAAGGGGAGCACATCGTCACCGGGGTCGTTGCCGTCGACGGCGACGAAGCCAGGATCCTGAGGTTGGCGGCCGCCGTCGAATCCGACAGTGAGCATCCGGTCGGCCGAGCCATCGTCGGCTCCGCCCGGGAACGCGGCGACATCCCCGTCGCGTCGGGGTTCACGTCGATGGGCGGCCGCGGCGTCCAGGCCACGGTCGACGGCGACCAGATCGCCGTCGGAGGACCAGCGCTGGTCTCCGAGCGCGATCTCGACACCGGCCCGGTCGAGGAGGCCACGTCCTTGTGGAAGGAGCGCGGCGCGGCGGTGCTCTACCTGATCGCCGAGGGGGCTGTCATCGGCGCTCTGGCCCTCGAAGACGAGGTCCGCCCAGAATCCAGACAGGCCGTCGAGCAACTCCACCAACTCGGGATCCGGGTGGCCATGATCACGGGAGACGCCCGCCAGGTCGCCGACGCCGTCGCCGCCGACCTCGGCATCGACGAGGTCCTCGCCGAGGTCCTGCCGGAAGACAAGCATTCCAAGGTCGCCGAGTTGCAGCACCGAGGCGACCGAGTGGCCATGGTGGGTGACGGCGTCAACGACGCCCCGGCCCTGGCCCAAGCGGACGTCGGGATCGCCATCGGCGCCGGCACCGACGTCGCCATCGAATCCGCCGGGATCGTCCTCGCCTCCGACGACCCCAGGGGCGTCGTCGCCACTCGGCGTCTCTCTCACGCCGGGCACCGCAAGATGATCCAGAACCTTGCCTGGGCGGCCGGCTACAACGTGTTGGCGATACCCGTCGCCGCCGGGGCGCTCGCTTGGGCCGGCGTCGCACTTGCACCGGCAGCCGCAGCAGTCCTCATGAGCGCCTCCACCGTGATCGTCGCCCTCAACGCCCAACTGTTGCGACGCGTCGAGCTGACTCCGACGGCCGGGGAGTCGTGACGATCGGCCGGGCGCGGGGACGGTCGGTCGGTCATGACTCCTGCTGAGAGACCTCCCATTGGAAGGCCCGCTCCTCGGGTCCCCACCAGGTCTTGATGTACTCCAGGATCGCCTCGATCTCGCCGGTACTCAGCCGGTCGCCGAATTCCGGCATGCGGGACTGCGCGAAGTCGCTTCCGTTGGCGATCAGATCGATGAGGAGACGGTTGGAGTGATGCCACGTGTGTCCGGTCGAGTCGTGCGGGGGCGCCGGATAGGACCCGTCGGCGTTGATGGACCTCCAGTTCTCATCGCCGGTGCCGTCGATGCGGTGACACGAGGCGCAGTGGGTGTCGTACAGCGG
>JAHJML010000133.1 GCA_018821365.1 Actinomycetota bacterium | reverse complement strand
CAGTCGCCGGCGAAGCCCAGTTGCGGGTCGTGGTCGGCCAGGTACCGCGCCCCTGCCAGGAGTTGGGTGCCGTGGGAAGTCGAGCCGTAGGCCCAGAGCACCGTCTCCTGAGCCGCCACCAGCCAGTGATCGGGAATGGCTGCCGGGTCGGTGGCGGTGTGGTCGACGATGATGGCACCGGAGGGCCGCGCCGCCACGGCCTCCGTGGTGGTGGAGACCGCAGCCGGCCCGTTGGTAGTGGAAGCCGACACTCCCACCGTTGTGGGCGTTGTCGTCGCGACCGTCGTGGGCGACACCGGCGGGGGGGAGGCCGCAGGAGGACCGCTCGGCGGAGCCGCGGCGGTGCACGAAGCCGCCAGGAGCGGGATCACCACCAGCATGCCCGCCCGGCTGTGTCGTCGCCACGGGACCTGGAGAGGGTTCATCAACTACCGGGCTAGCCCGAATCCGCTGTGGAGAAGAGCGCCACTGCCCCGCAACCCATTCCGGCCCGAGGCGGCGCCCACCCGCCGACCGCCCGACCCGAGGCAGCTTTGTGATGGAGGAGAGAGCAGGCCCGAGCTTTCCACCCGCTCCGGGCACCGTGGGTGTGATCGGTCATCTCAATCGAGCGTACCACCGGGCCCCCAGCCGCCCCCGCCCGGGGGTCGGCACCCGGAGGCGGGTGACCCATGCCGGGGAGGCACTCCTCGACGACGCCGCTGTGCCCTCACCGCCCGCCACCGTGGTCACACCCCCGTCCATTCGCCAGAGGCATCCACCTCCAACCAGGCATGTTCTCGTCGGCCCTGTTGCATCCTCTGTTGTGGGGGTGGTCGATGAGGTCGGTGATGTGGCAGGTGGCGGGGTCAGCAGTTGGCAACTGCATCGAGGGCCACGCAGATCCGCCGGCGTCCGTCGGCGCCGAGTTTGCCGAGGCGTGTGGTGAGCACCGATTTGGGCACGGCGGCGAGGTTGTCGAAGGTGGCCACGCTCTCGTGATCGATGCCTTCATCGGGTCCGACCGGAATGCAAGTAGGGATGTTGCGGATCGTGCTCGTGATGGGGGCCACGACGACATTGTTCAGGACCGGGATGACATCGTCGCGGGAGACCACGAGCACGGGTCGGCGCTTCTGGTTGGGGGTCTCCATCAACCAGAGCTCGGTCTGGGCTACCACGGCTCCGCCTCGGTCATTGCGATGGCGTTGGCCATCGCGAGGGCGTCGTCCTCGGAGCCCTGGGGCTGGTCCCGATACGACTGTGCGATGGCGGCACCGATCTGAGCTCGGTGAACGGCATCGGCCAGGTGGTGGACGCCTCGGCGGATCACCGCCGATCGGCTGTCTCCGATGCCTTCGGTCACGAGTTCGTCGATGAGTGCGAGTTCCTCGTCCGTGAACCGAGTCGGCACTGGGGTTGCCATACAGGACAGTATACGGAGTGTATAGCGGCTTGGGAATGGAGACGACGCCGGTTCTCCATCACACCGTCTCAGACCATCTGTCACGAACCACCCACCCTGACAGTCCGCTCCGGAATGGGACCCGCCCGACGGCCAACTCGCGAGAGGAGCCCGCGGGACTCCAGAGGCGTGAGCGCCGTAGCCTCGGCCAGCGTGCGGAGAGCACACCCGAGAGTCAGGGGACGAGGGTGGTCACTCCACCAACCGGGAGCGTCTCGGTCGTTCCTGTCTCGACATCGAGGACGATTGTGGGCACGTACTGATACTTGACGTTCGGGTAGGTGATGAGGCTCACGGCGACCTGGGTCGTTGATGCGTGGAGTCGCTTGACCGCGGTCGGTCGCTCGGCGACGAGGAGCCGACGCACTTCGGTGCCGGTCTCGGTGTCAAAGATGACAAGGTTGGTCATGCTCTGCAAGGAGTCTGTCTCGGTGTAGGCGATCAGCGTCGTGCCGGGGAGGGTGGTGACACTGTCGAGGCAATGGTTGAAGCTCGGGTCGTCGGGACAAGGAGTGTCCGGGGGCACAGGGTTCGTCGGCCACTCCGACGGCCAGTTCACCGGGATGGGGTCGTCGAAGTCCCAGGCTTCGAGCCATCCACCATTATCGGTGCCGACGGCGACGATGAGACGGTTGTCGGACTCCTGCCATCCGACCCCGGTGATTCCGCCCTCTGCGGTGCGGAACGGGATACCCAAGCCTGCACCGCCCAAGTTGCCGGCCGGCGCCAAGAGGATGCGCTCAAAGGGCTCCGCCCCCGAGGTCGTCAAGATCGGCGTCGTGTGTCCCGGCGCGATCTCGCCGATCACGGGGGCCTGATAGAGGGTGATGGCACCGAGTGGTCCGTCGATGGTGAAGTCCGTCCGCAGGAGGTTTGTCAGGGTTCCGTCCGGTTTGAGCCGCCAGATGACGTAGCCGCCCCCCTTCCCCCGCTCCGGCCAATGGGCGGGAAAGAGCTCCGGATCCGGGGTAACGAAGAGAATCGCCCCGGTGCCCTCGGCCAACGCCGCCTCCACTGGTGACATCACGGGCTGTGAAACCACCACACCCTCCCGAATGACGGCCACGCCCTGCGCATTCGAGACCAGGAAGTCGCCTGCCTGCAAGGACCACCCGGCCGAAACCCGGGGTTCATCCGGCAGCGCCAGAGTTGTCGTCGTCTGCGGTGCGACGGTCGTCGTGGTGGTGGGCAGGGTTGTCGTCGTGGTGGTGGGCAGCGTTGTCGTCGTGGTGGTGAGCAGCGTTGTCGTCGTGGTGGTGGACGAGGTCGTCGAAGTCGAGGGCACCGTGGTCATCGATGAGGTGTCGGTTGTACACGCCCCAGCAATGACGACGACGGCAACCAGCCACAAGCGGCGAACCTGCACCTGCCGATCGTATCCCCGCAAGAGATCGCAGTGACGGTGAATCGCCCGTGTGATCGCCCTGACCTCCCCCAGCGTGCGGAAATGTCGCCAGAGGGTCGCACCCCTGAGTCAGACGGTCACGCCATGGACCGGTACCGGTGCAGCGAGTTGCCCGGGTGACTCCTCATGTTTGGATAGCGGTCTCCGAAATGTGCACGGGATAACGCAGATGGGTGACACCCACACCGGTGACGACTGTCGGATTCCCGAGAACGACCGGTGCGTTCGCGAGGTGGTCGAACAACCGCACCCCGGCACCCAGCAGCATGGCAGCCAGATCGACATGAATCTCGTCGAGCAACCCGACGTCAAGGCACTGCTGAATCGTTCGGGCGCCATGCACTCCCACCGACTTCGGGTGGGCAGCCGACTTCGCTTTGGCAACGGCGCTTTCGATGCCGTCGGTGACGAACTGCACCGTTGAGCCGGTCCGTGGCCAGCCGTCGGGCAATCGATGGGTGACGACGAACGCGGGCACATCCCACGGGTGCTGGCCGCCCCAGCCCTCGGCGACCTCGAACGTGCGGCGACCGGTGAGCATGGCGCCAACCTCAGCCTGGAGCCCCCTCAGATGGCCGGCGCTCGCCTCCGAAACGCGGAACGTCATACCGTGAGTCGCGCTCGCAGTGGGGACCCCGACGTCGCCCGAGAAGTACCAGTCGAAGACTTCGGTGACACCGTCGTTGGCATCGGCGACAAACCCGTCGAGCGACATCGACATGATTGCGATCACCTTGGTCATCGAGAGATTCCTTCGGAGATTGGCGATGGAAGCTAGCAGGGGGGGCTGGCCGTTGGTGGCCCGGTCGGCGTCGTGGAAGGCGAAGATCTCGTCTCCCCAGGCGAGCAGGGTTCAGCGGCCGTCCCGATCACCGATCGATGTCAGCGGGCCCGCTTCATCATCAGCTTCATGAGCCAGCGTGGCGGCTGCGGCATGCCCACCTGTTCGAGGATGGCCATGCGGTCGGGCACCCCCCAGTGCTCCGAGATCTGGCCGTCCCGGAAGCGGCACACGTCGAAGACGTCCCAGGTCACGTGTTTGCCGGATCCGGGGAGCGGTCCCAACTGCCCTTCGTGGGTGCCCTCGCCGGTGAGGTGGAAGGACACCTTGTCACCCTCCACGATGGTGTCCACGATCTCGAGCCGGATGTCGGGGATGGCGCGCCGCACCGACGCGATACCGCGCTTGAGCCCGTCCAGATCGGGGGTGGGGAACCCGCGCTGGTGCTCCTGGAAGTCGGCGGTGAAGAGAGCATCGAGGATGTCGAGGTCACCGTTGTTGAAGCCGTCCTCGATGGCCCTCCGGAAGACGTCGATGTTGCGGTCCTGCTCGCTGGTGCGGATGGGGTGAGTCATCCGGGTGACAGTACGACCCCCGCAGAGCTATGCACCGCTCCTTCGGGGCCGTAGAACCCGTCCTCGCTCGATATCGACCGTGTGACGCATGCCGAGGAAGCGCCACTGCGCTTGCCGGCGGCCAGGTCGACCGCCTCGGCGAAAGAGCCCTCTCAACCGGGCGGGTCTTGACATATGTTATTCGATAACATATCGTATTCTATAACAGAGGACATCGGAGTGAATCTCGCCATCAGATTGCGCCTGGCCCGAGAGGCCGCCGGACTGACACAGTCCGCTGTGTCTCGAGCGTCAGGCATCGCGGTTCCCAACCTCTCCAGGATCGAGAGCGGGAAGGCGGACCTCCGTCTCAGCACTCTCGACCGGGTGCTCGATGCGCTGGGACTCGACATCCAACTGGTGCCTCGAACCACGCGGGTCTCCATCGACGAGGTGGTCGCCCTTTCCGAGCAGGGTCGGGAACAGCTGATGGCGGCCGGACTCGGTGCTTCGTCTCCGCGACAGCGGCTCGACGCCAGGCAGCGTGGTGGGATCGACATCACCGTCGAACAAACGCTGTTGAACGCCGATGCCTGACGCGTCGGCAGCCGACCTGCTGCGACGGGCGTCAGAGGCGCCGCCGAACTCCATGCAACGGAGGCTGCTCACCGCCGCAGCGTTCGCCACCGCCGGCCTCGAGGGAGCAGTGCTCGTGGGTGGGGCGGCGGCGGAGATCCACACCGGCTGGTACCGACCCACCGACATCGATCTGGTCGGGCATCGCAAGTCCAATCAATCCCGATCACTTGGAGAACTCGGCTTCGAGAAGCACGGGCGGCACTGGGTGTTGTCGTTCGACGACGAGGAGACGCTGGCGATCGAAGTACCCGGAGACAGCTTGGGTGACTTTGCCACCGAACCGCCGCAGGTGATCGACCTGGCGCCGGGAGAACTGGCGGTGATCTCGCTGAACGACCTGATGATGGATCGGCTCCTTCAGGCAACTGGGGGTGAGCCGGTGACATTCGACGAGGCGGTCCGACTGGGGGTGGCGGCCTACGAACGCATCGACTGGCCGAAGCTCGAAGAACGAGCGGGGCAGGCGGTGGCCGCCATGTCGTTTGCCGGGAAGGCGCTTCCCGAAGTACTTTCGAGGGTTCGCAGGGAGGCGATCCGCCTCCTGCGCGCCTGAGTGGGCCAACGGCAGGCAGGCAGGCAGCTAGAGATCAACGCCCCGACCTGTTCGTCCCCGTGCCCCTCCTTCTCGTCCCGCCCCTGCCCCCTCCCCCTTCTGTCCCTTCGGCCAGGTTCGTCACTGACTGCCGAGACCGATGTGAAGTGGTGGCGGTGTTGCGATCACCCCGGCCTCATAAGCGGCGCTCCTGGCGTCGACGGGCAATGAGACTCCCCGTGGCGCCGGCGCCGAGCAACAGAAGCAGGCCGAGGAAGATCCAGGGCAACGGGGAGGAGTCGGCGCCGGCATCCCCGGCAGCTACCGGGGTGGTGGTCACGGGTGCCGTCGTTGCGGGTGGGACCGTCAAGGTCGTCGAGGGCACAGGCTCGGTATCTGGTGTCGGCGCCGACGAGCCAACCGGCAGCACCGCCAGGGGTCCGTACACCGGGCTGCTGAACACGGTCAGTTGCTCGACCACCCCGGTGTTGAGATCGACGCGATCGAGGTGCCCTTCCCAAACTCCATAGAGGAGGTCGCCGTCGGCAACCGTTCGGGAACCCCGCCACTCCTCGACCTCGGCGACCGATTCGAGGGTGGCGCCATCGAGAATGGAGATCCGCGCCCCGTAGGTGTCGGTGTAGTGGTGGAGCAGAAGCCGGCCTCCGTCGAGCCACTCGAGGGAACCCATCTCGGCCTCGAACGTGCGGTGACGCAACTCGGCGCCTGTGGTGTCGTAGAGAGTGAGATTCGACCTGGGGGTCCCGGCGCCGCTGGGGTATCTGATGTCCAAGACGGCGACCGTCCCGCCCGTGGGGATCTCAGAGGCGGCGACGATGCCTGCGTGGTTGGCGTCGCCGCGATCGATACGGTGCAACAGCAACGGCCCGGTCTCGTCGTCGGCGATGAGCCAGACATCGGCTCCCAGTTCGTCCTGGTCCTGGAGGACGAGAACGGTGGGGCCCAGGTCGCCGATGGCTAACGGAACCTCGAACAAGGGGGTCGGTGCGGGCACCGCCTCGTACACTCGGGCCACGGAGCGATCTCCGGTCCATTCATCGCCGAGTAGCAGGATGCTCGAGGCGTCCTCCGTGCGACACTCGACGTCGGCGAGGCCGATGTGGTCTGAGAAGCCGTGCAAATCGACCGTGGAGACCACTTCGAGGGTTGTCAGGTCGCGTACGTCCAGGCGCCAGGCCCACTCTTCCACGATGAGGCGGCCCCCCGGACACGGTCTGAAGGCCCGGGGGTAATCGAAGTAGCCAGCCGCATTGCCGTCGGGGGTCTCGCCAAGCGGGACGAGGAGCCCACCGTCGGCATCGAGGACGAGATGAGCGCTCGTCGTAAACGGTCCAGCGACGAGGAGGTGGGGCGGCCCAACACCATTGAACGTCATCGGCTCGGTCGCCCGAAGTAACACATCAGGGTCCATCGTCTGGCACAGCCCGCCGGTCGGAATGCCGTCCTCGACCCGGAGGAACGAAGCCATGCGCTGGCCGGGCGCGAACTCGTACCCGCACGCGGAACCCTGCGATGGCGCTCGCACCTCGACGGTTGGGCCCAGGTCGCCCTTCACCCACTGCTCGACCTCAAACGTGTAGACCGCCTGGAGGTCGTTCGAGCTCTCCTTTGCTATGAACGTCCCGACAAAGGCGGCAGGGAAGTCCGCAAGGCCCTGCGCGGGATCGATCCGAGCGCACGAGCAGGCCCACGCCGGTGTGGCGAACGCCAGCAGTCCGAACAGGAGCAGCCATGAGGCAACGCCCGAGAGAGCAGCACGCCGATGACGCATCTGAGTCGAGACGCTACCAGTCGCTCGACCCGGTTTCCGTGCCGGCTCACATGCCGTCCGCAGCGCGGGCATGATGCCGCCCCATCGGCCCGCGTGCGGGGTTTGTCACTCGACGATCGGCAGATTCCGGGCGTAGCCTGATGCCGATGGCGACCCCGGTGTCGGCCGATGCGGCCGCGCAATCTATCCGATCGCATCTTGATCCTGTCTTGATCCACCGCGGATTCGTTCTCAACACCTCCACCAGGTCTACGGGCCCGGAGACGACATCCGTGCTGTACGAGACTTCGCCCGAAGCCTTGGAGCACAACCTTCCGCGCCTTGTCCCCTCGTGGGACAAGCGCGAGTGGGACACAGCCACATGCGTCGACTTCTGGATCTACTACCACCAGATCGATGGAGCCCTCGACGTCCACCTCGACTGGTGGAGCCTGAAGCGCCTCGGTGAGTTCGTCGGCGACGGTCCATTGGCGGCTGCAGCGGTCAGTGCCCTCACCGGGGGCGATACGCTCGACGGGCGTCTCAAGACGATCGTCACGCTCGTCGAGCGAGCCTTTGCGGAGGCGGAAGTCCCAGCGCCAGAGTGATCTCTGTCCCCTCGGCCAGCGTGCGGGAATGACATCACAGGGAACCGGCCGATCCTTGGTCGGGGCGCTGCCGATTCCAGTGATGCTGCTGGGGGTGACACGACTCGCCTCAGTATCCGGGGGTACGGTGCACCATGAGCACACAGGCATCTCACCGAACCACCGTTGAGTTCGAGTCGGAGGGGGCGATCCTTCGCGGGTTCCTCTACAAAGCGGTGGCTGGTCGCCCACCGTTCCCCGTGGTGGTGATGGCCCACGGCACCTCCGCCACGGTCTCGATGGGCATCGACCACTACGCCGAAGTGTTCGCCGACGCCGGCGTGTCCGCGCTCCTCTACGACCACCGGAATCTGGGTGCCAGCGGTGGCGAACCCCGTCAGGAAATCAATCCATGGATCCAATGCCGTGGCTACCGGGACGCGATCGGCTTTGCATCCACGCTCGCCGGCCACGATCCGAGCCGCATCGGAATCTGGGGGGACTCGTTCTCGGGCGGCGAGGTGTTTCTCGTTGCCGCCTGCGACCCTCGCGTGAAGGCGGTGGTGGCGCAATGCCCGACGTTCGGCGCCTCGCCGCCCGAGGCAAAGGCTTCGGTCGAACTCTTCCAAGCGATTCGCGCCACGTTCGAGTCAGGTGATGTCACTGGGTCCGCGCACGACACGGTTGGTCCCATCCCTGTCGTGTCATTCGATCAGATGGGCACTCCATCATTGCTCGAACCGATCCAGGCGTACCGGTGGTTCATCGATTACGGGGGCCGACACGGCAGTGGGTGGTGCAACCAAGCGACCCGGGTCATACCCTCGAATACCCCCCCGTACAGTCCATACCTGTGCGCTCCCTTCGTGACCGTGCCATCGCTGATGATGCTGGCCCCCGGTGACGAGATGGCAGGTGCGAACCCTGATGTCAGCCGTCGAGCGTTCGATTCCCTGAGAGGCCAGAAGGACCTCTACGAGATCGGCGGTGGGCACTTCGGTCTGCTGTATCACCCCAGCGACCTGTTCAATGAAGCGAGCACGGTCCAAGCCGGATTTCTGGCCAAGCACCTGCTGCGGTGAAGCCCGCTCGCGACACAAAGAGGAACCGATCCACCCGCCGTCGGCCGGCGTGCAGGAATGCGATATGAGCGAACGGACCCACGGGCCTCAGGTGTGGTCCAGCACCCTTGGCCGGCGTGCGGGAATGTCATCAGAGGAGTCCGGCCACCATCCGCTGCGCCTGCTCTGCGGAGCCGTTTGCTATGTCGCGGGCGGCTGGAGCGGGGGTCTGTTCTTTCGGAACGAGTTCTTCAGCGTGATGGCGCCATCGACCACCGTGAGGAAGTCGCATCCGTTGACCTCGATCCTCGATCCGTCGGACCAAGTGCCAGCGAGCGTCCACTCCGACACCCCGTAGCCGGGACTCACCACATTGTGGCGACCGTCACGCCACCTCGCATCGGGCATCGAGTCGAACACCGCCGAGAACGCGGCCCGCACCTCCTCCTTGCCCACGTAGCGTTCGCCGGTCACGTCGCTCCCGCCCGAGGCCTCGAACACACAGTCCTCGGCGAATAGCGCCATCAGCGCATCGATGTCATGCGCATTCCATGCATTGGTGTGCATGCGGAGGAGCTCCATCAGGTCGTCATCCGACCATGCCATGTTCGTTCCCCTCAGTCGCCCCAGAAGTCAGCTGAGGCTACAGGCACAGACGGGTCACCGGGGGTCCAACGAGTGAGCCGCGCCACCCTCGGCCAGCGCCACCACATCCACCCGGTCCGGGCACGTCTCCCGCCCCTGAACCCCTACCCGGTCCCCCACCCGCCCCCGCCCGGGGTCAGCACCCGGAGGCGGTCACCCGCCCCGGCTTCGAAGGTGGTCTTGCCGGGGAGGCGCTCCTCCGCGCCGTCACGCTGAATCCACCAGTCCTCGCCGGTGGCGCCGGGACCGCCCCCCGCCAGGCCCCAGGGGCGATGGCGGCGCCGCTCCCCCATCAACGACACGGTGGCCGGTTCCAGGAACTCGATCTCCCGCACCATCCCCTCACCGCCGGGATGGAGGCCGGCCCCGCCGCTACCCCGCCGCAGATGGGTGGCGGCGATGCGGAACGGGTAGTGGGTCTCCACCGACTCGATGGGAGTGTTCTTGGTGTTGGTCATCCCGGTGTGGATCCCCGACTGACCGGGCCGGTGCGGGGTCCCGCCCTCCCCACCGGCCACCGTCTCGTAGTAGACCGTGCCTCCGGAGCCGATCAGCACGTTGTTCATGGTGCCCTGGCTGGCCGCCGGCACCCGATCGGGCGCCGCCTGCGCCAGGGCGCCCAGCAGGACGTCGGCGATCCGCTGACTGGTCTCGACGTTGCCGGCTGCCACCGCCGCCGGTGGCAAGGCCCCCACCAGGCTCCCCTCCGGGACCGACAGCCGCAGCGGCCGGTAGCAGCCCCCGTTGGCCGGAATCGTCGGGTCGGTCGCCACCCGCACCGCGTAGTAGAGGCACGACCTGGTGACGGCCTCGACCGCGTTGATGTTGCCTTCGATCTGGGGAGTGGTCCCTGAGAAGTCGGCCGACAAGGAACCGCCGTCGACGGTGACCGTCACCCGGATCGGCAGATCGGCGTCGCCCCACTCCATGACGTCCTCGAACCGGTACGCCCCGTCGGGGAGCGCCCCGATGGCGGCCCGCATCCGCGACTCGCCGTAGTCGAGGAGGGATTGGGTGACGAGTTGGTGCCGTCCGACTCCCTCGGCCTCGATCACCTCCAGCAGTCGTGCCGAGCCGGCCTCGTTGGAGCCGAGTTGGGCGGACAGGTCGCCGATCCGCTCGTCGGGGGTGCGGGTGGCGGCCAGGAACCGGTCGAGGAACTCGGGGACCCACTCGCCGTCGACGGCGGCGACCATCGGGGAGACGATGCACCCCTCCTGCTCGAGGCGGGTGGCATGGGCCGGCATCGACCCGGGGGCCTCGCCCCCCACGTCGGCGTGGTGGGCCCGGTTGGCGACCCACCCGACCAGGCGGCCGTCCCGCAAGACCGGCCTCACCAGGGTCAGATCGTTGAGGTGGGTGCCGCCGTGGAACGGGTCGTTGACGGCGAACTGGACGCCGGGAGCCACCGCCTCCCCGAGCAGGCCGATGACGGCGGCCACCGAGGCGGGCATCGACCCCAGGTGCACCGGGATGTGCTCGGCCTGGGCCAGCATCTCGCCCGAGGGCACGAAGATGGCAGCCGAGCAGTCGGCCCTCTCCTTGATGTTGGGCGAGTAGGCGGTGCGGCGCAGCACCACTCCCATCTCGTCGGCGATGGCCGCAAAGCGGTTGCGGGCCACCTCCAGCGTGACGGCGTCGACCCTCACCACGCCACCTCCAGCGCTCCGCTGGGATGGACGATCGCCCGTTCCCCCGGTCCCAGGTAGGTGGTGGCCTCGGCCTCCTCGATGACGGCGGGGCCGATCACCTCGTCGCCGGGCGCCAGGCCGGGACGCCACCACACCGAGGCGGTGGCCCGCCCGTCGGAGGTCAGCACCGGGCGCTCACCGGTTTGTGCCTCGCCGACCGGGCGGGGCCGCGGCAGTTCGTCCCAGCGAAGGGCGGCGGCTCCCACCGCCTCGGCCCGCAGCGTCACCACCTCGATCGGGTCGCCGGGACGGGCGAAGCCGTTGCGGCGGCGGTGGGCGTCGTGGAAGCGGCCCGCCAGCACCTCCCACGATTCGCCGACCCGGTAGGGCACCGAGGTCTCGTGCGACTGGCCCCGGTAGCGCACGTCGGCGATGACCGACGACTCGCCGTCACGGCCCAACGCTACCAATGCCGCCGCCCGGACCGCGGTTGCCGCTCCGGCCAGGCCGGTCCCGTCGCCCAGCATCACAGTGCGGGCGGCGTCGGCCCGCCGCGGTGCCAGCAGCAGGCCCACCGCCGAGAACACCCCGGCAAAGGGCGGGACGATCACCCCATCCATCTCGAGGCGCCTGGCAAGGGCGGTGGCGTGGAGGCCGCCCGCCCCGCCGAAGGCCACCAGGGCGGACCGGCGGGGATCGAACCCCTCCTCGACCGAGACCTTGCGGATGGCCCGGTGCATGTGGGCCTCCACCACCTCGACCATCCCGAGGGCGGCCTCGTCGGGGGTCATCCCCAGGCGGCGCCCCAATCCGGCCAGCGCCACTCCGGCGGCGATGGCGTCTAGACGCACCGATCCCCCGAACTCGGCGCCCGCCCCGATCCTCCCCAGCGCCAGGTTGGCGTCGGTGACGGCCGGTTCGGTGCCGCCCCTCCCGTAGCAGACCGGGCCCGGGATGGATCCGGCGCTGTGTGGTCCGACCCGCAGGGCGCCGCCGGCGTCGGCCCACCCGATGCTGCCTCCCCCGGCGCCCACGGTGTGGATGGCGACGGCCGGCATCCGGCAGGGAAGGCCGTCGATCGCCCGTTCGTAGGCCACCTCGGGCCGCCCGTGGTCGATGCGGCACACGTCGGTCGAGGTGCCGCCCATGTCGAAGGAGATGATGTGGTCCCGGCCCAGCGCCTCTCCCAACGCGGTGGCTGCCACCACCCCTCCGGCCGGACCCGACAGCAGGATGGCGGCGGGGAGGCGGGCCGCCCCCTCCAGGTCCATCAAGCCGCCGCTGCTGCGCATCACCGAGATGCCCGGGGAGATTCCCGAAGCGGCGGCCCGTCCGCTCAGCGACCGCAGGTAGCCCGAGGTGACCGGGCCCAGGTAGGCGTTGAGGACGGTGGTGGAGGCCCGTTCGAACTCCCGGAACTCGGCGACCACATCCGACGAACGGGACACGGCCACATCCGGCAGGGCCGCCTCGATGGCCGCGGCCACCACCCGTTCGTCACCGTCGTCCAAGTAGGAGTAGAGCAGCGAGATCGCCACCGCCTGCGGGGCGCTCCTCACCACCCGGGCGACCAGTGCGGCCACATCCATCGGGACCTCCCGATGCCCCCGATGGTCGCGGCGTCCCTCCACTCCGATCCGTTCGGCCCTCCCGGCGATCGGCTCGGGCCGGGTCACCGTGGTGTCGTAGAGGGAGGGCCGATCCTGGCGGCCGATCTCGAGGATGTCCTCGAACCCGCCGTCGGTGATCAGGACGGTGCGGGCGCCGCGGCGCTCCAGGAGAGCGTTGGTGGCGACGGTGGTCCCGTGGAGCAGCCGTCCCGGGGTGGCATCGATCGCCTCGATCCCCGAGATCACCCCCTCGCTCTGATCGGCGGTGGACGGCACCTTGGCGGTG
>JAHJML010000132.1 GCA_018821365.1 Actinomycetota bacterium | reverse complement strand
TCGGCGGGTGAGCCCGCTCAGCCCGCCTCGACCACCACTTCGAACACCCTCCGGTTGTTGTCCTCGCGTACCTCGTCGATCTCGCCGTCGGGGTCGACCACCGCCTCGAACAGGTGCGACCCGGTTTCCAGGCCGGGGATCGCGCAGGATGCCGTGCTCCCGACCGGCATGTCCCGGCTGCAGACGAGGGCACCGTCCAGGGTGAGGCGCATCGTGAACAGGCCGGGGAAACCGGTCGCGTTGAGGTCGACGGCCTCGACCTCGAACAGGAACTCCTGGTTCTCTTCGACCGGCGGGTAGGAGGCCGCTCCCACCGCCAGGTCGACCTGGGTGGCGGCGGCCACGTGGACCTCGATCGTCCCCGAGAACCCGTTGTCGCCTTCGTCGGACTCCTCGACTCG
Organism: Actinomycetota bacterium; assembly: GCA_018821365.1. Classification (GTDB taxonomy): domain Bacteria; phylum Actinomycetota; class Acidimicrobiia; order Spongiisociales; family UBA11373; genus JAHJML01. The sequence goes on along the minus strand of JAHJML010000132.1, from coordinate 2,958 downwards.
ATTGTCGTGGTCGGCGTCCACCGTCCAGGTGAAGAGCCCGGGGGGGAGCGGGGCCGCCGTGCACGAGACCCGCACCTCGGCTCCCGGGTCGAGGGCCGGCACCGCTGCCGAGCACGCCGAGCCCATCGCCTCCCAGGCGGCCTCACAGGGACCGGAGGCCACCGCCCCCTCGTTGATCACGCTGATGTCGACACCGACCGGTTCCTCACTCAGTTGCTCCGCCTCGTGAAAGGCAATCGAGACCACTCGCAGGTCGGGCGCCCCCGGGGGCTCTTCCCCGCCCTCGGGTGGCTCGGGACCAGGCTCCTCCCCGCCCTCGGATGGCTCGGGGCCAGGCTCCTCCCCGCCCTCGGATGGCTCGGGACCAGGCTCCTCCCCGCCCTCGGGTGGCGCGGGACCAGGCTCCTCGCCGGGGGGCGCCGCCACCACCGGGGGCGCCGCCGCCGCCACCACCGGCTCGACGGGCTCCCCGCCACCGGCCGCCAGCCCCGGCAGTTCCCGGACAAGCACCGTGACGTAGACGTTGTCGATGGCCACCAGCGACCCCTCCAGGGCCCCGAAGCCCACCGATCCACCGGTCAGCGGCTCGTCGACCGCCACCGCCAGCCACGGCTCGCCGTCCACGTACACCCGCAGATCGGCCCCGTCGATGCCGACGGCCAGCAGGTGCCAGGCGGCCGTCTCCACCGGTCCGGTGGTCGCCAGCGTCTCGAACGTGCCCCAGGGACGATCGAGCAGCAGATCGGTGCCCTCCTCGTGCAGATGCACGACGTAACGGCCCTCGTCGCCTACCGTCACCGAGACCGCCAATCCGCCGGTGTCGACCCGGAAGGAGGCCCGCAGGAGGTAGCGAGGCTCCCATCCTTCGCCCCCCGGCCACCAACCCCACGCCGGCCCCGAGGCCGCCAGCCCGTACGCCTCGCCCACTCCGAGCACGTACCACCCCGCACCGACCTCCCACCCCGCGGCATCGCCGTCCTGGAAGTCGTCGGCCAGCAGCACCAGCGACCCGGTGAGAGCCGCCCCGGCCGAGGCAGGCACCACCGGGATCAAGCTCGTCGCGCTCGTCCCGGGAGCGGCCGTCGTCCCCGGGGACCCGGTCGTCACCACCGCCCCACCCTCCCCGCACGCCCCCGCTGCCAGGGCCAGCACCATCAGGATTGCCCAGTACCGGCGCACTGCCCACCTCCCATCGCCTCGAGCCAGCATCACGGCGCGGTGCCGGGTGCTCTAGAGGATTTCGACCCAATCTCCCACGGCGGCCCGAGCGGCCGCCGTACGCCCGGCTACAACCGCTCGGTCACCGACTTCATCTCCATGAACAGCCGCAGGTAGTCGGGCCCTCCCGCCTTGGCATTGCTGCCGGACATGTTGAAACCGCCGAAGGGCTGCACCCCGACCAGGGCGCCGGTGATCTTGCGGTTGATGTAGAGATTGCCGACGTGGAACTCGCGGCGGGCCCGTTCGATCCGGTTCCGGTCCCGGGAGTGGAGGCCCCCGGTGAGGCCGAACTCCGTGCCGTTGGCGATGTCGAGGGCGTGATCGAAGTCCCGGGCCCGGATCACCGACAGCACCGGGCCGAAGATCTCGTGCCGGGCAAGCCGGGCCTGCGGGTCGACATCCCCGAAGATGGCCGGTTCGATGTAGTAGCCGCCGTCGAGGTCGATCGGATCGCCTCCCGCCACCAGGTCCGCCTCCCCCCGGCCGGACTCGATCTCCGCCAGGATCGAGGCGTGCTGAGCCGCCGAGATGACCGGCCCCACCGGGTGGTTCTCGACGGCGGGCCCGACCACCAGGTCGGCGGTGGCGGCCACCACCCCGGCGAGCACCTCGTCGTAGACCTCATCCAGCAGGATCAGCCGCGAGCAGGCCGAGCACTTCTGCCCCTGGAACCCGTACGCCGAGCGAACCGCATCGGTGGCGGCAGCGGCGAGGTCGGCGGTCTCGTCGACGATGAGGGCGTCCTTGCCACCCATCTCCAGGTAGGCCCGCTTCAGCCACTTCTGCCCCGGGCCGACCCGGGCGGAGCGCTCGGCGATCCGCAGCCCGACCTCCTTGGATCCGGTGAAGTTGACGAAACGGGTCCGGGGGTGATCGACCAGCACGTCGCCCATCTCCCCTCCCGAGCCGGGCAGGAAGTTGATGACGCCGGGCGGGAAGCCGGCCTCCTCCACCAGGTCCATGAACCCGGCCCCGATCAGCGGCGTGGACGAGGCGGGCTTGAGCACCACGGTGTTGCCCGCCATGACCGGGCCGATGGTCATCCCGGCCAGGATCGCCAGCGGGAAGTTCCACGGAGGAATGACCACCCCCGCCCCCAGCGGGATCAGGTGGGACTCGTTCTCCTCCCCGGGGTAGGGGACGATCGGGACCCCGCCGTCCAGGTGGATGGCGATCCGGGCGTAGTAGTCGCAGAAGTCGAGGGCCTCGCAGACATCGGCCTCCGCTTCGGCGTAGTTCTTGCCGGCCTCGAGCGTCTGCAGCGCCGCCAGCAGGTAGCGATCCCGCCGCATCAGCGCCGCCAACTTCAACCCGTAGCGAGCCCGCTCTTCGGCACCCAGCCCGGCCCATCCGGGGAACGCCTCCCATGCCGCCGCGATCGCTCGCTCCGCCTCGGCCGCCCCGGCGGAGGCGACGGTCCCGAGTACCTGGGACGGTCGGGACGGGTTGAGGCTCTCGATGCGCTTGGCAGTGTCCACCGGTTCGCCGGCGATGTTCAGGGGACGATGCACGCCGAGGCTCTCCTCGACGGCAACCAGGGCCGTCTCGTAGGCCCGGCGGGCGGCGGGTTGGGTGAAATCGCTGTAGGGCTCGGGGCGGAACGACTCGAACATGGGCTCCTCTTCTGTGCTCGACCTCCAAGTATGGCGATGCCGGGAGCCCGACGAGTCGGGCGCTCCCCTCGAGGCCCGCCGCCGTCAGGGGCCGACCGCCTCCACGGCGTCCGGGCCGACAGAT
>JAHJML010000131.1 GCA_018821365.1 Actinomycetota bacterium | reverse complement strand
CCGCCCGAAGATCTCGAGTCGGTGAACGCAACCGTGCTGGCGAGGGGTGTCTCCGAATTCGATCACATCCGCCTCATCGACAAGGGAAGCGCCGACGGCATCACGGTCGACATGCCGGTGGTCGACGAGGGTGGTCTGGTGGGGAGAGTCGTCTCGGTCACTGCCCACGAGGCCCGGGTCAGGCTGATCAGCGATCCCACCATGAGGATCGCGGTGAGGGTGGAGCGGACCGGCGAGACGGGAGTGCTCAGCGGGCGTGGAAGCAGCGTGATGGTCCTGGAGATGTTCAACACCGATGCATCCCTGGAGTCCGGCGACCTGCTGGTGACCGCCGACGGGCGCTTCCCGGCCGGTCTGTCGGTCGCCACGGTCCTCGAAGCGGCCACCGCCCAGGTGGGGTTCTCGCTCCGGACCACGGCGGCGACCACGGCCGAGATGAGTCGGATCGATTTCGTCAAGGTGCTGGTCTTCACCAGGGACGACACCTCGTCGGATGACCTCTCCGACCTCGAGGAGACTCCGGTCGATGTGCCCGTGGAGCCGTCGGCGACGACCTCATCGACGACGGAGGCTCCGTGACCAGACGCATCCTCTGGGCATCGGCGCTGATCGTCGCGGCGGTGGCACTGCAGACCACCCTGTTCGCTGATCTCCGCCCACTCGACGCCGCCCCGGCGCTGGCGCTCCTGGCTCTGATCGGCGCCGGCCGTCACATGAGGGAGCAGCCGGCGCTCCTCGTCGGGTTCGGATCCGGATTGCTGCTCGATCTGCTGTCCGAGTCCCCGCTCGGCCTATGGGCGCTGGTCCACACGGTCGTGATCTTCGTCGTGGTGCGATTCCGGGAGAGGACCGAGGACGATCCGTTGATCCTGGGGTTCGGGGTCTTCCTCCTCACCGCCGGCGCCCTCACGCTGTTTGCCATTCTCGGTACGATCTTTGGTGAGAAGACGCTGGCCGACGCGAGCATTGTGCGAAAGATCGTGCTACCTGCCGCCTACAACACCGTTCTCGCCGCCGCCGTGCTGCCGGGGGCCTCCCGGCTGATGGGCGCCCACCGACGATCGGGGTGGGACCTGTGAGACAGCCGTGGCGGCTCACCGTCGTCGGGGCGGTGTTTCTGGGGTTCTTCGCCATCCTGGTCCTCCGACTCTGGTACCTGCAGGTCTCGTCGCTGGAGGATTCTCTCGATTCGGCTGAGTCCCAGCAGTTGAGCACCGTCACCATCGAAGCCCCCCGCGGCAACATCTACGACCGCAATGGGATCCTCATGGCGGGCACCGAGGCGGCGCTGCGGATCGTCGTGGACCGGAAACTGGTCCCTGAGGATCGGGAAGAGGAGCTCATCCAGAACCTGGCCGCCTTGCTCGACCGGCCGGCCTCGGACATCCGCCACCTCTTCGAGGACCGCGGTGTCGGGGCGCGCTTCACTGTCGGCGGCGAGGTGTCGGAGCGGACGGCGATGTTCGCTTGGGAGCACATCGAGGGCTTCCCCGGCTTGGCGATCGAGCCGCAGCCGGTCCGCATCTACCCGCTGCACGAGCAGGCGGCCCATCTGATCGGCTACATCGGGGCGCCCGGCGAGGCCGATCTGTTGCGCCCCGAGGTGACCCCCCGGGACCGGGTCGGGAAGTTCGGTGTGGAGGGTTCCTACGACCGGCAGTTGCGAGGGACTCCGGGCACGATCACCTATCGGGTCAATGCCAGGGGACAGATTCTCGGCATCGTCGAGGAGACCCCGCCGATACCCGGAGGCAGCGTCACCACGAGCATCGATCTCCACATGCAGACCGTGCTCGAGGCGGCCCTCGTCGATGGGATGAGTCTGTCGGTGGAGGCCGGCAATGAGCCGGTGCGGGCCTCCGGCGTGATCCTCGACCCGAGCGACGGCTCGGTGCTGGCGATGGCCTCGGTCCCGTCGTACGACCCGACCCTCTTCTCGGACGGCCTGATCACCCAGGCGGAGTGGGAGTCGCTGTCGGAGACCAACGCCCTCAACAACTTCGCCATCCAGGGCAACTACGCACCCGCCTCGACCTTCAAGGTGGTCCCCTACACACTGGCGTTGATCAGGGGCATCTACCCCACCATCGAGCAGGATGAGCACCCGGGCCAGCAGGATCCCTCCGACCCGACCTCCTTCTTCTGTGACGGCACCCTCCAGTTCCCCAACACGCCGTTGCTGCACGACTGGGCCGCCCACGGCGAGGTGGACATCCACACCTCCCTCCAGGTCTCCTGCGACATGTACTACTGGGGCATCGCCCTTCAGATCTGGGAGAACGCCGGCGACCTGTGGGACGAGAACCTCCTGCAGGACTGGGCCAGGGAACTCGGCTTCGGGGCGAGGACCGGTGTCGACCTCCCCTTCGAATCGCCGGGACTGGTGCCGGACCGCGAGTGGTTCCAGTACCACCAGGTCAAGAAGGACGGCCTGGTGCGTGAAGAGGGTGGATGGGCGGGTGGTGACGTCATGAACATGACCATCGGCCAGGGGTCGTTGACGGCCACTCCGCTGCAGATGGCGGTCGCCTATGCGACGCTAGTCAACGGCGGGACCTTCTACGCCCCCCGGGTCGTTGATGAGGTGGTCGACATCAAGGGGACCGTCGTCTTCCGTAATCTCCCCAACATCGTGCGGAAAGTCGACATCCCCGACGTCACCGTGGACAGCCTCAAGGAGGACCTCCACGGGGTGGTGGCCGGGCCGCGGGGCACCTCCCGGGTCGCCTTCTCCGAGTTCTGTGGCGCCGACGTGCGGGCCGCCGACTGCGAGTCGCTCAAGCAGGTGGGCGGAAAGACCGGCACCGCCGAGGTCAGGGTGGCGCTCACCGAAGAGGACGAGGAAGTGGATACCGCCTGGTTCATCGGGGTGGCGCCTCTCGACGATCCCCGCTTCGTGGTGGTGATCGTCATCGAGGAAGGCGGTTCCGGCGGCGGGGTGGCCGCCCCGACCGCCCGGGCGATCCTGCAGTACCTGATGGAGGAGTCGGTCACCCCGATCCGGTCGGGCGGAGAGAACACCGAGTGACATGACGGCATTGAGCATCGACCTTCGCGATCGGCGGACCACCGGCCGGCCCGACTACGTCCTGATCTTCGCCATCCTCCTGTTGAGCGCCATCGGCCTGGTCATGGTGTTCACCGTATCGGCGCCGAGACTCGAAGCGGACGGGTTCTCTCGCACGTCGGCGGTGCTCCGTCAATCGATCTTCGTGGTGGCGGGGATCGGCGTGTTCATCGCCGCTGCCGCTGTCAGCGACCGCAGTTGGCGGCTCAGCACGCCGTACATCTTCGGCTTCACGCTCTTGCTGCTGCTGGTGGTCCTCTCCCCACTCGGTATCGAGCGCCAGGGCGCCCAGCGTTGGATACCGCTGAAGATCATGGATCTCCAGCCGAGTGAGTTCGCCAAGCCGGCGGTGATCATGGCGCTGGCGCTGATCCTGTCGCCCGCCGAAGAGAGCCGGATGTCGTGGACGAGGATCGGACGGGCCCTGGCACTGCTGGCGGTGCCGTCGGTGCTCATCTTCCGGCAGCCCGACCTGGGCACCATGCTGGTGTTCACGTTCGTGGCGTTCGTGATGCTGTTCACCGCCGGCACCACGCTCCGGCAAGTGGTGACCATGGTGGTCATCGCCCTGGTGATCCTGGTGTCGGCCTTCCAGCTCAACCTGCTCAAGGAGTACCAGTTGGACCGGCTGACCGGGTTCCTCAACTCCAACTCCGACGAGCACGCGCTGACCACCAACTACAACCAGAATCAGAGCCAACTCGCCATCGCCAGCGGCGGGCTGTTCGGCAGGGGTCTCTTCAACGGGGCACTCACCAATCTGGCGTTCGTGCCATCCCAATCGACCGACTTCGTGTTCACCGCGGTCGGCGAGCAGCTCGGATTCGTGGGGGCGATCATCGTCCTCGGGCTCTACCTGCTGGTGGTGTGGAGACTGCTGGTGATCGGCGTCGCCGCTCGAGACAGATTCGGCATGCTGGTTGCCACCGGCGTGGCGGCCATGTTCGGATTCCACGTATTCGTGAACATCGGCATGGCGGTCGGCCTGCTGCCGGTGACCGGCCTGCCGCTTCCGTTGATGAGCTCGGGGGGATCGTTCTTCCTGACCATCGCCTTCTCACTGGGGGTGTGCCACGCCATCTGGACCCGCCGCAGCCCGGTGCCGGGGGAGCGCCGCTTGATGTCCTGAGATCCGGCCGGGGCGGCGTCTGGGCGGGCCGGCCCCCGGCTACGATGGCGATCCATGGAGCGACGGGACGAACGGGGCTGGGTCGAGGTCATCTGCGGTCCGATGTTCTCGGGCAAGAGCGAAGAGTTGATCCGGCGCATGACCCGGTACAAGATCGCCCGGGTGCCGGTCCAGACCTTCAAGCCCGCCCTCGACGACCGGTTCGCCACCCACGAGGTCGTCTCGCACAGCTCACTCTCGGTGGCGGCGGAACCGGTTGCCGACAGCGAGGCCCTCCTCAAGGCCGTCGACAAGCGGACCGAGGTCGTCGGCATCGACGAGGGGCAGTTCTTCGATCAGGGCCTGGTGGAGGTCGTGGAGCAGTTGGCCGCTTCGGGCATCCGGGTGATCGTGGCCGGTCTCGATCAGGACTTCCTCGGGAGGCCGTTCGAACCGATCCCCAGCCTGATGCTCAGGGCGGAGTACGTCACGAAGGCGCTGGCGGTGTGCCACCGCTGCGGGGGCGCCGGGATGTTCACCCAGCGGGTCATCGACAGCGACGAGTTGGTGGTGCTGGGTGCCGAGGACTCCTACGAGGCCCGCTGCCGCCGGTGTTACGATCCCGGCGAATCGGAGCAGACCCGGCTCGATGTGTGATCGAACCCCGCCGGCCGGCATCCGGGCGGCCCGATCGGTGCCGGGGACACCCGGGTGTCCATGGTACGCTCCCGTGCGGCGGGTGCCCGGAGAGCCCTGTTCCGGTGTCCCGGCCCGCCGAGATCGAACGGAGCACCCCGTGCGCGACAACGCGGTTGGAACCTCTCACGAGAACCCCACTGCCACCCGGCCGATGATCGGCCCCGGTGCCGTTGCGCACGCCGCCCGTTCTCCCAGATTTTCCAATGTGCGGCGTACCCTCATCCGGTCGCCGAAGGAGTACATCGATGGGCATGTTCAAGAAGAAGCGCGCTCAGGTGGTCCGCCGGGGAGTCGGCGACCAGGCCACCGAAGAGCGCAAGGTCCACAAGGTCGGATCTAGCACCGTCGAGGTTCGGCGGGTCCGCCGGGCGCCGGCCGCTGCCAAGCCCAAGGAGACCGAGGGCCGCTCTCGTCGCACCGCGACCCGTTCGTCGCGAACGACCCGGGAGGTCCGCACCGACCGCCGCCAACGCCCGGAGCAGGAGATCATCCTCCCCCCGGAGACCGAGCGGAAGCAGATGCTCGTCCGGAGGACGCCCCACCAAACCCAACTGGTGGTGCTGGAGGGCGCCCTGCTGGTGGAGCACTACGTGGCGATGGAGGATCGGCTCTCGCTGGCTCACAACATCTACATCGGCAAGGTTCGCAATGTGCTGCCCGGCATGGAGGCGGCCTTCATCGACTTCGGCGAACCCAAGAACGGGGTGTTGTATGCCGGCGACATCGCGGTCGACGCCGGCGCCAAGAGCCGCCCCCGCATCGAGAAGGTGCTCAAGGTGGGCGACGAGATCCTGGTGCAGGTTGTCAAGGACGCCATGGGCCACAAGGGGGCCCGCCTCACCAACCAGATCAGCTTGCCGGGCCGCTATCTGGTTCTCGCTCCCGCCTCCGACATGCGGGGCATCAGCCGGCGCCTACCCGAAGACGAGCGGGAGCGGCTCCGCAAGATCATCGCCGGCATCCGCCCCGACGGCTTCGGTGTCATCGTCAGGACCGCCGCTCAGGGCGCCTCGGAGGAAGACCTTCGCCAGGACATCGATCGGCTGACCCTGGCGTGGGACACCATCCAGAAGGAACTCCCCAAGGGGTCTGCCCCGCGCCTCCTCCACCAGGAGCCGCCACTGATCATCCGGGTGATCCGGGAGCACTTCACGAGGGACTTCCGGCGCTTGATGGTCGATGATCCCGAGATCTACGACCTGGTCGTGGACTACCTGGATACGACCGATCCGACGCTTGTGACCCGCGTGAAGATGTACGAGAAGTCGGACCTGTCCCTCTTCGAACGGTTCCACGTCGAGGACCAACTGCGCAAGGCGCTGGATCGCAAGGTGTGGCTGCCCTCGGGTGGGCACATCGTCATCGACCGTACCGAGGCGCTCACTGTCATCGACGTCAACACCGGCAAGTTCGTCGGGCATTCGAACCTCGAGGAGACGGTGCTCCAGAACAACCTGGAGGCAGCCGAGGAGATCGCCCACCAACTGCGGCTGCGGGACATCGGGGGCATCATCGTCATCGACTTCATCGACATGGAGACCGCCCGCAACCGCGAGGCCGTGCTGCAGAGGATGCGAGAGCAGTTGGCGAAGGACAAGACCAGGACCCAAGTGTTCGATGTGTCCAATCTCGGCCTGGTCGAGATGACCCGCAAGAACGTGTCCGAGGGCCTGGTCGAGTCGTTCTCGCACGTCTGCCCCACCTGCGGGGGGAGAGGGGTGCTGCTGTACGAGGAGGCCGCCGCCGAGGGAGCCGCTATCCCCGACCTCGACCACGAAGCGGCGTCATGAGCCGCAGCAGCCGCTAACATCCGCCCGTTCCCCCCACGAGGACCGGTTGACTCATGTACGCCATCATCCGCACCGGCGGCAAGCAGGCGAAGGTATCTGAAGGCGACGTCATCGACGTCGAATTGCTCCGCGCCGAGGGGGAGGTCGATTTCACTCCGCTGCTCGTCGTCGACGCCAAGGGCAAGGTGTTCTCGGGTCGCGAGCAGTTGAAGACCGCCAAGGTCACAGCCAAGGTCGTCGGGACCTCCGCGGGCGACAAGATCGACATCTTCAAGTACAAGAACAAGACCGGCTACCGCAAGCGGGCCGGCCACCGCCAGAAGTACACGACCATCGAAGTGACCAAGATCACGCCTCCTGCCGCCAAGAAGCCGGCCGCCAAGGCCGCCCCGGCAGGGGAAGGCGAGGCTCCCGCCTCGCAGACGGAGAGCAAGGAGAGCTGAGCCATGTCGAAGACAAAGGGCGGCGGGTCGACCCGCAACGGCCGCGATTCGGCGGCCAAGCGCCTCGGACCCAAGGTGTTCGACGGACAGGTCGTCCAGGCGGGTGCCATCATCGTGCGCCAGCGGGGCACCAAGATCCACCCCGGCGACAACGTCGGCAAGGGTGGCGACGACACGCTCTTCGCCACGGCTCCCGGCATCGTGAGCTACGGCCACCGCCGGGGCCGCCGGCTCGTCAACGTCCTTCTCGAGGACTGATCTTCCGCAAGGGAGGTCGTCGTGTTCGTCGATGAGGCGAAGATCCATGTGCGCGCCGGTGACGGCGGCGCCGGGGTCGCTTCGTTCCGCCGTCTGAGGGGCAAGCCGCGCGGCAAGCCCGAGGGCGGCTCGGGAGGACGCGGCGGGAACGTCGTACTGCTGGCGGATGCGGCGGTGGCCACCCTGCTCGGCTACAAGCGGCGCCCCCATCGCAAGGCGGCTTCCGGGACCCACGGCAGCGGCGACCTCCGCCACGGCCGCGACGGTGAGGACCTAATCCTCCGGGTGCCGGTGGGCACCGTGGTGCGGGACGAGGCGGGCACGATGCTGGCCGATCTCGCCCGCCCCGGACAGCAGATCGTCGTCCTCGAAGGAGGCCGCGGCGGCAAGGGCAACGCCGCCCTGGTCAGCCCGGCCCGCATCGCCCCCTCGTTCGCCGAACAGGGGGAATACGGGCACGAGGCGTGGGTGACGCTCGAACTGAAACTGCTGGCCGATGCGGCCATCATCGGGTTTCCCAACGCCGGCAAGAGCACGCTGATCGCCCGGGTCTCGGCCGCCAGGCCCAAGATCGCCGACTACCCATTCACCACCCTCGAACCGCACCTCGGGGTCGTATCGATGGACGATCGGGAGTTCGTCATCGCCGACATCCCGGGACTCATCGAGGGTGCCGCCGATGGCAAGGGTCTGGGGCACGCCTTCCTGCGGCATGCGGAGCGGGCCAGGGCGCTGCTGATCCTTCTCGACCCCTCTCCCCTCCAGGAGGACGACCCTGCCACCCAGTTGCAGATCCTGCGCCGGGAACTGCAGCGTCACAGCCCGGACCTGGCCGCCCGCCCGACCGTGGTGGCGGTGAGCAAGGCCGATCTCCCCGGCGCTGCCGAGGCCGCCTCCGGCCTCGAACAGGATCTCGGCGACCGGATCCTCCTGTTCTCGGCGGTGACCGGAGCCGGGGTCAACGCCGTCATGTACGCGGTGGCCGAGGCGGTCGATCTGGCCGAACGGGACGCCCCGGACCGGGAGGGGTTCATCCTCCACCGGCCGGTGCCTCCCGGCTTCGAGATCGTCCGCGAGGAGGGGATGTGGGTGGTCAGTGGGATCGCCGCCGAGCGAGCGGTGGCGCTCGACGACCTGACCGAGCCTCAGGCGGCCGACTTCGCCGCCCTCAGACTGGCTCGGGCAGGGGTGGACGATGCATTGCGGGCGGCGGGGGCCGTTGCCGGTGACGAGGTGCGCATCGGGGAGATCGTCTTCGAGTTCCAGGACGAATCGGCCCCGGGCGGGGACGAGTGAGGGGCGCCGCGGCCGGGGGCCGCCCGGTGGTGGTCAAGGTGGGCTCGTCGAGCCTGACCGGTAGCGCCGGCCTCGACGAGGGCGCGGTCGGGGCGATCGTGGATCAGATCGCCGGACTCCGGGGCACAGGGATTCTGGTCGCGCTCGTGACCTCGGGGGCGGTTGCAGCGGGTCTGCCCGCTCTCGGAATGGTAGAGAGGCCTTCGAACATCCCCGACCTCCAGGTGGCCGCGGCGGTGGGCCAGGGCAGGCTCATGGAGACCTACACCCGGCTGTTTGCCGCCCATGGTCTCGTTGCCGGCCAGGTGCTGTTGACGAGGGACGTGCTGTCGAATCGTGACCAATACCTTCACGCCAAGCAGGCACTCGGGCGCATGCTGGGTCTCGGCGTCGTGCCGATCGTCAACGAGAACGACACGGTTGTGGTGGATGAGTTGCGCCTCGGCGACAACGACCGATTGGCGGCGATCGTCTCACACCTTACGGGAGCGGGGATGTTGGTGATCCTCACCGACACGGCAGGCCTGTTCTCGGGAGACCCCCAACTCGACGACACGGCCGAGTTGCTGGATGCGGTGCGGTCGACCGATGCCGCCCTCGAGGCGATCTCGGAAGGGGGAGCGGGGCCGCTCGGATCGGGCGGCGTCGCCACCAAGGTGGCGGCGGCGAGAATGGCGGCGTGGTCGGGTGTCCCCACCGTGATCGCCTCATCCAGGATGACCGGGGTGATGGCCGCCGCCGTCGCCGGAGATGCGGTCGGTACCTGGGTGGAGCCGCATGCCTCCAGTCTGTCGGCCCGGAAACTGTGGATCGCCTTTGGCATGGCGGCCAGAGGGACGGTGGCCGCTGATCGAGGTGCGGTGCGGGCGTTGGTGGTGGATGGGAGATCGCTGCTTTCAGTGGGCGTGACCGCCGTGATCGGCGACTTCACCGTCGGAGATGCCGTCGAGGTGCTGGGGCCCGACGGGGCACTGATCGGCAAGGGCCGGGTTGCCATCGGGGCGGTCGCGGTGCGGGCCGCCATGGGCCGTCACTCATCCGATGCGGGGGGCGTAGTGATCCACAGGGACGATCTGGTGGTGCTCACCGGCGGAACTCCACCGGCGGAACTTCGTTGATCGGCGGCCGAGGACTGGTAACGTCCAAGTGGACACCGACACGTCGCGAGACTCTCAGCGCTCCCAAACGGATGTGACTTGGCTCGAGATGGGGAGAGTGTCGAGTCGAGTGAGAAAGTCTGGTAATGAGACTGTACGTAGGGAATCTTCCCTTCAATGTGAACTCCGAGGACCTGGAACAGATGTTCTCCGAGTACGGCGAGGTCACCTCTTCGCAGGTGATCTCCGATCGTGAGACCGGCCGCTCCCGCGGGTTCGGTTTCGTCGAGTTGGCGACCGACGAGGCGGGACGCAAGGCCATCGAAGAGATGGACGGTAAGGACTCGGGCGGGCGCCGCCTCACCGTGAATGTGGCTCGTGAGCGCGAAGAGCGTCCCCGTCGGCACGACAGATAGCACCTGTGGCTGACGAACAGACCTTCCGCACCAAGGGCACGGTCAAGTCGGTGCTTCGCGACGCCACCTTCCTGGTGGAGACCGAACAGGGAGCCCAAGTGATCGCGCGTGCTGCCGGGCGGATGCGCCGGGGGCGCAAGATTCGGATTCTCCCCGGAGACGTGGTGGAGATCGAAGTGTCGCTCTACGACCCGAGCAAGGGTCGGATCGTCTGGCGCCACCGCTGAGCCGAACCGAACCAATCAAAGAAGGGCCCCCGGAGGATACCGGGGGCCTTTCTTTGCATGCTGCTGCTGATGCCGGAGGGCGTGGCTAGCAGGCGCCTCCGGCAACCCCGAGGGCGGCGGCGAGAGCACGGCGGGTGACCGGCCCGACCTTGCCGTCGACCGTCAGGCCCGCTGCCCGCTGGAACCCCTCCACTGCCGCCACCGTTCTGGTCCCGTAGACGCCGTCGGCGGGACCGGGGTCGTGTCCTGCGGTCTTGAGCACGGCCTGGATCTGGCGGACTGCCTCGCCACGGTCGCCGGGCCGCAGGATGGGACCGGTGGGGCTGAGGGCGGCGGCGTACTGGTTGGCCTCGAGCATGGCGGCGATGGTCTGGCGGGAAGCTGGTCCCACCACTCCGTCGACGGCGATCCCCCTGGCCTGCTGGAAGGTCCGAACGGCCGCCGCGGTCCTGGCTCCGAACACCCCGTCGACCCCGCCGGGGTCGTACCCGCCTGCCTTGAGGGCCTGCTGGAGTTGCCGGACGTCCTCGCCGCGGACGCCGATCTTGAGCAGACGGGTGCCGTTGAGCAACTCGGTGGCGTTGGCGGGGCCGAAGGGACTGCAGGGCGCAACCCCGGTCTCTGCCTTCTTCAGCGAGTTGTACGCATCGACGATGGTGCCTTCGGGGTCGACCAGTTCGAAGTGGAGGTGGGGCGAGGTGCCCTCGGCGTTGGTGCTGTCCCCGACCCAGCCGATCACCTGGCCGGCGGAGACTCTGGTGCCCGGCAGGATGCCGGGAGCGATGCCCCATGCCTTGCCATCGTCGGTGCCGGGGGTGTCGTTGTTGAGGTGGTAGTACTTCGTCTGCCACCCGTCGTCGTGGTCGAGGATGAGGTTGCAGCAGCTGGCGGGCCGCAGGTCCTTGGGATTGGTGCTCCAATTGACGCTGTAGATGACGCCGTCGGCGGCGGCGACCACCGGGATCATCTTGGCGGCCATGATGTCGGTGGCGTGATGGACGTATTGGCCGCGCGGGCTCCAGAAGCCGGGGGAGTAGTGGTTGGTGCCCTGCACCGGGAACACCATGTCGTAGTCGACCTTCTCGCCCCACTGGTGCAAGGTTCCACCGCTGGGAGCGTGCCCGAGGGCGGCGGTGACCGAACTGAACAGCACCATCAAGGCAACTGCCAGCAGACCGGGGCGCATGTTCGGCTTGGACATCGACCTGCCTATCGGTCGGAGAACTTATCCACAGTAGTCCCCGATTTCGCGGTGTGGATATCCACAACCCTCATTCTGGCCCAATCCCGGGGCTATGGGTTGGGGGTGTCGTCCTTGCGGCCGAATCTGAACAGGTTGGCAAGGGCGCCGGTGGCCCGGGAGGCGGTGGCTCTTCCCATCGCCTTGACCAGGCGTCCCGAACCCGAGGCCACGATCGACGTCAGGCTGGCAGCGGCGGCGGCCGAGGCCGACCGGCGCACTCGCCGCTTGTCGGCGATGACGAGCGACCCGCTGTACCGGCGGGCGATGTGGCCGATCCATTGCTCTCCCCTCGCCGGATTCCCTCATGGCGGCATGCCGGGGCGGCGAGGGGAGATCGAGCAGATATCGAGCAAATATCGAGCGGAGCGGGTACTCTCTCGACTCCTCTGAGGGGAGAAACCATGAGATTCCGCACGGCCTTGTTGGCCATCGCTCTGATCGCCGCCGCCTGTGGCGACGACGACGCCGGTACCGCCACGACGGCGGCGCCGACCACCCAAGCCGCCACCTCACAAGCACCGACGACGGCTGCTGCGACGACGGAGGCTCCGACCACGACCGACGCTCCGACCACGACGGAAGCGGTCACGACGACGGAGGATCTCGGGGTGGTGATCGCCGCCATGGTGGAGCCCTACGTTGGCGGCTACGAAGGGACCTGGAACAACACGACCTTCGGCAGTGAGGGCGACATCACCGGGAACCTGGCGTTCGATGCCGCAACGCAGACGATCACGCTCGATCTGGACATCGGCGGGTTCGTCTTCGGTGCCTTTGATCCCGAACCGGAGACGTTCGTGCTCTCGCTCGCCGATGTGGTGCCCGGCGCCGGCGTGGTGCTCACAGTCCCTTCTGAGACGTTCGGCGATCTGGCGGTGACCCTGACTGCTGATGGGCTCGAGTTCTTCGGCGCCGATGTGCCCGATCCGGGCATCGCCTCCATCCGGTTGACGGGCCCGGTCACTCCGGGAGCCTTCGATCTCGCCTATGTGATCGAGTTCGAGGGCGGCGGCGGCGCCGAGGGCACCGTGACGCTGCACCAGGCCGGCTGAGGGGGGCCACCTCCCCGCCGATCGCTCAAGTGCAGCGTGATGCCCTCCGATGGTTAGAGAGCCATCGAATGGAAGGAACGCCGTGGCGATTCGCGTGTTGGTGGTCGAAGACTCGGCCGTCATTCAGCGACTGATTGCCGTCTGCCTGCGCCCCTCCGGCGTCGAGGTCGAGACGCGCAGTGATGGGCCCACCGGGCTGCAGGCAGCACTGGACGATCCACCCGATCTCCTCATCCTCGATGTCGGCCTTCCCAAGATGGATGGGTGGCAGGTGCTCGATCGCATCCGCTCGGACCTCCGCACCCGCAACCTCAAGGTGCTGGTACTGACGGCACACGCCCAGGAGGAGACCAGGGAGCGGGCCGACCGCGGTGGCGCCGATGCCTTCGTGACCAAGCCGTTCCGGCCCGACGAGTTGCGCAGGGTGGCGGAGAGCCTGATCGGAGTGCCTGTCCGGGCCGGTCGCCTCGCCTGATCAGGGCGACGAGGGCACTGTCGCGGGTCGCACTACGGCGGTAGGTTGGCACTGCTGCTCCACCGGCCGGATCCATGCCATTGATCATCCCGCTCATCTCGTTCCTGCTCTGTCCCGGCGTCGTCCGCCCGGTCGATGGGGAGGTGGTTCGGGGGTTTGCCCCGCAGGGTGCCTACGGGGGCCATTGGGGGATCGACCTGGCGGCTCGGGTGGGGACCCCGGTGGTGGCCGTCGGCCCAGGAGTCGTCACCTTCGCAGGCCCGGTGGCCGGGCGGCTCACGGTCACCGTCCTCCACGGGGGAGAGGTCAGGTCCTCCTACTCGTACCTCTCCGAGATCGCCGTCGGCACCGGGGACCGGGTGGCCGCTGGGACCGTGCTGGGCCGCATCGGCCTCGACCACGAGACCGCCGCTCTCCATCTGTCGGTCAGGATCGGGGATCGCTACGTCGATCCTGCCGGATGGCTCGCCTGTGCCGATTGGGTGCCTGGTGATGGAGTCCGGTTGGCCCCGGCCGGCTCCGGGCCGGCTCTATCCTCCGGAGGGTGCGACGCGGCATCCTTGGAGGCACCTTCGATCCTCCCCATGTGGCCCACCTCCTGGCGGGGGAGGCCGCCTTCTGGGAGTTGGGACTCGACGTCGTCACGTTCCTCCCGGCGGGCGCTCCGTGGCAGAAGGCCGGTCTCGACGTCTCGGCGCCGGCCCACCGCTGGGACATGACCTGTCTGGCCGTCGCGGGCATCGACTACTTCGAGCCCGATGACCGGGAGGTGGCCCGGGAGGGATGGACCTACACGGCCGACACCCTCGACAGCTTCCCGTCTCAGGAGGAACTGGTCCTGATCCTGGGCGCCGACGCCGCCGCCGGGATCCGGTCGTGGCATCGGTGGGAGGAGGTGCTCGGCAGGGTGTCGCTGGCGGTGATGCCGAGGCCGGGGGCTGCGCCGGAGGCAGTGGAGGCGGCCGCGGGCCCCCACCATCTGCTCGACACCCCCGAGTTGGACGTCAGCGGCACCATGATCAGGCGCCGGCGCCGGGCGGGGGCGACGATTCGCTTCCTGGTACCCGAGGCGGTGCTGGGCTACATCGAGTCGCACGGACTGTATGCCCGCTGACGGGCAGCCCCCCGCCGGGCGGATCAATCTGGCCGAGCCGGGGTCGCGGCCCGCCCGTTCCCGGATGGGACGCTGGTTGCGAGGCGGCCTGGTGATGCTGTTGATCGGATCGGCTGCCGCCGGAGGGTTCCTGCTGCGGCGGCCGATCGCCGATGGCGTCGGGAAGGCCGCCGGCGCAGTCTGGGATACATGGTCGGAGTGGTCCTCGGCGCTGCGGCGCACCGCTGCCGACATCCCCGAGCAGCCCGCCACGACCACCACCGTTCCGGAACCGCAGCCGGCACCGTCGCGGTCCGTTCTCCTGGTCGTGGGCGACGGAGTCGGGAGTGCCGCCTTTGCACTGCTCGTGCAACCGCCGTTGGGGGATGCGGAGTTGATCATGATCCCCCAGACCCTGCTGGTGCAGGTCCCCGGCTTCGGTGAGTTCTCGATGGCGGAAGCCCTCGCCTTCGGAGGGCCGAGACTGGCCGGTCTGGCGCTCGCCAACGAGATGGGGATCAGGATCGACGACCTGGCCCCCCTCCCCGCCGGGGAGATGCCGGCGATCGGCGATGGGATCGTGGTCGATGTTCCGGTCGAGTTGTTCGTCGAGGAGGCCGACGGCTCGCGGCGCTTCATCGCGGCGGGCCAGCAGCGCCTCTCGGCCGATCTGGTCGGGTTGCTGCTGGTGGAGCAGGGGACCGGCGGCCAGTTCGATTGGCTGCGGCGTCAGGAGGCGGTGTGGTCGGGGGTGCTGGCCGCCGTAGCCGGGGATCCCGCCATCGGGGATCGGTTGACGGCGGGCGCCGGGGATCCCTCGAGCGGCGCCGCCTTGCTCGCCGAGATCGCCGCCGCGCCGTCGATCGGGGCACCGCCGGTGGATCGGGTGGCCCTGAGTGCGTCGCGGGATGCGATGGTGCTGGCGACCGATCGGATCGACCGGTACCTCTCGGAGCACCTGGCCCACCTGGCGCTGGGCGAGGGACGCCGGCCCCGGGTCGAGATCCTCAACGGGAACGGCCGGGCCGGCTCGGGGGTCGGGGTGGCCGAGACACTGGTCGGCGCCGGCTTCTACGTGTTCCGCTCCGGGAACGCCGATCGGTTCGACTATGCGACGTCCCAGGTGATCGCTCAGGGCGAGGATGCCGTCGCGGCCGCCGTCGCCGCCGGGGAGGTGCTGGGCGTCCCCGACGTGGTGCTGGAAGCGAGGGCTCCCTCGGGAGTCGTGGACGTCAGTATCATCGTGGGAGCCGATTTGGCCTCCAGGGAGGATTGAGCCCTATTTCGCTGCATCCGGAAACCACCGACACCGCTTTGAGGGCCGCCGCCGCCATCGATGACAAGAAGGGCCTGGGTGTCGTCCTCCTGGATGTCTCCAGGCTGCTCGTTATCACCGATGTCTTCGTGATCGCAACCGGCACCTCGCGCCGCCACGTCAAGACCCTCGCCGAAGAGACCGAGGCGCAGTTGAAGGCGGAGGGCCGCAAACCGCTGCGCAGGGAGGGCTTCGAGGACGGCACCTGGGTGCTGCTCGACTACGGGGATGTGGTCGTTCACGTGTTCGACCAGGAGACCAGGGACTACTACGACCTCGAACGCCTGTGGGGAGACGCTCCCCGGCTCGCCTTCGAGCCTGCCGACGACGCCCGGTCCGAGAGCAGTCGCACCTAGACCGGGGCCCGTCGCCGGACCCACCCGTCGAGGGAGACCTCGCTCGATTTCGCCGCCGGCCGCAGAGAACACGAAGACCCCTGATGGACAGGGGTCTCGCGGGTGGAGCTGAGGGGATTTGAACCCCTGACCCCTTGCATGCCATGCAAGTGCTCTGCCGAGCTGAGCTACAGCCCCGTCGGCGTGGGAGTGTATCACCGTCCCCAACCGGGCCATCCTCGGGACAGGGCCGCTCAGCGTCGCTGTTTGAACTGGGCGTCGAGGACCGCGATGGCCGCCAGGTT
>JAHJML010000016.1 GCA_018821365.1 Actinomycetota bacterium | reverse complement strand
CGGGGTGCGGGAGCCGTCACGGTCGAGCATGTCGTTGACACCGCTCTCCCGGGTCACGATCAGGGGGACCTGGACCATCTTGAGGTTCAACTCACGACACAGGCCCTCCTCGATGAAGGCCTTGGAGGCGAACAGCGCCTCCATCGTCTCCATGGGGGTCAGCACCGACCGGTAGCCGGTCGGCAGGACCTTGGCGACCTCCGGGTAGGTGCTGATCCCGGGGCCGGCCAGATCGGCCTTCTTGTCATTCATCTCCAGAGGCCTCCACGCTCGCGGGACGCCGTCGTTGGTGCGGCGGTCCCCCCACCCTCCACCACCCCGATTGGCACCGCTAGGGGCCTCCGGCCCTTCCCGCCAGGGTCGCTCTCCGGGCGGCCCGCCATCCGGTTGGGCGGCATCCTGACGCCGGGTCGGCGGCGCGGCCGGTATCGTTCCCCTCGGCCCCGAGCGGGAGTCCCCATGACCGAGCCACTCGTCGAATGCGTCCCCAACTTCTCCGAGGGTCGCAACCGCGCCGCCATCGATCGGATCACCAGTGCCATCGAGGCCGTCGACGGCGTCACCCTGCTCGACGTCGACCCCGGCGCCGCCACCAATCGCACCGTGGTGACCTTCGTCGGCCCTCCGGATGCGGTGGTCGAGGCGGCGGTGGCGGCCGGGGTGACGGCGGCCGACGTCATCGACATGGGCGCCCACCACGGGGAGCATCCCCGTTTCGGGGCGATGGACGTGTGCCCCCTGGTGCCGGTGAGCGGCATCACCATGGAGGAGACCATGGGGTTGGCCCGGGAGGTTGGGAGCCGCCTCGGAGACGCCGGCCTGACCGTCTTCCTGTATGAGAAGGCGGCCTCGGCCGAGCACCACCGCAACCTGGCCGACGTGAGGGCCGGTGAGTACGAGGGCCTCGAAGACAAACTGCGGGACCGGGCCTGGCAGCCCGACTTCGGGCCGGCCACCTTCAATCCCCGATCGGGCGCCACCGCGGTGGGCGCCCGCGACTTCCTGATCGCCTACAACGTCAACCTCAACACGACCTCCACCCGGCGCGCCAATGCCGTCGCCTTCGACGTGAGGGAGAAGGGCCGCGTCGAACGGGACGCCGCCGGCGGCATCGTCCGCGACCCGGCAGGCGAACCGGTCTGGATCCCGGGGAGCCTGCCGTCGGTCAAGGCGATCGGCTTGTACATCGAGGAGTACGGCATTGCCCAGATCTCCATGAACCTGACCGACATCTCGGTGACGCCGATCCACGCCGCCTTCGACGAGGCCGCCGCAATGGCGGCCGCCAGGGGGATGCGGGTGACCGGATCGGAGATCGTCGGTTTGATCCCTCTGCAGGCGATGCTCGACGCCGGCCGCCACTACCTCCGCAAACAGCAGCGCTCCACCGGGGTCGCCGACACCGAACTGATCAAGATCGCCGTCCGGTCGATGGGCCTCGACGAACTGGGACCCTTCGACCCGGCCCAGAAGATCATCGAGTACCGACTGGCACCCACCGACGGCGCCCGACTCGTCGACCGGACGGTGCGGGGATTCGTCGAGGAGACCGCCTCGGAGTCGGTTGCCCCAGGGGGCGGTTCGGTGGCAGCGCTGGCCGGTGCCCTCGGCGCCGGTCTCGGCACCATGGTCGCCAACCTGTCGGCCCACAAGCGGGGATGGGACGACCGGTGGGAGGAGTTCTCCGACTGGGCCGAGCGCGGCAAGGGCCTCCACCAACGCCTGCTGGCCCTGGTGGACCAGGACACCGACGCGTTCAACGGGATCCTCGCCGCCCACCGACTCCCCGCCGCCACCCCGGCCGAGGTGGCGGCCCGGATGGCGGCGATCGAGGCGGCCACCCGTCGGGCGATCGAGGTGCCGCTGGCGGTCATGGAGACGGCCGTCGCCTCGTTCGAAGTCCTCACCGCCATGGCGGAGCAAGGGATGACCTCGTCGGTTTCGGATGCCGGGGTGGGAGCGATCATGGCCCGGGCGGCGGCCCGGGGGGCGGCGCTCAACGTCAGGGTCAACGCAGCCGGACTCGACGGAGCCGATGCCTACCTGGAGCAGGCCTCGTCACTCGAGATCGAGGCGGCCGGCGGTGAGGCCGCCGTCATGGCCATCGTCGGACGCCGAATGGCCGAAGCACCCTGATCCGACCATGTCCCGAGTGCTTCCGACCCATCCACCCCGCTTCACCGTCTTCGACACACCAATCCTGAGATCGATCCTGCGCCTCGTCGGGGTCACCCTGTTGTGGGTCAAACGCTGGAGGACCAGCGTCCGACTCCCCGACACGCCCTCCTGGGTGGCCGTGATCGCTCCCCACACCTCGTTCTGGGACTTCCCGCTCCTGGTCTCGCTGGCCCTCAAGCACCGGATCAAGGCCAATTGGTTGGGCAAGCACACCCTGTTCCGGGGACCGTTCTTCTACTTCTTCCGCTGGCTCGGCGGGATCCCGGTCGATCCCGCCGACAGCGGCGACGGCCGGGTGGCCGGGGTGGTGCGGATGTTCGAGGAGAACGACCGGATGCGGATCGGAATCGCCCCCGAGGCGGGATTGAGTCCCGTCACCACCTGGCGGACCGGCTTCTACCACATCGCCAACGGGGCACAGGTGCCGCTGCTGCTGGCCTACGTCGACTACGGGCGGCGGATCGTCGGCGCCGACACCTGGTTCGTCCCCACCGGCGACATGGCCGCCGACTTCGCCCGGCTCGGGGAGTTCTACGGCGGCAAGCGCCCCCGGTACCCGGAGCGGTTTGCGCTGCCGGAGGTCTAGCCGGCGTCGCGGTGGAGGGCGTCGAGGGCGATCTCGATCATCTCGGCCAGGCTGGTCTCCCGCTCTTCGGACGACATCTTCTCTTCCTTGCCGATGAGGTCGGTGACCGTCACGATCGCCAACGCCCTGGCGCCGTGCTCGGCGGCGAGACCGTACAGGCCGGCGGCCTCCATCTCGACCGCCAGGATGCCCATCCTCTCCAGGGTGGCGAACACGGCGGCGTCGGGCACGTAGAAGAGATCGGCGCTGTGGACGACTCCGGTCCGAACCGCCGCTCCCCTGGCCTCGGCGGCGGCAACCGCCGCCCTCGCCAACCCGAAGTCGGCGACGGCGGGGAAGTCCATGCCGCCGAAGCGCTGCCGGTTGACCCCCGAATCGGTGGAAGCCCCGGTCGCCACGATGACGTCCCGCAACCGGGGACCGTCTCCGATCGCGCCGCACGACCCCACCCGCACCAGGCGCTGCACCCCGTAGTGGCGGATCAACTCCGTGCAGTAGATCGAAGCGGACGGGATGCCCATCCCGGTGCCCATCACCGAGACCGCCATCCCCCCGTGCTCCCCGGTGAAGCCGAGCATGTTGCGGACCCCGGTGATCTGGCGGGCGCCGGTCAGGAAGGTCTCGGCGATGTACTTGGCTCGCAGCGGGTCGCCGGGCAGCAGCACCGCCTCGGCGACGGCGCCGTCGGGCGCAGAGATGTGAGGCGTCGGCATCGGTCCTCCTTCTGCCTTCCACCGTACCTGATCACGAACCTCCGGCTATCCACTCATCGACCAGGCGGCCCAGAATCTCCAGCGGCAGCGAGCCGTGCCCGATCACGACATCGTGAAACCCGGCGAGATCGAAGGCGTCGCCCATCTCCCTCTCGGCGATGCCCCGCAGGCGGAGGATCTCGAGCATCCCGACCTTGTAGCCGGTTGCCTGGGCGGGCATCACGATGTACCGGTCGACCTCGTGGGTCCACCCCTCCATCGCCCGGATCATGTAGTCCCCGGCCTCCTGCCGGGTCCAGCGCACCGAGTGGATCCCGGTGTCGGCCACCAGGCGGACCGCCCGCAGCAACTCCAGGTAGAGGCGCCCGACGTCGCCGTAGGGGTCGTCGTCGTACACCCCCATCTCCTCGGCCAGGTATTCCGCATACACGGCCCACCCCTCCACGTACCCGTTGAAGTTGACCACCGACCTCATCAGGGGCAGTCCCAACTCCTGGGCGAGGGCGATCTGGAAGTGGTGGCCCGGCACGCCTTCGTGGTGGAGGATCGTCGCCATTTGGTAGCGGGCCACCGCCCCGGGGGCGGAACCGGCGTAGAACGCACCCGGGCGGGTGCCGTCGAGCGACCCGGGGCTGTAGAAACCCCCGCCGCCGCCGAACGACCGGTCGGCTTCGATGGCGAGCGGTGCGGCCGGCTGCAGGTCGAACACGGCATCCAGAGCCGGTTCGATTCTGGCCAGGTACCCCTGGTACGCATCGATCACGGCCTCAGGCCCCTCCACCCTGGTGTCGACGACACCGCCCTCGACCACCACCCGGGTCAAGGCGTCCGACAGGCTGATGTCGGCGCCGTACCCGAGTCCCTCGAAGACGTCCCGCAGTTCGCCGCGGACACGGTCCACTTCGGCGAGTCCCAACGCGTGGATCTCAGCGGCGGTCAGATCGGTCGACGTCTCCCGGTGGAGCAGATAGGCGTAGTAGGCCTCACCGTCGGGCAACTTCCACACCCCGGCATCGGATCCGGCGATGCCCCTGAGGTGATCCAGGTAGGTGATCAGATCGATCCAGGCGGGTGCCACCGACTCGCTGATCGCCGTCTTCAGGTCGTCGAGGAGCCCGTCCCGCCGGCCCGAGTCCAGGCCGAGGCCGGCCGTGTCCTCCTCGAAGCGCCGGTAGATCTCGTTGGCGGTCGGGTCGACGTCGTCCACCACCAGGGTCCTCATCCCGAGTTGGCCTTTCATCGCCTCGCGGACCATCTCGACGATGAAGTCGGGCGGGTAGATGCCCATCGCCTCCCGGATCTCGAGGCCGTCGAGGACCTGGACCGCCTGACGGCCGACCTGCCCGACCGCGGTCACGAAGTCCTCTGCGTCCTCGACGGTGGCGAGGGGGAAGGTGTCGGTGAAGTAGAAGAAGGTGTTCCAGTGGTACGACCCCAGCGAATGATGGAGTGGATAGTCGTGGTGCACGAAGGGATGGCCCCGCACCAGGTCGTCGAGGTACCACTCGTACACGTCGTAGGTGAGCCCGGCATTGGGATCGAGCGAGGCGCGGTCGAACCCGTGGAGCAGGTCGAGGACCGCCGACTCGATCTCCATCGTGTCGGCGACGAACCCGTCGGAGAGATCGTCGAGGGCGGCCCGGTCCGACCCGAGCCGATCGTTGATGCCGAGTTCGGTGACCAACTGGGGGCTCCGCAGCAGCAACTCCTCGAACGAGCGGTCGGCGAACTCATCGAACGGCAACCCGGCCAAGCGGGTCACCACGAGGTCTGCGGCAGTGGGGGGTCCGGTGGTGGTCGGAGTCGTCGTGTCGGCGACCGTGCTCGACGTCCCCCCGGTGGTCTCCGTGGTCGAGGACTCCGCCGCTCCCGAGGAACACCCGCCACCCACCATCGCCAATGCCACGACGATGGCCACCACTCGCCGCATCGACATCCTCCTCCGCCTCGCCCGGACCGCGATTCTCGCACCTGATCCCCCAAGAACCGCAACCCAACCGGGCCGGCGTCCCTCCGCTCCGGATCGGCGCTCCCCTCGGCGAACGTCGCGACCTCGCCGCCCCGCACCACGGCGACGGTGCTTCCGGCGGGGGGCGTCTCCGCAGCGACCGAACAGCCCGTCGATGGCGGCGCCATCCATGGTGCCTCCGACTCTCGGCCCGCGTCTGCCCGATTCCTGCACCGCCGGGGTTCACGAGGGCTTCACACAGCGTGTCTCCGACCGTTCATGCGGGAGAGGTTCCCTATGGGTGTACGAAACAGCGAAGGGGCGGAGCGCCCCGCAAGGAGAGACGAAACATGATCCGCAAGATTGTTGTGGTGACGGCGGTGGTCGCCGTGCTGGCAGCGGTGCCGGTCGTGGCGTTTGCCGCCGGCGGAAACGGCAACGGCAACTCCGCCAAGGCCCAGACCCAGTCTCAGGCCCAGATGCAGGACTGTGACGGAACCGGCAACGCATACGGGTACGGGGTGGGCGACGGATCCGGGCTCGCCCCGGCGCCCGGCGACGGCACCGGCTATGGACCCGGCGATGGAACCGGGAACGGCACCGGCATCGGAAGTGGTTCCGGCAACGGCTACGGGCCCGGTGACGGGACCGGCCTGTCCGGCAACGGGCCCGGTGACGGTACCGGGTTCGGGCCCGGCGACGGCAGCGGCGACTGCTACGGCAGCGGCGACTGCGACGGCAGCGGCGCCCCCAGCGGGACGCCCTCCGGCGCCCAGCACGGCAGAAACCGCTAACCGAGCCGACTGTGACGAGACGGGTTCCGGAGGTACCGGAGCCCGTCTCTAACATCCCCTCATGCGCCCCCACCGGATCCTCGTCATCGACGACGAGGCGAACATCCGCCGCATCGTCTCCACCTACCTCCGCCGGGAGGGTTTCGACGTCACCGAGGCCTCCGACGGCGCCACCGGCCTCATCGAGTTCGATCGGTGGGCCCCGGACCTGGTCCTCCTCGATGTGATGATGCCGGGGAAGGACGGCATCGAGGTGCTGCGCGACATCCGGCGCCGCTCCGATGTGTACGTGATCATGCTGACCGCGCGCGCCGAGGAGACGGACCTCGTCATCGGCCTGACCGTCGGTGCCGACGACTACGTGACCAAGCCCTTCAGCACCAAGGAACTGGTGGCCAGGGTCAAGGCCGTGCTCCGCCGGGAGCGGCCCGAGGCGGCCCGATCCAACCCATCGGGGCTCATGGCCGCCGGTGCGCTGCGAGTGGACCTGGAGCGCCACGAGGTCACGGTCGACGGCGAACCGGTCACGCTGACCGCCCTCGAGTTCGAGTTGCTCTCCACGATGGCCGCCGCACCGGGGAGGGTGTACTCCCGCCGCCAACTGCTGGAGCAGGTGTGGGGCTGGGACCACATCGGCGACGAACGGGTGGTCGACGTGCACATTCGCAAGTTGCGCAGGGCGATCGGCGACGACGCCACCGCCCCGCGGATCATCGCTACGGTGCGCGGCGTCGGCTACAAGGTGGTCGGGTGATGGGGCGGCGCCGCAGCCTCGCCTTCCGCCTGCTCGTCGCCAACCTGGTGGTGGTGGCGGTCGGCGCCGTCGCCCTGTTCGCCACCGCCCGCCTCCTCGGGCCGCACCTGTTCGACTCGGAGGTGCAGCGGATCGGCCAGAGGTACGGGTGGAGCCAGGGGGGCGGTCCCGGGAGGGGCGGCGGTGATGGCACGGCCCAACCGGCCGGCGCCATCGAGAGCGATCTGCGGGACGCCTTCACCGGATCGCTCGACCTGGCCCTGCTGGTGGCCATCGCCACCGGGGTGGTGGCGAGTGCGGCCGCCGCCGCGGTCGTCTCGAAGCGGTTGGTGCGGCCCATCTCGCGGATGGGGACCGCCGTCCGCAACATGGCCGAGGGCCACTACGACCAGGAAGTTCCCGAGCCCGGCGAGCGCGAACTCGCCCTCCTCGCCACCGATGTCAACGCACTCGGTGCCGCCCTCGCCGGCACCGAGGCGCGGCGTGCCCGGCTGGTGTCGGATCTCTCTCACGAGTTACGGACGCCGATCACCGCCCTCGACGGTTTCGTCGAGGGACTCGAAGATGGGGTGTTCGCACCCGACGACGACATCCTGGCGGCGATGCGGCACGAAACCGGGCGCCTGCGCCGGTTGGCCGACGATCTCGGAGCGCTCTCCCGCACCGACGAGGCCGCCTTCGACCTCCGGGTCGGCAGCGCCGACCTGGCGACGGTCGCCGCCGCCGCCGCCCGGGGCCTCACGGCGGCTTTCCGCAGCGCCGGCGTCGAGATCGTGATCGAGGAGATGCCGGACCTTCCGGCGATGATCGACGTCGATCGGATGGGGCAGGTGTTCGCCAACCTGCTCCGCAACGCCCTGCAGCACACCCCGTCGGGCGGCACCGTGACGCTCTCGGGAGCACTTCGGGGAGGCTCCTGCGTGGTGGCGGTCTCCGACACCGGCGCCGGGATCCCCCCCGAGCACGTCGACCGGGTGTTCGATCGCTTCTTCCGGATCGACGGCGATGCCGGTTCCGCAGGAGGAGCGGGAATCGGACTGACCATCGCCCGGGGGATCGCCGCTGCCCACGGGGGGACGATCACCGCCGCGTCAGAAGGCCCCCACCAGGGCTCCACCTTCACGGTGACACTCCCCTCGGCCACCCGACCGGGGTTCACCGCTTCTCCACCAACGGCTCCCTGAAGGTGCGGCGAGAGGCTACCGATCGGCCTCCGGGCGGAGGCCGGCGACGATCTCACCGCGCTTGATCACCGTGTCGACCAGAGCGGTTCCGGGCCGGTAGGGGATGTGGAGGTGCGAGGGGGCATCCAGCACCACCAGGTCGCCGATGGCCCCCGGCCCGATCCAGCCCCGGTCGGGCATCTCGAGCGCCAGCGCCCCGCCCCGGGTTGCCCCCCACAGCGCCTCGGCGGGGGTGAGGCCCATCTCGAGGCAGGCGAGCGCCACCACGAGCGGCATCGACTCGACGTAGGACGTTCCCGGATTGCAGTCGGTCGCCAACGCCACGGTGACGCCGGCATCCCACAGCATCCGGCCCGGTGCCGGCGACGAGCGCAGCGAGAACGAGGCGCCCGGTAGCAGCACCGCCACCGTCCCCGCCTCCCGCAGGGCGGCGGCATCCTCGGGAGTGGCGTGATCCAGGTGATCGGCCGAGGCGGCCCCCAACCGGGCGGCGAGGGCGGCCGCCCCGGTGTGGCTGAGTTGATCGGCATGGATCCGGGGGCGCAGGCCGTGGGCGAGGCCCGCCTCCAGCACGATGCGGGCCTCCTCCACCGTGAACGCCCCCTCATCGGAGAACACGTCGCAGAAGCGGGCCAACGGGGCGCAGGCGGGGAGCATCTCGCCCACCACCAGGCGCAGGTAGTCATCCCGATCGGATCCGCGATCGACGACATGGGCTCCCAGGAAGGTGGGGACCACGTCGATGGGCGTCGCGGCGTCCACCTCTGCGGCGGCCCGCAGCATCCGCACCTCGGTGGCGGTGTCCAACCCGTAGCCCGACTTCACCTCGACGGTCGTGGTGCCCGATGCCAGCATGCGGAGGGCCCTGGCGGCGGCATCGGCGATCAGGTCCGAGTCCGACGCCCGGCGGGTGGCCGCCACCGTGGCGTGGATCCCGCCTCCTGCCGCCAGGATCTGACGGTACGACTCGCCTCGCAGCCGTCTGGCGAACTCGTCCGATCGATCGCCACCGAACACCAGATGGGTATGAGCGTCGACGAATCCGGGGATGACGGCCCTGCCCCCGACATCGATCGAGGCGCCGCCACGGTGCTCATCGGGGAGATCGGCTTCAGGCCCGGCCCACACCACCACCCCGTCGCCGATCGCCACCGCGGCATCGGCGACGGCGCCGAGCAGATCGCCGGACCCGGGTGAGTTGGTGACCAGTTCCCCGATCCCGGTGACCAGCAGGCTCCCACTCATTCTTGCATCGGGAGACGGACGCCCCGTTCGGCGGCCACCTCGATCGCTCGCGGGTACCCGGCATCGGCGTGCCGCATCACCCCGGTCCCGGGATCGTTGGTCAGCACCCTCTCCAGTCGGAAGGCGCCGTCGTCGGTGCCGTCTGCCACCACCTGGGCACCGGCGTGGATCGACTTTCCGATGCCGACACCGCCGCCGTGGTGGACCGCCACCCAGGCAGCCCCCGAGGCGGTGTTGAGGAGCGCATTGAGGATGGGCCAATCGGCCACGGCATCCGAGCCGTCGGCCATGCCCTCGGTCTCCCGGTACGGGGAGGCCACCGACCCCGAGTCGAGGTGATCCCGCCCGATGACGATCGGTGCGGTGATCTCGCCGCGGCGGACCAGGTCGTTGAAGGCCAGGCCGGCCCGGTCCCGCTCCCCGTAGCCGAGCCAGCAGATCCGGGCCGGGAGGCCCTGGAACGCCACCCGCTCGCGCGCCAACTCCAGCCAGCGGTGCAGTGGGCGGTTGTCGGGGAACAGCCTCGCCAGCGCCCGGTCGGTGACGGCGATGTCGGCGGGATCACCGGACAGGGCCACCCACCGGAACGGCCCCATCCCCTCGCAGAACAGCGGGCGGATGTAGGCGGGGACGAACCCGGGATAGGCGAAGGCGTCGGCGAACCCGCCCATCTTGGCCTCGCCCCGCAGGTTGTTGCCGTAGTCGAACACCTCGGCGCCCGCCTTCTGGAAGCCGACCATGGCAGCGCAATGGCGGGCCATCGAGGCGCGGGACTCCTGCAGGTACCGGTCACGGTCCTTGATGCGCAGGTCGGCGGCCCCGGCGAGGTCGTAGCCGCGAGGGATGTACCCGTTGAGCGGGTCGTGAGCCGACGTCTGGTCGGTGACGATGTCGATCTCCACGCCGCGCCCCAGCAACTCGGGGAACACATCGGCGGCGTTGCCCTCGACGCCCACCGAGAGGCGGCGCCCTTCTGCCTTGGCGGCCAGGCACATGGCGACCGCTTCGTCGAGGTCGGCGGCCATCACGTCGAGGTACCGAGTCTCGAGGCGGCGGCGGATCCGCCCGGGATCGACCTCCACGCAGAGCGCCACCCCGTCGGCCATGGTGACGGCCAACGGCTGGGCGCCGCCCATCCCGCCGAGGCCGGCGGTCAGCGTGAGGGTCCCTCGCAGGGTTCCGCCGAACCGCTGCTCGGCGATGGCGACGAAGGTCTGATAGGTGCCCTGCAGGATCCCCTGGGTGCCGATGTAGATCCATGAACCGGCCGTCATCTGGCCGTACATCATCAAGCCGGCCGCCTCGAGATCCCAGAAGGTCTCCCAGTCGGCCCAATCCGGTACCAGCAGGCTGTTGGCGATCAGCACCCGGGGGGCCAGTTCGTGAGTCCGGAACACCCCCACCGGCTTGCCGGATTGCACCAGCATGGTCTCGTCGTCCCGCAGACCGGTCAGGGTGGCGACGATCGCATCGAAGGCCTCCCACGAGCGGGCCGCCTTGCCCCGCCCCCCGTAGACCACCAGTTCATCGGGGTTCTCGGCCACCTCCGGATCGAGGTTGTTCATCAGGCACCGCAGGGCGGCCTCCTGCAGCCACCCGCCGGTGGTCAGCGAGGTGCCGCGCGGAGCCCTGACAGGCCGCGGACCGGACACAGGACCTCCTCGGTGGCGATGCCGTAAGGGTACCGGCCGGGCCGGGAGCCGTCCCGCTAGATTGACCACAGACCGACCAGGGGAGCCGATGAGCCAAGCCAAGATCAGCTACCGCATCAACACCGAACCGAGGCGGGGACTCGCCACCGCCGGGATCTTCCTGATCAAGGCGATCATGGCGGTCCCCCACCTGATCATCGTCAACGGTCTGAGCACGCTGGCCTTCGGAGCCGCCTACGTCGGCTACTGGGTGGTGGCCTTCACCGGCAGCCTGCCGAATAGCTTCCAGGACTTCGTGACCTGGTACCTGCGCTGGCAGACCCGCACCTTCGGGTGGTACTTCGGCAACGAGGACGCCTACCCGCCCTTCGAGGCGGATGCCCCCTACAGCATCGATCTCCAGGTGCCCCGCAACGATGCGCCCCGCACCGGTTGGGCCGTCGCCGGGATCTTCCTGCTGAAGTTCTTTGCGGCGATCCCCCACTTCATCGTGCTGTTCGTCCTGGGCTTCATCGCCCTGGTGATCACCTGGTTCGGGTTCATCGTCACCGCCTTCACGGGGCGTCTCCCCGTGGGCATCCAGGAGTTCGCCGCCGGAGTCCTGCAATGGGAAGCCAGGGTGGTGGCCTGGATCCTCGGGCTCACCGACGACTACCCGCCCTTCTCCCTCCAGGCACCGCCGGCCGCCTAGATCCGCTCGTAGAAGAAGTGGCCCGCCGGTCGGCGGGCCACTTCGCGTGCGTCCTGGCTGCGCTACTCGGGCTTGGCCTCTTCGCCGTCGTCGTCCTTGTGGCGGAGATCCTCGATCTTCTCCTCGCCCCACTCCTTGACGTCCTCGGCGACGTCCTTGGTCTTGTCCCAGGTCTTCTCGGCGACATCCTTGGTCTTGTCCCAGGTCTTCTCGGCGACGTCGCCGATCTTCTCGGCGGCTTCGCTCTCCTTGGCCTTGGTGAACCAACCCTTGAGCTTCTCGAAGAAGCTGGGCTTGGCGGCCGGCGTCCCTTCGGTCATCGTGTGATCTCCTTCTTGGTCCCGTGACCTCAGCGTAGTTGTCCGACGACCTCTGCGGCGGCCGCCACCAACGAGCCGTCCCTCACCAGGCCGGCCACCGTCTCTATCTCCCCCGAGAGGGAACGGTCGGCATCCAGGTGGGGCACGACGTGGCGGATCGCCTGGTGCACCGCCGCAGTTCCGGCGGCGGGCCGAAGCGGAGCCCGGAAATCGACTGCCTGAGCGGCGCACACCAGTTCGATGGCGATCACCCTGGCGGTGTTCTCGAGCACATCCCACAGTTTGCGGCCCGCCCCGAACCCCATCGAGACGTGGTCCTCCTGCGACCCGGAGGTGGGGATACTCTCGACCGAGGCGGGATGCGACAGCACCCGGTTCTCGGCCACGAGGGCGGCGGCGGTGTACTGCGCCAGCATGTACCCGGAGTGGAGACCCGCCTCCGGCGACAGGAAGGGCGGCAGGCCCGAGGAGTGATGGGGATCGAGCATCCGATCGGTCCTCCGCTCCGAGATGCTCCCCAATTCGGTGGAGGCGATCGCCATGAAGTCCATGGCAAAGGCCAGCGGCTGTCCGTGGAAGTTGCCGCCCGAGACGATCTCGCCGGTCTCGGGGAACACGATCGGGTTGTCGACCACCGAGCCCAACTCGATGGAGAACACCGATTCGGCATGCGACAGCACATCCCGCACCGAACCGTGCACCTGAGCGGCACATCGGAGGCTGTAGGCGTCCTGGACGGCATGCTCGAAGTCGTTCCGGTGACTCGCCACGATCTCACTGCCGGCCAGCAACCGCCGGATGTTCTCCGCCGATGCCACCTGGCCGGGGTGGGGCCGGACCGCATGGATCTGCTGCTGGAACGGCCGGTCGCTGGCCAGCAAACCCTCTACCGACAGAGCGCACGCCAGATCGGCGGCAACCGCCAGCCGGCGGGACCGATGCAGGCCGAGGACCCCAAAGGCCAGCATCCCCTCGGTTCCGTTCAACAGGCTCAGCCCTTCCTTGGCCCGCAGCCGCAGCGGCTCGAGGCCGTGCTCGGCGAGCGCCTCGGCGGCGGGCCGGACCACCCCATCTACCCGCACCTCACCCTCGCCCACCAACGGCAGCGCCAGGTGGGCGAAGGGCGCCAGGTCGCCCGACGCCCCCACCGACCCCTGCCCGGGCACGACCGGGAGCAGCCCAAGCCGCAGCAAGTCCAGCAGGCGCTCCACCACGATGGGACGGACGCCCGAATACCCCTGTGCCAGGCTGCGCGCCCGCAACAGCAGCATTGCCCTGACGTGCTGGTCGGACAACGGATCGCCCACCCCGGCGGCATGACTGCGGAGCAATTCCAGTTGGAGCTCGTCGGCCCGGGCGGGATCGATTCGCGTCGATGCCAGGGCGCCGAACCCGGTGGTGACCCCGTAGACGGTCCTTCCCTCCTCGACCACCTGTTCGACGAGGCGGGCCGCCGGAGCCATCCGCTCCGCCAATCCGGGGTCGAGGGTCACCGAGGCACCGTGCTCGGCCACCGACACGACCTGATCGATGCGAAGCGGCTCCCCGTCCAGCACGATCGACTCCGGCATCTCTCCCCTTTCGGAACCGCCACCGAGGTTACCGGGTGACCCGTAGAGTGGGCTCTCGCCCGCCATCCGATCGGGACGAGATCGTGAACGAGCCACTCGAGATCCGCAACGGCCTGACCATCCCGGCCGGTGAGCTGACGTGGCGTTTCGACACCTCGGGCGGCCCGGGGGGCCAGCACGCCAATCGTGCCTCCAGCCGGGCCGAGTTGTCGTTCGACCTGAGCTCCAGTCCTTCGGTGCCCGACGACCTCCGCACCCGGATGCTCGCCAACCTGGGGCGCCGGGCCCGCAACGGGGTCGTCACGGTGACGGTGGACGAGAGCCGCTCGCAGTGGAGGAACCGGGCGATCGCCCGCAAACTGATGGCCCGCCTGCTCCGGGAGGCGTGCCGCTCGCCCCGCCACCGCCGTGAGACCCGGCCGTCGGCCGGCGCCAGAAAGCGGCGCCGGGAAGCCAAACGGCACCGCAGCGAGACCAAGACCCTCAGAAAGCCCCCGGAGGCCGAGTAGTCCTGATGACATGTGTCACCCCAGGGTGCTGCTTCTCACTCGACGAACCCCGGAAACGGGGGCGGCCCAGTGGCCCCGGCTGCCCCCTCTGCCCTGCGGGCATCTCCCCCGCTACGCGGGAGAGAGGAAGAGCCGCGCGACTCGTTCATCGACGGGTCTTTCTTCTCTCCCGCCCTGGGGCGGGGGAGATGCCCCGGAGGGGCAGAGGGGGTGGGGGAGAAACGCACCGCCCTGCAGTCGGCCTGGTCGCCGGAGGGTGATCGGGTCCAAAAGGGCGACGGTGAGTACCCCTTGTCCGCGCCTCGAACGGCCCTAGTCCGTCGGCACCCTCGCAATCAGGGACAGAGCCGTTCCTTCGACCCGGTTGGCGAGTGTGGTCATGAGTGATTTCAGGTCAGCGAGTTCGTCGAGTGTGAGGTGACTCCCGATGTGTTCGTCGATCCCGCGCAGGTGGACGTTGCCCGCTCGGCGGAAGACCTTCTCCCCTTCGGCGGTGAGTCCGACCAGGGCCCCGCGGCCGTCGGAGGGGCATTCGCGCCGTTCCACCAGGCCTTCATGCTCCAACCGATCGACAAACCGGGTGGTTGCGCTCCTGCTGAGGCCGATCTGATCGGCGATCTCGGATGGGCGCATGACTCCTGACTCCGCTTGGGACAGCATCAGCAAGATGCCGTACCAGTCGAGGGGGATACCAGCCTCTTGCTCCACTTCGAGCGCTAGTTGGCGTCTGACCCGGGTGAACGCTGTCATCACTGCTTGCCACGCCTCGGAGGCAGGTGTGGTTCTCAGTTCGACGCGCATGGGGGAATAGTAGAGGCAGTAGTTGCGTTATGCAATCAATCAGATATAGTTGCGTAGCGCAACAAGAACCCCGTCGGACATGATCGAGGAGTCGAGAATGACATCATCAACCACCCACCCACTGATCCGCATCGTTGACGGAGCCGCGGTGCCGGCTGTCGGCATCTGGAACATCGATCCGGCTCACACATCGGCCGAGTTCGTCGCGCGCCATCTCATGGTGACCAAGGTCCGCGGTCGATTCGAGGTGGCCGCCGGTTCCATCGAGATCGCCGAGTCCCTCTCAGACTCGCACGTCGACGTCGTCCTCGACACCGCATCCGTGTCGACCGGTGCGGTGGATCGTGACAACCATGTCAAGAGTGCCGATTTCCTCGATGTCGAGAACTTCCCGGAGATGCGGTTCGTATCCACCGACATCACGCCCAACGGAGACTCGTGGGCGATGACCGGCGATCTGACGATCAAGGGAATCACCAGGCCGGCCACGCTCGATCTGGAGTTCGTCGGACTCATCGACGACCCATGGGGCAACCCCAAGGCTGCATTCTCGGCCACGGGTGAGATCCTGCGCGAAGATTGGGGCCTCAACTGGAACGTGGCTCTCGAAACGGGCGGTGTTCTCGTTTCCAAGAAGATCACCGTCGAAATCGAGGCCCAGGCCTCACCCGCCGCGTAGCCCCCTCGCCCTCCGAGCCCCGGGACCGGCGTCTCGCCAAGACGTTCCCGGGGTTCGACGCGCTCGGTGGGGGCCTCGCATTGTTTGCCCCGCCCCGTCGCCAGGTCGATCTTCCGGTGACACCGCGCAGACTGGTGGGATGAGAAAGCGCCCAGCCAAGGGCGATCCGGCGCGGTTCCTGCTCTCTCCCGCGAAGCGGGGGAGATGGGCCCGGCCGGGAAGGCCGGGGCCAGAGGGGGGCTACTGGTTCGGGCGTGACGCGTCACCAGGGTTCTGGACATCCCCCTCTGCCCCTACAGGGGCATCTCCCCCGGGTGCGCCACCAGAGGGCCTACGCTCCCCAACTGCACCCCCTTGTATGACGTATCGTGATACGATGTCGGTATGTCACAGGCAGTCTCAGTTCGACTGGACGATGCCGCCCTCAGAGCCCTGGGGCGACTCGAGGCGACCGGTGTGAATCGATCGGAGGCCATCAGGGCGGCGCTGATCCAGGCTGCCGATCGGCTTCAAAGCTGGCAGGTCCTGGCGGCCGAGGTGGCCGCGTTGGAGGCGGACGAAGCCGACCGGGCCGAGATGCTGGCGGTCGCGGGTCTCATGGAGCACCTGCGTGCGGAGGGGTGACATCCTCACTCTGCGGCTCCCGAAGGGAATCGGGCACGAACAGCACGGGCGGCGGTTCGGGGTCGTCGTCCAGGCCGATGCCCTCCTGCCGCGGTCGGTGATACTGATTGCTCCAACCTCACAGGGCGCCCGGGCGGCGTCCTTCAGACCCGAGATCGAGATCCATGGGGCGCGCACCCGGGTGCTCGTGGAGCAGGTCGGGGCGGTGGACATCCAGCGCCTCGGGGATCTGGCCGGCAGGCTCAGCCCCGAGGAGCAATGGGGTGTGGACACCGCCCTCCGCACCGTCCTCGGCCTCGACTGACCCGAACTCCCCACCTATCCCCTACGGCAGCACCACCCGGTCTGCTTCGTCGGCAGCCTGCTCCGACAGCAGCACCGCCGCCTCATCCCTCTCGGAGCGGGCCACCAGCAGCATCACCTGGTGGCCGGTGAACAGCGGGGCGGGGTGATGGGCGTCTCCGCTCACCACCGCCCTGATCCCGGCCGACTGCAGCAGGGCGGCATCCAGTTCGGCGGCCGACCATGCGCCCAGTCCCCCGTAGGAGGCGACCACCACCGGCGTAGATTCCTCGCTCACCCCTCGGCGCCGCCGGTGAAGTTCCACGAGGACAGGTGCATCGAGGGTGCCCGAACCAGGCCCACCCCGAACTCGCTGTCGGCGAATCGCTGGTCGTCGCCGAGGTGTAGAACCCTTCCCTCGCCAAGTGCCTCGACGAACGACTGCGTGAACCGCAGGTTGGTGACGGCGCCGGTGATGGCGCCGTTCTCGATCATGAACGTCCCGTTGCGGGTCAGGCCGGTCACCACCTGGCTCTTGGGGTCGAGGATTCGGCAGTAGTTGAAGGTGGCCACGTAGAGGCCCCGGTCCACCGAAGCGATCATCTCCTCGACGGACGCCGAACCGCCGCCGACGAAGGCGTTGGCCGGGAAGGCGCCGAACGCCTCCATGCCCGCCAGACCGTGCCCGGTCGACTCGACCCCTGCCTTGGCGGCCGTCTTGCGGTTGTGGACCGCCGTCTGGCTGACGCCGTCGCGAACCAGATCGATCCGGCGCTTGGGGGTGCCGTCGCCGTCGAAGCCGACCCCGAGCGAACCGGGGGCGAACGGGTCGTCCCAGACGTTGATGCTCTGGTCGAACTGCTGCTTGCCGATCTCCAGGAACGATTGGCCCTCGTTGAAGGCCTTCCCGTTGAAGCCGTAGACGCCGAGGAACACCGCGATGGTGGCGACACACTCGGCAGAGAGCACCACCTCGTACTCGCCGGGCTTGATGTCGTAGGGATCGGAGGCCAGTCGGAACCTCTCGGCGGCCAGTGCCCCGGCGGCGGCTCCGTCGATGTCCCCGAGCGCCTGGGCGGTCTGATGGGCCGACCCGGCCACGGTGCCGACCCGGTGGATGCCGTCGATGGT
Source organism: Actinomycetota bacterium (assembly GCA_018821365.1). GTDB lineage: Bacteria > Actinomycetota > Acidimicrobiia > Spongiisociales > UBA11373 > JAHJML01. The sequence continues at coordinate 23,546 of JAHJML010000016.1, read as the reverse complement.
GGCGCGGGTGTCGCGACCCACCGCCTGCTGGCCGAGGCTATTGGAAAACGCCACCGTCATGGCCTCGGTGTCGCAGAAGCCGGCAGCGTCGGTGCCCCGGCCGGCATCGATGAAGTCCTTCACCCGGGCGGCCCGTTCCTCGGGAGAGGCGGCGGCGGTCGCCTCGTCGTAGTTGTCGACGGCGGGGATCGGGGCGGGTGGGGCGAACCCGGCCCACTCGGGGTCGACGGGCGACAACCGGGCGGCCTCGATGGTGCGATCGACCAGATCGGAGAGTGCCGCGTCGTCGGATCGGTTGTCGGTGCCCTTGGCCACCTTGCCGTCCAGGGAGATCTTGACGGTGACCACCCGGGTCGTGTCGGCGACGTTCTGATGGATGAACGAGTTGGCGAAGCGGGTGAGTGCCGACTCCCCGGTCACCACGGTGGCCTGGGCCTCGGCCCGGTCGCCGGCCAGGTCGATGACTCGCTGTGCGATGGCTGCCGGATCGGTCATCCCTTCACCCCCACTCTCACGCTCTTGAACCGTCCGGGCGAGGCGGGGTGGCCGGTGTGCCCGATCTGCATCGGCTGTCCCTTGCCGCAGTTGGGAGTGCCCCAGGCGACCCGCTCGCCCACTCCGGCCAGCATGTCCAACTGGCCCCAGAACTGCGGGGTGATCCCCGTGTAGGTGGGGTTCTTCACCATCTTGCCGAGTTTGCCGTTCTTGACCTCCCAGCCGATCTCGGTGCCGAACTGGAAGTTGAGCCGCCGGTCGTCGATGGACCACGATCGGTTGGTGGCCATGTAGACGCCGTCCTCCGTCTCGGAGATGATCTCCTCCAGGGAGGAGTCTCCCGGCAGCAGGCCCACGTTGGTCATCCTGACCATGGGCAGCCGGTTGTACCCGTCGGCGCGGACCATCCCGCCCGGCGGCAGGCCCGCCACCGCCGCGGAGTCCCGGCCGGAGAGCACACCCACCCACACGCCGTCCTTGACGATGTCCACGCACCCGGCGGGGGTTCCCTCGTCGTCGTACCCGAAGGTGCCCAGCGAACCGGGAATGGTGGCGTCGGCGGTGATCTGCATCACCTCGGACCCGTAGCGGTGGGTGCCGAGCTTGGGCAGCTCCAGATGGGAGGTGCCGGCGAAGGCGGCCTCCCAGCCGAGGATGCGGTCGAGCTCGATGGCGTGTCCCACCGACTCGTGGATCTGGAGCGCCAACTGGCTGCCCTCCAGGATGAGGGTCTTTTCACCCTCGGGGCAGGTGCCGGCGGTCAGCAGCTGAGCTGCCTCTTCGGCGATCCGCTGGGCGTTGCCCGGGTAGTCCCAGGCCCGGATGGTCTCGTAGCCGCCGGTGGCGAACTGGCCGAACGACTGCGGATACGAGCGCCGTTGGGTCTCCTGCTGCCCGAGAGCGGTGGCGTCGTAGCCGCCGCCCGACTCGACGATGTGCTGGTGGATGCGGTGACCCTGAGAAGAGACGAACCACTTGAGGGTGTCGAAGAAGCCCAGATTGCCCCTGGCCAGTGCGATGCCGGCCACGCCCTGCATGGTCCCAGTGATGCCGACGAGCATGTCGACCTTCTCCGACAGGGAGACGTCGGCCCAGTGTTCGATGTGGGGGGTCTCCCAGAACGCCTCGGTCACCGGCACGTCGGCCAGGTCGAGGGGCGGACCGCTCACCAGGGCCGATGCCTTGGCCACTGCGGCGGCGCGCATCCCGGCGGCGCGGGCGGCGGCATCGGTCAACTCGGCGGTGGCGTAGAACCCCCACGACGAGCCGATCAGCGCTCGGACCCCCACGCCGATCGTCTCGGCGCGGTCCACCGATTGGAGCTGCTGGTTCAAGACCTCGATGGCTTCGGTCCTGGTGGAGACCACCCGGGCGTCGGCGTAGGACGCCCCCGCCGCCAGGGCGCTCTCCACGGCTGCTGTCGCGTAGTCGAACACGGGTTGGTACCTCCTCGGGCCGGACCATGGTACGACAGTGCCGGAAACTCGCCGATACCATCGGGCACATGACACTCACCATCGTGCTCGCGATCACCGGGGTGCTGCTCCTGGTGGCCGTTGCGATCTTCAACCGCCTCATCAAGCAGCGAAACCGGGTGGACAACGCCTGGGCGCAGGTGGATGTCCAACTGCGCAGGCGCTACGACCTGATCCCCAACCTGGTCGAGACGGTCAAGGGATACGCCGGCCACGAGCAGCAGACCTTCGTCGATGTGGTGACGGCCCGCACCGCAGCCCAGTCGGCGTCGGGGGTCGCCGATCAGGCCCAGGCCGAGGGCGTACTCGGCTCGATGCTGCAGCGCTTGTTCGCCCTCGCCGAGCAATACCCCGCCCTGCGGGCGAGCGAGAACTTCCAGCACCTCCAATCGGAACTCTCCGACACCGAGGACAAGATCGCCATCGCCCGCCAGATCTACAACGACACGGTCCTCACCTACAACACCACCACACAGACCATCCCCGCCAATCTGGTGGCGGTGCTCGCCCGCTTCAAGACCCGCGACTTCTTCGAGACCGCCGACGATGCCAGGAACGCCCCGGGGGTGGCCTTCTGAGGCGCTTCGCCACCCTCGCCGTCCTCACCGTGGCCGTGCTGGTCGCCCTGCCCGGCCACGCCTTCGCCAAGGACTACCGCCTCCCAGCCGCCGAGGTCGAGGTCGTCGTCGCCGACGACGGCTCGCTGCTGGTCACCGAGCAGATCACCTTCGCCTTCAGCGGTTCGTTCTCGGGGGCGTACCGGGACGTGGCGGTGCGCACCGGTGAGCGCGTCACCGACATCGCGGTGGCGGAGGGGCAAACCGGGTACTCGCCGGGAGCACCGACGGAACTCGGATCGAGCGGCACGCCGGGCACCTTCGGCGTCGAGGACCTCGGGAACCGCTTCCGGATCGTGTGGCACTACCGGGCCAGCGACGAGGTGCGGACCTTCAGCATCACCTACCGGTTGATCGGACTGACGGTGGCCTACGACGATGTCGCCGATGTCTACCTGCAGGTGTGGGGAGACGAGTGGAAGGTCGGCCTCGACCACCTCGAGTCGCACCTGACCCTGCCCGGCGCCGGGGCGCCCGGCGACGTCCTGGTGTGGGGCCACCCCGACAGCGTCGAGGGGTCCACCACCCTGGGCACCGACGGAAGGTCGCCGGCACTGGCCGCCGACGGGATCCCCAGCCGCCAGTGGGTCGAGTTCCGGGTGGTGTTCCCCGCCGACTGGCTGACGTCCACCGGCGGGGCCACCGTGAAGTCGGGATCGGGATTGGCGGGCATTCTCGCCGAGGAGGAGGCCTACGCCGCCCGCGGCGACACCGAACGGCGCGGCACCCGCAACTCCCTGCTGATCGTTGTCATCGCCGCCGGCCTGCTCCCGCTGTTCGTGGCGAGGGCGTACCTCCGCCACGGCAGGGAGCCGAAGGTGGACTACGACCTCCGCTACGAGCAGTCGCCGCCCACCGCCCTCGCACCTGCGCTGGTCGGCTCGCTGCTCCGCCAGGGTGGATCGGACGAGGCCGACTTCGTCGCCACCATGTTCGATTTCATCCGCCGCGGCGTCCTCACCGCCCAACCCACCACGGTGGAGCAGCGCACCTGGGGAGGACTGCGCCGCGAGCAGATATCGGACCTGCTCGTCGGCCTCGGACCGGACCCGGGGGGCCTGCGCGACTTCGAGCGCTCGGTGCTGACCGTGCTGAAGCGGGTCCTCGGGGACGGCCCCACCCCGCTGACCGAGTTCCGCAAGGCCATCCGGGAGGACGCCGCCGCCAACGCAAAGACCTACCAGGTGTTCGAGAAGCGCACCCGGGCCGCCCTGGTCGGTGACCGCCTGCTCGACCAGGACGGCCTCAAGGCGTCCTATTGGCTGATCGGCCTTTCGATCGCCTTCGGGGCCTTCGGATGGTTCGTCGTCACACCGATCCTCACCGGCCTGTCGGAGGGCCTGCAGCCCGACCTGCTGCGGGCCGGTTTCGCCGTCATCGGCGGTCTCGGCGCCACCCTGGGCGCCCTGGCCGGGCCGATGCGCAGGCTGTGGGTCCGCCGGACCAGGGCCGGTGCGCTGGAGGCGGCCCGTTGGTCTGCCTTCAAGCGGTACCTGCAGGACTTCAGCCGCCTCGAGGAGGCGCCCCCGATCGCCATCGGGTTGTGGGAGGAGTATCTGGTCTATGCCATCGCCTTCGGGGTGGCCGACGACGTGCTCGAAGCCGCCCGCCTCAGGGCTCCCGAGGCCCTCGAATCCGAGAGCCACCTCTACTGGTACGGCAGCCACGGATACGGGGGCCACAGCAGCAATGCCATCTCCGGCATCGAGCGAGCCCTCAGCGGGGCATTCGCCGCTCCATCGAGTGGCGGTTCGGGTGGAGGGTTCTCGGGCGGAGGCGGAGGCGGCGGTGGTGGCGGCGGCGGCGGCGCCTGGTGAGCGGGCTCAGAGCCCGTACATCGTGTCCTCGATGAGCATGTCGACCACCGCGGCCAGCGCCTCATCGGTGGTCCCTCCCGCCGCCACGACCCCGTCGTAGGCCGCCAATTGCCGATCGGCACTGGTGCCCCGCTCGACGATGCTGCGCGCCGACCGCACCTCGTCGAGGCAGCCGAGTTCCTCGGCGGCAGGAGTGACCACCTCGATGATCTCGTCGAGCAGATCGGCGAAGGGGACCAACTCCCCCTTGCCGAAGTCCGCCAACGGCTCGTCGAACCCGTAGCGCTGGGCCCGCCAGATGTTCTCCGCAACCAGCATGTTCTCGTAGATGCGCCACCGCTGGTTGTCGAGCCTGCGATGGAACAGCATCCCCAGCAGCGACACGTAGAGAGCGGCGACGGCGATCCCATCCTCGACCCTGGTGCAGATGTCGGAGATCCGCATCTCGAGTGTCGGGTAGCGGCTGCTGGGCCGGACGTCCCACCACAGCTTGGAGGCATCCTCGATCAGGCCGGCCCCGGTCACCGCGTCGACGTGGCGCTGGTACTCGCCCCAACTGTGGAAATGGGGAGGCAATCCGGTGCGCGGCATTCCCCTGAAGACGCTCATCCGGTAGCTCTTGAGCCCGGTCCGGCGGCCATGCCAGAACGGCGAGGAGGTGGTCAGGGCCAGCAGGTGCGGCAGGAAGTAGGACACCTGGTTCATCAGGTCGATCCGCAGGTCTGGGTCTTCGATCCCCACATGGACGTGCATGCCGCAGATCACCAACCGGCGGACCACCTGCTGCAGATCGTTGGCGAGCATCTGGTAGCGATCTTCGTCGGTGATCTGCTGCCGGGACCACTCGGCGAACGGGTGGGTCGAGGCGGCGATCAGCTTGAGCCCGTGGGAATCGGCGATCGCACCCACCGTGGCCCGCAAGCGGCGGAGGTCGGCGGCCGCTTCGGGAAGGTCCTTTCCGACCTTGGTGCCCACCTCGATCTGGGCCCGCAGGAACTCATGGGTCACCTGCCGGCCGAGGGCAGCCTCCGCCTCCTCCATGATGGAGGGCGGAGGGTCGTCGACCAGGTTGCGGGTGGCCGGATCGACCAGGAGGTACTCCTCTTCGATCCCGATGGTGAAGGCGGGGTGATGGATCGCCACCTGCAACTCCTCGTCCGGTTGGGCGGAAACCCTACCCACCACCGGCGTCCCCGGCACCACAACCGATCAAGTTCCGTCCCGAAAGGCCCGATGCATCCTGCCTAGGAGATGCAGACACCCATGGGCGACCACATCCTCGTCATCGAAGACTCGGCACCGATCCGCCGCCTGGTGGAGATCTGCCTGCGCGATGTGGGCCCAACCATCATCACCGCAGCCGACGGCCCCTCCGGGCTCCAATCGGCGGTCTCCAACCCCCCGGCGCTGATCGTCCTCGACATCGGCCTGCCGGGCATGCACGGATGGGACGTGCTCGCCGCGGTGCGCTCCCAACCGGTCGGTGCCCGCATTCCCGTCCTGATCTTGACGGCCCACGCCAATGAGGAGGACCGGTTCCGGGCCGGGACCGACGGGGCCGATGCCTTCATGACCAAGCCGTTCGATCCCTCCGACCTGGTCGCCCTCGCCTCCTCCCTCCTGGCCTCCGGCGCCCACACCCCCGCCGGCCGCCAGACGGTCCCTGTGACGCACGAGTAGCGTGTGCCCCGAGGCTCGACGAAGAGGCCGGGATGGTGCGCGCCACGAGGCGCACCGGCGGGAAGGAGCACCGTGAGTGACGAGACCCTGAACCGCATCGCCGGGTGGTGCGAAGCCGAGGACGATCTCTCCATCGATGGGACCACCATCACCGTGGCGGGAGACCCCGCCCTCGAACTGGTGGTGGAGATCGGTGGCGATGCGCTCGCGCTGACCCACACCCACACCGTGCCGCATGCCCCACACGGATTCGCCGATGGGGCGATCGAGATGCTCGGCCGACGCGGATCGATGGTGACGGGCGAGGTCGCAACAGGTGCCAACTCGACCGATGTGCACATCCGCTACCCGATCTACCTCGACGGGCTCAACCGGCAGAGCTTCCTCGTCGGAGTCCGGGAGGTCACCGGCACCGTCGACGGCCTCGACCGCCTGGCCGCCTCGGCCGCCGCATCGCTGGAGGAGCACCCGACACGGGAGATCCCGGCCGGGCCAACCCCGCCACCGAGCCAACCCGAACCCAAGCCGGCGGCCGCTCCGGCACCGTGGGCTCCCACCCACCGGGTGCCGGCGACCGGCATGGCGGCGTGGTCCTCGCCCGATCCCTCCGTGGCGCCCGTCGCCAACCTCAGTCCCGGAGTCCTGCTTCGAGTGGACGAGCAGCGAGGGGCCTGGGCCTCGGTCACCGGCTCCAACGGATGGACCGGGTGGGTCGATGCCCGCATCCTGCCACCGATCGGACCGGCCGCTTCCCCGGCCGGTCCGTCGTGGTCGGCGCCGTCGGCCACCCGTCCGGCGGCCGGCAGTCCGTTCCCGATCGGCTCCCCGGTCGGGCTCCTCGGGGGCATCCTGATGGTGGCGGCGACCTTCCTCGCCTGGGGCCACTGGACGTTCGTCAAAGCACTGGACCTCTCGGTGGCCTCCGTCTACCCGCTCAGCGAGTGGTTCACCTGGTCGCAACCGCGGGTCGGCATGGTCCTGCTCGCGGCCGGGGCGGCGGCGATCGCCGCTTCGCTGATCCCCGCGATCAGGCCGGGGCTCAGAGTCCTGGCGGGCCTTCTGGCGGTCTGGATGAGTGCCGGCTTGTTGGTGACGGCACTCGTCAACGGCGCAGCCGTCTCCGACCTGCTCGATCACCAGTTGACCGGCCTCTACGTCGCGTTCGTGGGCGGGATCCTGGCGATGATGCCGTCCACCGCCCGGTAGACCGTCCGACCACCGGGGCCGGCAGGCGAGTAGCGTTGCATCTCAGCCCTGATCACGCGCGCGGGTCTGCCCGGGACGGTGTCAGGACGGCCCTCGCCGTCGCTCCCGCCCCGGAAGGCCGGGAAGGAGCATCGTGAGTGACGAGACCCTCGGCCGGATCGCCGAATGGTGTTCGGCGGCATCCGATCTCGAGATGGACGGCAGTACGGTCACGGTGGCCGGCGATCCGCCGGTTCACATCACCGTCGCGGTGGGCGACGACGCCCTCATCCTGAACTACACCCATCCCGTGGGCGAGGCACACGAAGCCTTCGCCGCAAAGGCGAGGGCGCTGCTCGGCGGACGCGGGTCGATGCTCGAGGGCGACGTGGCCACCGACGAGAACGGGACCAGGGTCGAGATCCGCTATCCGATCTACCTCGACGGCCTCAACCGTCAGACCTTCCTGCTGGCGATCCGGGACATCACCGCAACGGCCGACGCCCTGACCGGGATCGCCGCCGACACCCCGGCCGCAGCCACCCGGTCCGAGGCAGCACCGATCGTCGCCACCCTGGTGACGGAACCGGCCCTGGCTCCGGCGGCCGAACCGGAGGCCGAGTCGGAGCCCGCCGCGGCCACAACCGTCGCCGCCCACCCGGCCACCGCCTGGGTGGCGACCCACACGGTCCCCGGTGGCGGGATGTCGGCATGGGCCGAGCCCGACCCAGCCCTGGCTCCCGTCGCCAAGCTGTCCGCCAGAGTGGAGTTGCAGGTGAACGAGCAGCGGGGCGCCTGGGCCCGGGTCACCGGGTCGAACGGGTGGACCGGATGGGTCGATGCCCGCAAGCTCCGTCCTCTGGAGGCAGCACCGGGGGCGATGGCACCCATGGGGAGCGCACCGGGGCCCACCGGGGCCGCCGCCACCGGAGGGACGGCCGGCATGACGATTCGCCCGTTGGCCCTGCTGGGAGGGTTGGCGATGATCATCGCCGCATTCCTGCCGTGGAACGCCACCGGCACCGCGCTGGACGGCTCCTACGTCATCCCATTCGGCAAGCCGATGGACTGGCCGTTTGCCTTCGTGTGGAACAGCCTCAGCCCGGATCAACCGCGTCTCGGCATCGTGGTCCTGATCCTGGGCGTTGTGGCGCTGGCGCTGGCGCTGCTCCCAAGGGCGTCTGGCTTGGCGGCGATGGCCGTCTCGGCAGTGGCTGTGCTGGTCGGGATTCTCTTCCTCGTCCAGTTCTCCCGGGCCCCGGGATGGTCCGATGCCTTCAAGATCCTCGAGGTCGGCTTCTGGGTCTACCTGGCCGGCGGGGTGCTGGCCGCAGTCCCCTACAAGATGAAGCTCTGAGGAACCCGACCTGACCTGGGATCCCCACCAGTACCTGCGCTTCGAGGATCACCGGACCCGGCCGGCGCTCGACCTCATCGCCCGCATCCCCGACATCGACCCGGCCACCATCTGGGACCTCGGGTGCGGGACCGGAGCCATCACCCGGATGCTGGCCGCCCGGTGGCCGGCCGCCCGGGTGACCGGCCTCGACACGTCGCCGGAGATGCTCCAGCGAGCCGGCGGCGCAGAGAGCGGGGTCGCCTGGGTCCAGGGTGACATCGCCGATTGGGACCCTGGAGAGCCGGCCGGCCTGGTGTTCGCCAACGCATCTCTGCACTGGGTCGACGATCACGATGCACTGTTCCCCGCACTGGCGGAGGCGCTGGCACCGGGAGGAGTGCTGGCGGTTCAGATGCCTCGCAACTTCGACGAGCCTTCTCACCGGGTGCTCGGCGAGGTCGCCGAACGGCCCCGCTGGGCCGATCGGGTCGGCCATCGGGCGGGGTGGCGGCCGGTCGATCCTCCGGACGCCTACTTCGGCCGACTCGCCCCCCGCTGCGCGACGGTGGACCTATGGGAAACCGTCTACTACCAAGTGCTGCACGGCGAGGATGCCGCCGCCGAATGGGTCAAGGGTGCCGCGGCCCGGCCCTTCCTGGACGATCTCGGCGATGATGCCGGGGCGTTCTTCGCCGAGTACGCCGCCGCCCTGCGGCCCCACTACCCCCCCGGCCCCGACGGTTCCACCCTCTTCCCGTTCCGCCGCCTGTTCGCGATTGCCACCCGCTGATTGCCGGTGGCCGTACGATGCCGCATGCGACGGATCGGCCTGCTCACCACCGTCCTGATGCTCCTCGCTTCGGGATGCTCGTTCCCGTCGTCCACGGGAACGACCACCACGACGGAGGCGCCGACCACCACCGAGGCACCCGCCCCGGTGCTGTCCGACGCCCAACAGGCCGGCGCGATGGCTGCCACCGAGGACCTCCTCGATGCCTGGGCTGCCGGCGATTTCCCCGCCGTGCGGGCCCTGTCCCCCGATTCCCCCCACGATCTCCTCGGCCTCCACGTCGCATGGACCGGGGGCCTCTCGCTGCAGACGGCGGTCTACCAGGTGACCGGAGCCGAACTCGTCGAAGGCGAGGTCGTGGCGACCTACCAGGCCTCCCTCGACCTCGGAGCGGCGGGCACCTGGGACTACGCAGCAACCCTGCCAGTGGCAGAGACGGCGACGGGATGGCAGGTCCCGTGGTCACCGGCCGTCATCCACCCGGCCCTCGAGGAGAGCGACACCCTGTTCCTCGAACGCCACTGGCCGGAACGGGCGGCGATCCTGGGACTGCGGGGTATCACGATCGTGACCGAACGGGCGGTCAAGACCATCGGGGTGGTGCCGGGCAGGATCGAGGACCGGGAAGCGTTGCTGCAGGGCCTGGAGGACTACGCAGGCATCCCGCGGGCGGCGGTGCTGCGTGAGATCGGCCGGCCAGCGGTGCAGCCGGATTGGTTCGTGCCGGTGGGGTGGATGCCGCTCGTCGACTTCCTCCCGGTGCAGTCGCAACTGGAGGCCATCCCCGGCCTCGACCTTCGCGACGACACCGCCCGCCTGGCGCCGGCGGGCCCGTTTGCCGATCACCTGCTGGGCACCACCGGGGAGATCACCGCCGAGATGCTCTCGGACCTCGGTGACCCCTACCGGGTCGGCGATGTGGTCGGCCTGACCGGCCTGGAACGGTCGCTGCAGCGGACCCTGGCCGGGTTCCCCAGTTTCGAGGTGCAGCGCGTCAACCAGTTCGGCCGGGTGGTCGAGATCCTCCACACCGTCGAGGGCGTCCCGGCCACCCCGGTGCGCACCACGCTGGCCGTCGACATCCAACTGGCGGCGGAGGGCGCCCTCGTCGATGTCGAACTCCCGGCGGCACTGGTGGCGATCGACACCGCCAGCGGCCAGATCCGGGCCATCGCCAGCCGCCCCCTGGACGGGTTCAACCGGGCGGCGCTCGGCCTCTACCCACCCGGGTCCACGTCGAAGGTGGTGACCGCCTACGGGTTGCTCTCGGCCGGGTACCGCCCATCGACCGATGTGCCGTGCCCGGCTGTGGTCACGATCGGCGGCAGGGAGTTCACCAATGCAGGCGATCGTGACCGCGGCGACATCCCCCTGGAAACGGCCTTCGCCCTCTCCTGCAACACCACCTTCGCCTCACTGGCCACCACCGACCTCGGCGCCCTCGGGTTGGTGGAAGCGGCAGCCGACTTCGGCTACGGCTCCGGTTACTCGCTGGCCGTCGACACCGCGGCCCCCTCCTATCCCGTACCTTTCGAGGACGCCGACATCGGCGCGGCCGCCATCGGCCAGGGCGCCGTCCAGGTGACCCCGATCCATCAGGCTTCGATCGCAGCCGCGGTTGCCTCCGGCGAGTGGCACGCCCCCACCATCCTCGAAGGCGAGGCCTCCGGCCTCTCCATCCCCCTCGACCCCGATGTGCGGAACATGCTCGCCGGCATGATGCGGCTCGTCGTCACCGACGGCACCGGGACCGCAGCCGGCATCGAAGGCGAGCAGGTGTACGGGAAGACCGGATCGGCGGAATGGTCGGAGACCGAGCCCACCCACGCCTGGTTCATCGGCTTCTGGGGAGATCTCGCCTTTGCGGTCGTCGTCGAGACCGGCGGCGCCGGCGGCGCGGTGGCCGCTCCCATCGCAGCCGCCTTCATCGAGGCCCTGGCAGGCTGACTCGAGTGCAGCCACCCTCCTAAGGTTGGGGCATGGAACCCCGACCGAGCACCTATGCCGACGTGGTGGGCCTGCGGGTCTGCCGCAACTACCTGCCGGACCCGATTCCCCGCACCGAGGTCGAAGCGATCCTCGAAGCGGCCCGCTGGACCGGATCCTCCAAGAACACCCAGAAGTGGGCCTTCGTCGTCGTCGACGACCCGGCCGGCCGCCAGGCACTGGCCGGGGCCGGTTCGTTCACCCGCCCGATCCGGGCCGCCGCGCTGGCGATCGCCATCGTCTGGCCCTCCGATGGCTACGAGTTCGACATCGGGAGGGTCGCCCAGAACATGATGCTCGCCGCCGCCGCCCTCGGCATCGGGTCGTGCCCGGTGACGCTCCACGACGAGGACATCGCCCGCCGGGTGCTCGGAGTGCCGCAGGGTCACCAATGCCGGTATGCGATCGCCCTGGGGTACCCCGACCAGGAGGCTGAGGCGGCCGAACGCCGGGAGCGGCGCGATTCAGGGAAGGCGGGGCGCAAGGCAATCGAGGAGATGACCTCCTGGGGGAAGTTCGGATCCCCCCACTGACCGTCCCGACCCGAGACCCGCATCCGTATCCTGAGGGGATGATCGACATCCGGCCGGCGGAGCGGGCCGACGCCCCTGCCATCGCCGATCTCAACGTCCGGACCTGGCGCTCCTCATTCGCCGGGATCGTCCCCACGACCGTGTTGGAGGCCCAGGAGACCGCCCCGAGGGAGAGGTACTTCACCGAGCACCTGCCGTCGGCCCCACCGTTCCACACGGCGGTGGCCGTCGAAGACGGTGCGGTGATCGGGTTCGTCCACATCGGACCGAGTCGCGACCAGGACACCGGCGGCGACCCCGAGGTCTACGGCCTCTATGTCGACCAGGATCACCAAGGACGCGGCGTCGGCACGATGCTGATGCGGCACGCCCTCGACCATCTCGGCGCCGCCGCCCCCGGGCGGGCGACCCTGTGGACCCTGCGCGACGCCCCGGCCACCCGCCGCTTCTACGAGCGGCTGGGATGGATGCCCGACGGGACGGCGAAGTCACCCGTCGTGGCCGGGCACCGCCTCCCCCAGGTCCGCTATCGCTACCAGGGGGAAGACCCCGGGCGCTGAGCCGACCCGGATCGGGCTCAACGGTCGACGATCACGATCCCCTCATGGGGAGCCAGGATGATCGAACCGGCCGACCTGGTTCCGGTTCGGTTCATGGTGGTCGACAGGGCGATCTCACCGGCGGCCTCCACCACTTGCCCTTCCCCCGTGAAGTTGAGCATCACCGCCACGGGTGCCGCACCGGGGGCTTCCCTCCGGTAGCCGAGCACACCGGCAGGCGCCTCGATCCTCCGGTAGCCGCCCCGGTGGAGCGACGGCATCCCACGGCGGAGGCCGAGCAGCGCCCGGTAGAGGTTGAGGACGGATCCGGGATCCTCCAACTGGGCGGCGACGTGCATGGCTGCCGCCTGCGGGCCGAGCGGCAGCCACGGCTCGCCTCTGGTGAACCCGGCGCCGGGGGTGCCGTCCCACGGCATCGGGGTTCGGCACCCGTCGCGGCCCAGTCCCGGGACCTGCAACCCCCACGGGTCGACCTGCCGGTCGGGAGGGATCTCCACCTCGAACAGTCCCAGTTCGTCGCCGTAGTAGAGGGTCGGCGTGCCCCGCAGGGTCAGCAGCAGCATCGCAGCCAGGCGGCGGTTCTCCGGCCCGAACCGGGTGGCCAGGCGGGGTTCGTCGTGGTTGCCGAGCACGTAGTTGGGCCAGGCGCCCGTCGGCAGGGCCGCCTCCAACTCGTCGACGAGAGCGCCGATGGCATCCGCCTGCCAGTCGGCGTACAGCAACCGGAAGTTGAACGGCAGGTGGAGTTCGTCCCGATCCGCCCCGTAGTAGGCGGCCCATTGCCGGTAGTCGTCGATGTGGATCTCCCCGATCGCCACCCGGGGCGAGCGGTACCCGTCGAGCAGCGCCCGCATCCTCCGGAACAGCGGGTGGACATCGGGGTGTCCCTTGTCGTAGAGGTGATCCTGGGTGCCGTACTCGGCCATGTCCTTGAAGGCCCCGACCCCCGGTTCGATCACTGGGTTGTCCCGCAGATCGGGGTCCTTCATCACGAAATGGGCCACATCGAGTCGAAAACCGTCGACACCGCGCTCCAGCCAGAAGCGCATGACATCGAACATCGCAGCCTCGACCTCGGGGTTCCGCCAGTTGAGATCGGGCTGGGACCGCAGGAACGAGTGCAGGTAGTACTGCCCGGTGGACTCGTCCCACTCCCAGGCGACTCCCCCGAAGGCGGCCAGCCAGTTGTTGGGGGGACCGCCGTCGGGACCGGGATCGGCCCACACGTACCATTCACGCCTGGGGTGATCACGGCCAGAGCGGGACTCCAGGAACCAGGGATGCCGGTCGCTGGTGTGGTTGGGCACCAGGTCGACGATCACCCGGACACCCCGATCGTGGAATGCCTCCAACAGGCGATCGAAGTCGTCCAGGCCGCCGAACAACGGGTCGACGTCGCAGTAGTCGCTGATGTCGTAGCCGAAGTCGTCCATCGGCGACCGGTAGAAGGGCGACAACCACACCGCATCCACCCCGAGCGTCTCGGACAGGTAGTCGACCCTGCCGAGGATCCCGGTCAGGTCGCCGACCCCATCGCCGTTGCCGTCCTGGAATGAGCGCGGATAGATCTGATAGATCACCCCGGTCTGCCACCACTCCATCGGGTCAGACTAGAAGGGGCAGAGGGGTCACGAAGTGCTCTCCCCAGCTTGCGGGGGAGATGCCCCCGCAGGGGGCAGAGGGGGAGCCCAGGCCCTCTGGTGGCGCGCCGTGCGCGCCTCTGGATGAGCACCGTCCCCCTCTGGCCCCGTCCTGCTCGGCCGGGCCCATCTCCCCCGCTGCGCGGGAGAGAGCAAGACCGCCCGGCCACTTCCGAAGTGCTCTCCCCCGACTCAGCCCCCGCCGAGGCGGCCGGCCAGTCTCCGGAGCCACCCGGTCTTCGGTTCGGGTTCCCCGGGTGGGGGTGGCGCAGCAGGCCTCACCCGGGGTGGGCCGGTGCCGAGGCGGGCTTCCAGGCACTCGGCGACCTGGTCGGCGATCCGGTAGGCGGCCTCGGCGATCAATCGTGTCAGGGAAGCGATTTCGCCCGTCAGGTGGAGATCCGCCTCGACGTTGACCGTGCTGAACAGGCCGTCGTCGGCGACCTTCACCATCAGGGTGGTGCGGGCCTTGCCGCGGCCGGCCTGCTCGGCGCCCCTCGCCTCCACCGTGATGGTGCGGGCGCGCTCGTCGGAGGCCACCGCCGCGGTGCCGTCGAACACCAGGTGGCGAGCCTGCACGTCGAAGGCGAACGAACCGCGGCCGGCTTGGTCGACCTGAAGCCCGGGCACACAGGAGTGCCCCTGACTCGAGGCCAGCAGGCTCCAGACATCGGCTGCGGGGTGTCCGACGCCGAAGTCAGCCCGGATCCTCATGCTCAGACGTCTGCCTCGCCGGGCCGCTGCCGATGGATGCGGCCCTCGGTGCCCCGCAGGGCCTCGCCCGACCCGGACCGGTAGCGGGCGGCGATCATCTCCGCCAGGATCGACACCGCCACCTCGGCAGGGCGCTCGGCTCCGATGTCGAGGCCGACCGGGCCGTGGATCCGATCGATCGCGGCGGAATCCCATCCCTGGGCGGCGAGGCGTTCGACCCGCTTGGCGTGGGTGCGGCGACTCCCCATCGCACCGATGTACCTGGCCGGCGATGCCAGCAGCGTCGGCAGCAGCGGTCCCTCGACCCTGCCATCGTGCGTCAGCGACACCACATAGGTGCGGTGGTCGATCGTCACCTGCCCGGCGATGTCGTCCGGCCACCCCACGACCACCCGTTCGGCGTCGGGGAACCGTTCGGGGACCGTGAAGGCGGGGCGGGGATCGCAGAGCGTCACCCGGAAGCCGGCCCGGCGGGCCATCGCCGACAACGAGACGGCGACCTCGTCGGCGCCCCATATGACCAGCATCGGGGGCGGCACCACCGTCTCGATGAAGACGTCGTGGTCGTGGTAGCTCAGCGTCACCGCCTGCTCGGTGTCGGCCAACCGGACCGCATCCACACCGACGTCGTCCCCGATCTCCTCCGGGATCGAACCGGCCACGACCGTCCCGTGCTCGTCGAGGAGCACGGACTGCCCGATCGCCGGCCCCGCCACCACGGTGGCCAGCGACCCGGACCGGGCGCCCCGCACCAGGTCGCGGGCGGCAGCATCGACCTCGCCGCCCATCCGTGCGACGAACACCTGGATCGTCCCCCCGCAGGCGAGACCCACCTCGAAGGCCTCTTCATCGGCGATGCCGTAGGTGACCAGCAGGGGGCCGCCGCCCTCCAGCACCGAGGTGGCGTGCAGGTACACGTCGTTCTCGACGCATCCCCCGCTGACCGACCCCGACATCTCCCCCGCTGACGACACCAGGAACCGTGAGCCCTCCGGCCGGGGGGCCGAACCGGCCACCCTGACGACGGTGGCAACCGCCACCGAGTCGCCGACGGACGACCAGGCGTCCCAGATCTCAAAGGCTTCGTGCACGGTTGCCATGGACCGCCACTCTAGGGAAGCGGCCGCCGACGGGCCGCGGCGGGAACCAGGACTCCCCCCGGGGCGTTCATCCCCTGCCCGAACCAGGATTCGGCCCGTCCTATCCTGAGAACCGCCGGGGTGGGTCCCGGCGCGAAAGGACCCAGCGTGGCCCAGCGAGGCAGCGATCTCCGCATCTTCAGTTCGGGCAGTTCCGGTTACCGGCGCCGCCGGCGGTTCCTGCCCAACTTCAACCCGCGCAAGGCCATGCTGATCGTCATCGTCGCCGCCCTCGCCGTCTCGGCCTGGAAGCTGATCCCGACGATGTTCCAGGGCGACAAGACCGTGGTCACGGTGCTGGGCACCCGCGGTGGTTTGGCCGGCGCCACCGTCGCCGGGCCCAACGGTTCCACGATATCCGGAGAGAACGGGCGGGCGGCCCTGGAGTTCATCGCACCGGCGACCCTCCAGATCTCGGCGCCCGGCTACATCGAAGCCTCCTTCCCCATCGACGAGGTACCCCTCGATCAGGCGCTCCATCTGCAACTGGAGCCGATCCGGGTAGCCGGCCGGGTGGTCGGCCCCAACGGCATCGGGGTGGCCGCGGTGGAGGTGTCGCTCGGCGACCTGCAGACCCAGACCGATGGATACGGCAACTTCGAGTTCGTCGAGGCATTGGCCGGCGAAGTCACCGCCTCCAAGACGGCCTGGACCCCGGCCTCGACCGCATGGGACGGCAAGGCCGCCCGCATCGATGTGACCCTCGATCCCTTCATCGTCAGGGGCCTCAGGGTCGACGGTCTGGCCGCCGGAGATCAGGAGAAGTACACCGGCATCCTGCGAATGGCGGAGGCATCGACGGTCAACACCCTCATCTTCGACACCAAGGACGAGAAGGGGATCGTCCCGTACCTGTCGCAGGTGCAGGAGGCCCGCGACATCGGCGCCGTCGCCGACCGCTACCAACCCCGCGAGGTGCTGGCGGCCGCCCACGAACGGGGCCTCTACACGATCACCCGGGTGGTGACCTTCCAGGATCCGGTGCGGGCGCCGGTGCGCGAGGAGTTGGCGCTCCACAACTCGGCGACCGGCGGCATCTGGACCACCGGCCAGGGCCTTGGGTGGATGGACCCGACCGACCGGGAAGCCTGGGAGTATCCGCTCGATCTGGCGGTGGAGGCGTGCCAACTCGGCTTCGATGAGATCCAGTTCGACTACGTCCGCTTCCCCACCGACGGCGACCTCAGCGTCGTCCAATACGACGATCCCACCACCTCTGCGACCGAACGGATCGCCACGGTGGACGCATTCCTCAAGGAGGCCGGCAACCGGCTTCACCCGCTGGGATGTGCGGTGTCCGCCGACGTCTTCGCCATCGTCATGTCGGTCACCGACGACCAGATGCTCGGCCAGCGCCCCGAAGAGCTCTCCTGGTCGGTGGATGCGATCTCCCCCATGATCTACGCCAGTCACTACGGGACCGGATGGCTGGGGTTCGACCGGCCCGTCGACCACCCGGATGCCGTCATCGGCAACGCCCTCGACAGCGGCATCCCCAAGATGGCGGGTGGCGCCGTGCTGCGTCCCTGGATCCAGGGGTGGGGCTACACCGAGGCGCAGATCGAAGCGAGCATCGCCGAAGCCGAGGAGCGCGGGGTGGGTTGGATGCTGTGGCACTCCAGCAGCGATCACCTGATGGGATCCCTGCCGCTCGAGTAGCGGCTCTCACATCCCCAACACCCGGCGGACCTCCTCATCGCTGGTCTGGCGAAAGTCCCGGTACGACCCGCCCACCCCCAGCATCGTGGTGAGCCTCTCGACGCACACCAACTCGTCGACGATCGGGGAGATCTCACGGGCGGTCTCGGCGGCTGCCACCGGGACCGCCAGGACCACCCGGGCGGCGCCCCGCCGGCGGGCCCCGGCGATCGCCGCCCGGGCGGTGTAGCCGGTCGCCAACCCGTCGTCGACCACCACTGCATCCCTGCCGTCCAATCGCTCGGGCTCGCCGCCGGCTCGGTAGGCCGATCGCCGTCGTTCGAGTTCGGCGTGCTCGCGTGCGGTGACTTCGTCGAGTTCCTCCCGGGTCACCCCCAGCCGCCCGATCAACTCCTCGTTGAGGATGGTCACACCCCCCTCGGCCACCGCTCCGATCCCCAGTTCGGGGTTGCCGGGGGCGCCGAGTTTGCGGACCACGACCACATCGAGCGGCGCCCCGATGGCCGCGGCAACCCCGGCCGCCACGACCACCCCGCCCCTGGGAAGCCCGAGGACGATCGGGTCCACCAATGGGACCCTCCCCACCGCCTCCCCCAGCACTTCACCGGCGTGGATGCGATCTCTGAACACGAGATCAGCCTGGCATGCCTGCCGATGCCGTGTCCAGCGGAGGAGGTCCCGATGCTCCCGAATGGTGACCTTTGCCCCTAGCAGTGATTCGACGGCGAGTACCATCATGGATGGAGAAGCGAGGGGGCCTCCCTTCCCTTTGGTGTCCCGGCCTACGGGCTTGGGGCTGACGGTGTGGGGCCGGGTCGCAGGACTGAGCACACAGCACCCCCTCCTGTGAGCGTCCGAAGTCCTCGACCCCGGCCCCGCCGTCGCGTCCGGGGTCCCCTGCCTGCCTACAGGGGCTCGAACCTGGCCGAGAAGTGGCGGAGCCAGGGGGCCGACTCGGCGATCCGATAGCCGCGGATGTCCTTGGCCCGGTTGGCGACCGACAGGATCACCTCGGCCACGTAGTCGATGTGGCTCTGGGTGTAGGTGCGCCTGGGCACCGCCAACCGCACCAGCTCCATCGCGGCCGGCTCCTCGGTGCCATCCGGCCGGGGCTTGCCGAACATCACCGAGCCGATCTCGACCCCCCGCACCCCGCCGTCCCGGTACAACTCGACGGCCAGCGCCTGGGCCGGGTACTCGGACTGGGGAATGTGCGGCAGCAGGCCCTTGGCGTCCAGATAGACGGCGTGCCCGCCGGGGGGCTTGACGATCGGCACCCCGGCGGCGTCGGCCTTCTCCGCCAGGTAGGCAGTGGAGCGAATCCGGTACCGGAGGTACTCCTCGTCGAGCACCTCCTCGAGGCCCTGGGCGATCGCTTCGAGGTCGCGGCCGGCCAGGCCCCCATAGGTCGGGAACCCTTCGGTCAGGATCAGCAGGTTGCGGCACCGCCCGGCTAGTTCCTGATCGTGCATCGCCAGGAATCCGCCGATGTTGGCGAGGCCGTCCTTCTTGGCCGAGAAGGTGGCGCCGTGGGCGAGGGAGAACATCTCCTTGGCGATCTGGCGGGGGGTCTTGTCGGCATACCCGGGTTCCCGCAGTTTGATGAACCAAGCATTCTCGGCGAATCGGCAGGCGTCGAGGAACAGCGGCAGGTGATAGCGATCGCACACCCGGCGCACCGCTCGCAGGTTGCCGAGGGAGACCGGTTGGCCACCGCCCGAGTTGTTGGTGATGGTGACCATCACCATCGGGATGCGATCGACGCCCACCTCCTCGATCAGCGCCACCAGCCGATCGATGTCGACGTTGCCTTTGAACGGATGGTCGGCTGCCGGGTTCCGCCCCTCCGGGATGACGAGATCGAGGGCTTCGGCCCCCTGATACTCGATGTTGGCCCTGGTGGTGTAGAAGTGGGTGTTGTTGGGGACGACGTCACCTGCCTCGACGGCCTCGGCGAAGAGAATCCGCTCGGCCGCCCGGCCCTGATGAGTGGGAATCATCTCGGGCATGGCGGTCAGATCGCGCACGGAGTCGCGGAGCCGGTACCACGACCTGCTCCCGGCATAGGACTCGTCGCCCACCATCATCGCCGCCCACTGCCGATCCGACATCGCTCCGGTGCCCGAGTCGGTGAGCAGGTCGATGATCACCTCGTCGGCGTGCAGATTGAAGAGGTTGTACCCGGCGCGTTGCAGGGCGGCCTCCCGTTCCTCTGCGGTCGGCAACGCGATCTCCTGGACGGAGTGGATCTTGAATGGCTCGATGATCGTCCGATACGGCACGGGCACCCTTCGTCGGTTCGACCCGACACTACGCCGTGGCGGAATCTCGACTCTCAGGGTACGGTTGCTGCATCGTCCGCGGGGCGGAATGAAGCGCGACATCCAATTCGCCAGGACCATCGAAACACCGTACGAACGGGTGCGCGATCGCCTGCGCGATGAGGCGGCCGCGCTGTTCGGTGGCGCCGGCCCGCCGCTCCGCACCACGCTGGCCGCCCGCCTGCGGGGAACCGAGATCTCCAGGGATGTCACGGTGGAAATCATCGGGTACGACGAACCCCACGCCGAGGCCGTGGGAGCCCATCTGATGTTCAGCGCCGATGCTGCCCTCCACGGCGAACTGTTCCCCCACCTCGAGGCGAGGATCGATGCGATCCCGGTGGCCGACGAACGCACCTCGCTGGCCCTGATCGCCACCTACAAGCCGCCGCTGGGCGTCATCGGCGGAGCCGTCGACACGCTCGGTCTCCACCATCTCGCCGAGCAGTCGCTCGGCGACCTCTTCGAGCGCATCGTGAGCGGGTTGGAGGGATGACCACTCAACCGGACGGCCCGGTCGCCGGGTGGAGCCGGAGGGGAGGCGGGGGCGGACCGTGACGGACGACACGATCCGGGTGCGGGATCACAGCCGGTCCTGTGAGCACGGCCGGCTCTGGCCCCATTGGATCACCGTTTCCAATGCGAAGTGGTGGCAGGAGCCCGAGTGCCTGGGCGGCACGGAGATGATCCTGCGGCGGCTCCCCGACGGACGGTGGGAGGAGGTGCCCAGAGACCGGGCCGGATCCGGCTGACCCTTCGCCGGGTGGTGTGACGGGGAGGGCGGGACCCACCCGTCGGTTCGCCCCGCCAGAGCCGAACTACTTCTTCGGCTCCGCAACGGAGTGGATGAGGCAGGCGCACTTGGGGACCGTGCAGTGACCGGCCCGATGCTCCCGTTTGGGATGTCCGCAAGCCAAGCAGCGATCTCGTCCCCCGTCGACCACCTTGGTCGGCTTCATCGGGAACCCCCGGCGCCGGGATTCGGATGCCGTTTCGTCTCCGGAGCGATCAAGGAGAGACTCCTGATCATGTCGTTCTCCTTCCGAAACATCAGCCCCCGCAGGGCGGGGTGGAGGACGGTTGTGCAAGGGGGTCGGAGAGTGATCTCCGACCCCCTGCGACAGTGGTTACCTGGAACGCTCTTTGGCCAGGTTCACGTTGAGTTGGCGACCGTCGACGGTCGAGCCGTTGATCTCGGAGATCGCCTTGTTGGCTTCCTCGGAGGAGGCCATCTCGACGAAACCGAAGCCGCGGGAGCGGCCGGTGTCGCGGTCGTCGACGACCTGGGCGCTGGTGACCTCGCCGTACTCGCCGAACAGTTTCCGCAACGCGGCGGAATCGGTCGAGAACGCAAGGTTCCCAACATAGATGTTGGTGGACATGGGTGTGCTCCTTCTGAAGCATTGAACCGTCTGATCGGAACGCCCCGCAGGCTGAAACCCCGCATCCATTGCGGCACGGTTGCCGGTTGGAGGCCGTGGGGTCCTGCGGCGACTTCACTCGACGGGACAGAAGAAGCAAAGGCGGGCGTTGCACGCATATCGGCGTGCTCACTACCACTGTAGCCGGTTCCGGTCGCTACCGGAACCTAAATACCCGCTGCGACCGGATTTCCTTCCGACCGCCGGCCACCCGGAAGCGGTCGATCCGAGCCGGGCCGCGGCCGTCCCGGCGACGCTACCCGGAGCGATGGCGGCCCACCCTATGCTTGGTCCGGTTCCGGGGCCACGCCCGCCGGAAGACCCGGGTGGCCCGTCGACGGAGCCGGGTGGCCCGTCGACCATGACGACGATCGGGAAGAGGACGATGAGCAAGACGGCCTTAATCACCGGGGTGACCGGGCAAGACGGCGGCTACCTCGTGGAGTTTCTCCTCGAGCGGGGCTATCGGATTCACGCACTCAAGCGGCGGACCACCCAGGAGAACCTCCTCAGGCTCCGGGCGTTCGAGGCGGGCGGCGGTCTCCAGTACCACTACGGCGACCTGACCGACACCGGTTGCCTGCTGAAGCTCTTCAACGAGTACCACTTCGACGAGGTCTACAACCTGGGCGCCCAGTCGCATGTGCGGATCTCCTTCGACATCCCCGAGTACACGGCGGATGTGGACGCCCTCGGCACCCTCCGACTCCTCGAGTGCATCCGCACCCTCGGCCTGATGGAGACGACGCGCTTCTACCAGGCATCCACCTCGGAGTTGTTCGGACTCGTCAAGGAGACGCCCCAGAACGAGGACACCCCCTTCCATCCCCGCTCCCCCTACGGGGTCTCGAAGTTGTTCTCGTACTGGATCGTCAAGAACTACCGAGAGGGCTACGGCCTGCACGGCTCCAACGGCATCCTGTTCAACCACGAGTCGCCGTTCCGCGGCAAGGACTTCGTCACCCAGAAGATCATCATCGGGGCGGTGGCGGTGGCGGCCGGGCGCCAGGAGAGGCTGACGCTGGGGAACCTCGACGCCCAGCGCGACTGGGGACACGCCAAGGACTACGTGGAGGGCATGTGGCTGATGCTGCAGCAACCCCACGGCGACGACTACGTGCTGGCCACCGGCGAGGTGCACTCGGTCAGGGAACTCGCCGAGATCGCCTTCAAGAAGGTGGGAGTGACCATCCGCTGGGAGGGGCAGGGTGTCGACGAGGTCGGCATCGACGAGGCGACCGGCAAGACGGTCGTCGACGTGTCACCCGACTTCTACCGCCCGGCCGAGGTCGAGGTGCTCACCGGGGATGCATCCAAGGCGCGCCGGGTGCTCGGCTGGCAGCCCACCTACACCTTCACCGCTCTCGTCGAGGAGATGGTGGAAGCCGCCCTGGCCGGGTAGGTTCTCCCGCGAGGACGGGTCGGGAACCGTCGCCGCCGTCCGTGAAGCCCTGGCCCCCCACGACATCGGGATCGAGGACCTCCCCCGGATCATGGAAATGGGCAACTCCGAGGCGATCCGGATGGCTGTGGCGGAGGGCATCGGGGTCGCCTTCGTCTCGGCCCTGGTCGCCACCGAGGCAGGAGACGGGGAGGTCTCGGTCGTCGAGGTCGAGGGCGTCAGGCCGGAGCGTGTCCTCTACCTGGCCCGCGACACCTCCCGGCCGGCCACCCGGGCCCAGGAAGCCTTCTGGGACTACGCCTTCTCCGACGAGACCGCCGAAATCCGCCGACGACTCGGCAGCCTCACCCCCGCCTCCCCAGCCTCGTAGGGCGGAACGACCCGGTGCTGCCGGGGTGGGAGGGCCCGGGTTCCCGGCCGCTCCAACCCGACAAACGAGTCGGCGGACCGGTTGCCCGGCCCGCCGATTCCACGGTCCCTGCGGGGCTACTTCTTCAGGAAGGCCCCTACCACTGCGACGACGCCGCCGGCCAGCACCATCCACAGACCGATGCCGACGGAGACACTCACGCCGATGTCCCCGTAGTCGGTGGCCGTGCTGTTGATGTCGAGCACGTTGACGAGGCCGACGATGGCGAGGATGGCGCCGCCGATGACGACCGTGATCATGCGGGCCTTGTTCTTCAGGAAGATCGCCGCCGCGGCGGTGGCGATCGCCACGATCAGCGTGATCACGCCGTCGCCGCCTTCCGTGGTACCGCCGACGTTTACGG
>JAHJML010000130.1 GCA_018821365.1 Actinomycetota bacterium | reverse complement strand
GCCCTCATCCTCACCATCAAACTCTTCGACTGGGCCGACCGATGGAACACCCGATTACCACCTAATTGCGCGCGCTCTTAACGCCTCAGCGGGTCGGCTGCTGCTCTTGGATCGCCGTCCAGACCCGCTCGGGGGTCAGCGGGAGGTCCCGGATCACCACGCCGACGGCATCGCGCACCGCCGCCGCCACCGCCGGGGCCGTGCCCAGCAGGCTGCCTTCGCTCACTCCCTTGGCCCCGTAGGGTCCCGGCCCGTCGCCGTTCTCGATGGAGCGGGTCACCAACTCGCCTGGCATGTCCATGACGGTGGGGATCCGGTAGTCGACGGCGCCCAGGTTGCGGACCCGGCCGGCCTCGTCGAGGATCAGGTGCTCCATGAGGGCATGCCCGAGGCCCATGACGGCGGCCCCGTCGTCCTGGCCGGTCACCTGGCCCGGGTTGAGCGCCTTGCCGGCGTCGCCGACCGAAACGTGCCGCAGCACCCGGGTCACCCCGGTGGCGGCATCGACTTCGACCTCGACGGCGGTGCAGTTGAACTCGTAGAAGGTGGCGGTGCCGGCCAGTGGATGACCCGGCACGACGTCCTTGCGCATCTCGCCCACCCCCGAGATCTCGCCGCCGAGCGGCCCGAGTCCGGCGGCCACCACCTCGTCGGCGGGGATCTCCTCGTTGGACATCCGCACCACCCCGTTGCGGGCGGCCACCTCCTCCTCGGCGACCCCGTAGATCCGGGCCGCCATCCCGGCGATCTGCCGGTTGACGTCGTCGCAGGCTCGCATCACGGCGTTGCCCATCAGCACCGTCGACCGACTGGCCGAGGTCTGCTGGTCGTAGGGGACCACCGCCGTGTCGCCGCTGATCACCGAGACCCGATCCAGGGGGATGCCCAACTCCTCGGCCACGATCTGGGCAAAGACGGTGCGGGCCCCCTGGCCCATGTCCGAGGTGCCGAACAGGACGACGGCGCTCCCGTCGGCCAACCGGCGCACCCTGGCGTAGGAGAGGCCGGTGGTGGGGCCCGACTTGACGGCCACCGCCATGCCCCGCCCCCTGCCCTCCGGCAGCGGTGATCCCCAATCGATCAATCGGGCCGCCTCTTCGACCGTCTGCGCCCAGTCGCCGTCGGCGGGGGTGTCGCCGGGGATGAACTCCTCGCGGTAGCGGGCCAGGTTCTTCATCCGCAGCGCCAGTGGATCCATGCCGAGGCGATGGGCGGCCTCGTCGAGGATCTGCTCCCTGGCCCAGGTCAACTGGGGGATGCCGAAGCCCCGCAGCGGATGGGTCGGCGTGGTGTGGGTGAGCAGGCCGCGGGAGACGATGCGGACCGCCGGGGTCCGGTACGGCCCCGCCGACAGGTAGGACGGCTTGCTGGCGGTCCGATCGCCCGCCTCGGCGTAGGCCCCCAGCAGGAAGTTGTTCTCGAAGTCCTGGAACACCAGGGTGCCGTCCGACTGGAGGCCGGCTCGCACAGTCACTTCGGCGCCCGCCCGCCGGGCCGCCTGGAAGGTCTCGGCGAGGGTGAGGATCAGCCGCACCGGGCGCTGCGCCTGCAGCGCCATGAACGCCAGCAGCGGTTCGAACTTGGGGTGCTGCTTGCCGCCGAACCCGCCGCCGGGGTCGGGGGCGATCACCCGCACCTTCGCCAGTGGCAACCCGAGCACCCTGGCCAGCGTCCTCTGCAACTGGTAGGGATGCTGGATGGTGCTCCACACCACGATGCCGTCGCCGTCGGGGGCGGCGATGAACCCGTGGGGTTCGATGGCGAAGTGGGTCTGCATCGGCCACTGGTAGGTGCCTTCGACGATCAGGTCGGCCCCGGCCGCCGCCGCATCGACGTCGCCCCAGCCGAAGTGGTACTCGGCGATCGTGTTGGTGTGGCGGAACGGCCCCTCCTTGCGGATGGCCGGGTCCTGGACCAGGGGGGAGGCCGGATCGAGCGCGGCGGCCACCGACGAAATGGCGGGGAGCACCTCGTACTCGACCCGGACCAACCCGGCGGCCTCCTCGGCAGCCTCCAGGGTCTCGGCGGCGACGGCCGCGACCGGTTCCCCGTGAAACTTGGTCTCACCGATGGCGATGATCGGACGATCGTGGTGCTGCATCCCATAGCGGGGCATCGGGTCGGGGAGATCGGCGGCCGTCATGATCAGCCGAACCCCGGGCACCTGCTCGGCGGCACTGGTGTCGATCGACAGGATGCGGGCCGTCGGGTAGTCGAGAGTCACCAACTTGACGTGCAGCACATCATGGATCGGGAGGTCGGCCAGGTACTGCTGGGCGCCGGTCACCCGGTCGACACCTCCGACCCGCTCGGCGGACGTCCCGATGACATCCATGATTCGCTCCCCTTCCCTCCGGCGTCAGCCGGCCAGCATCTCCCCGGCCGCCTCGAAGGCCGAGGCGCCCAGGGTGAGGACCGGCACGCCGGGATCTTCGAAGACGGTGTTGGTCATCGAAGCCTGGGCGAAGAGGATCGAGTCGATCTCGTGCTCGGCGGCCATCTCGGCCAGCGCCGCCGACACCAGGCGGTCGTGCTCGGGGGTGTCGCCCCGGCCCCGGGCCTGGAAGGCCGCCTCGACCACCTCGACCACGATGGTCAGGTCGTCGGCGGTGAGGCCGCGCCGCCCCGCCTCGGCCATCAGGGGAGCGATGATCTGGGCCGGACTGGTGGGGACGGTGCCGATGATCCCCACCCGGGTTCCCAGGTCGAGCGCCTGCTTCATCATCGGCTCGGTGATGCACAGGGTGGGCAGTGACGAGAACTCCCGCACGTGGGTCATGCCCTCACCCATCGAGGTGCAGGTGAGCAGGAGCAGGTCGGCGCCGGCCCGTTCGGCCGCCTGGACGTAGCCGAGCAGTCGGTTGGCGGTGACCGGGGTCACCTTGCCGGCCGCCATCGTGTCGGCCAGCAGACTGGTGTCCAGCATCGTCTGGATCTCGACATCGGGGTGCGCGGCGAGGAACTGCTTCTCCAGAGGGGCGCTGATCTCATTGAGAACGAATGGCATCGTGTGCAGCAGGAACAGCCGCTTCTTCCTGGTCATGTCTGTCTCCTTGCGTCCGTTCTGTCCGGGCTACTCGTCGCCGGGGGCGGCGACGACCTCGTTGCGGATGACCCCGATGCCCTCGATCTCCATCTCGACGATGTCGCCGGGCACCAGCCAGCGCTTCAACTCCGACATCTGGGCGGTCCCGTGATCGCAGGTACCCGATGCGATGAAGTCGCCGGGGTACAGGTACTCCTCCTGGGAGATCCACTCGATGATGCGGGGGAACTTGTGGTGCATGCTGCCCGAGTGGTCGTCGACCACCACGTCGCCGTTGATCCGGCAGATCATCCGCATGTCGTTGTAGTCCAACTCATCGGGCGTCACCAGGCACGGTCCCATGATGTTGGAGCCCTCGAAGTTCTTGCCCTTGGCGGGGCCGAGCATCATCTCCATCTCTTTGAACTGGACGTCGCGGGCCGAGATGTCGTTGTAGATGGTGAAGCCGGCGATGTGGTGCTCGGCCTCCTCGGCGGGGATGTTGATCCCGGCGGTGCCGATGTAGGCACCGAACTCCAGTTCGAAGTCCAATTCCCTGGTGAAACGGGGGCGGACGATCGGGTCGTAGGGCCCGGCCACGATGGCCCCGCTCTGGGTGAAGTAGGGGGGCCAGTCGAAGAACACGTCGGGGATGACGGGCCGCCCCATCTTGACGTGCTCGAGAAACACCATCGAGTCCCACACGATGTTGGGCTTGGGGACCGGCGCCATCACGTGCACTTCGTCGAAACCGTAGGTGAGGCGGGCGCCGTTGGGACCCTCGGAGAGGCCGGCACCGGCGGCCAGGTCGATGCTCTCGGCGGCGGCCCACTTGGCCTTCTCGCCCCGCGAGAGGAACGTGATCATGTCGGGGGGGACCAGGAAGTCGGCATATTCGGCGGCGTCCGGTTCTCCCTGCTCGCTGAAGGCGAATGCAGCGGCCGCGTTGAGATCGATCAGTCTGCCGCCCGCCTCCGCCCCGATCCTCACGATCGGCCCGACCGGGGATGCCACCCGGAACGTATAGAGCCTCATGCGCGATCCCTTTCCCCGATTGCCTACCCATTTCAGTCGATGATCGATTATCTCACCAGGGGCAAACGGCCCTGTCGTAGGGACGGGTCGGGTGCGACTGCCGAGACGGAGACGGTCACTCCTCGTCGGACTTCTCCATCCGGCGCATCCACCACCAGGAGGCCGGGATGCCGGCGATCGCCCCCAGCACCAGGAACCCGCCCCTGAACCGGGAGCGGGGAGCCATGTCGATGAACGGGCCGTCGCCGAAGCCCTCGAATTCGAAGATGGTCTCGGCCAGGAACTCGGCTGCCAGGAACAGCCCAAACCCCACCGCCGCCCCGATCACGACCCCGGCCAGGCTCCCCATGACGATGGCGAGCGCCTCGCCACCGATCCGCTCCATCGCCGATCTCACCCTGCCCATGGAGGAACCCTACGCGTGGTGGGGCCGCGGCACCGGCGATCTGCTATCCCATTAGCCTCAGGGAGGCATGACCGGCCCCGCAGCATCCATCGAGCACCTGATCACCGAGATGACGCCGGCCGAGAAGATCGGCCAGATGGCCCAGGTCGAGAAGGGGAGCATCACCCCCGAGGAGGTCGCCGAACTCGGCATCGGCTCGGTGCTGAGTGGAGGCGGCGGCAACCCGACCCCCAACGACGCCGCCAACTGGGCGGCCATGGTGGGGGAGATGACCGAGGCCGCCGGTGCCTCCCGATTGGGCATCCCTCTCCTCTACGGGGTCGACGGGGTCCACGGGCACAACAACCTGCGAGGCGCCACCATCTTCCCCCACTCGATCGGTCTGGGCGCCACAGGTGATCCCGACCTGGTGCGGAGGGTGGCGAGGGCTACCGCCATCGAGATCGCCGCCACCGGGGTGCGCTGGGATTTCGCCCCCTGTGTCGCCGTGCCACTCGACCCGCGCTGGGGCCGCACCTACGAAGGATTCGGGAGGGACCCGGCACTGGTGGCGGCGATGGGCGCCGCCTACGTCGAGGGCCTCCACGGCAGGCCCGGTGGTCCCGATCCGGACGACTCGTCATCGGTGCTCGCCTGTCCCAAGCACTATCTCGGCGACGGGGCGGCGGCCTGGGGGAGCGCCCGGAGGGTCCCCTGGAACGACTGGTGGGACCTCTGGCCCGATTGGTACATCGACCAGGGCGATGCGCCCATCGGGGAGGAGGAACTGCGGGCCGTCCACCTCCACCCCTATCGGGCGGCGGTGGCGGCGGGTTCGCTCACGGTGATGGCCTCCTACTCGTCGTGGCGGGGCGACAAGATGCACGGTCATCGCTACCTGCTCGAAGACGTGCTGCGGGGTGAGTTGGGTTTCGGCGGCCTGGTCGTCTCGGATTGGATGGGCATCGACCAACTCGATCCCGACTACCGCACCTGCGTGGTCCGCTCGGTCAACGCAGGTGTCGACATGGTGATGGTGCCGATCGAGTACCGGCGTTTCTTCGCCGACGCCACCGCTGCGGTGGCCGATGGCGACATCTCCATGGAACGGATCGACCTGGCGGTGCGCAGGATCCTGACCGCCAAGGCGGCGCTGGGCCTCCTCGACATCGCCAAGCCCGATCCGCCCCCGCTCTCGCTGGTGGGGAGTGCCGCCCACCGGGCGCTGGCGAGGGAGGCCGTCAGGCGGTCGGTGGTCCTGCTGCGGGGTGAGGAGGCCGTCCCGGTGCCGGCGGCGGCGTCGGTGCTGGTGGGCGGCGACGGCGCCGACGACATCGGCCTGCAATGCGGAGGATGGACCATCGAATGGCAGGGCGCCCGGGGGGCCATCACCCCCGGCACCACGCTGCTGGAAGCGCTGCGTACGAGTCACCGCGGGCCGGTCCATGTCCTGGGCGACGGCGTCCCAGAATCTCACTGCGACGTCGGGATCCTGGTGGCGTCCGAGGAGCCGTATGCCGAGGGCATGGGGGACCGGCCCGACCTCACCCTGTCGATCGACCCCGCCGTGTTCCACCAGATGCGGTCCGCCTGCGAGCGGCTGATCGTGGTGGTCTACTCGGGCCGCCCGATGCTGCTGCCTCCCATCGCCGATCGGGCGGATGCGATCGTCGCCGCCTGGCTCCCCGGAACCGAAGCGGGCGGGGTGGCCGACGTGCTGTTGGGCCGCCACCCCTTCGAGGGGCGGCTCCCCCATCCCTGGCCGTAGGCGGGGAAGCGATCGGCGGCTCCCGGGGTTGAGATCGGAGTCCGACCACAGGAGAACCGACCATGAGTGACTGGAACAGCGGCATCATCGAGGAGTTCCGGGCCAACCGCGGCGAGGTGGGCGGGTCCTTTGCGGGCAGGCCACTGCTGCTGCTCCATCACCGCGGCGCCAGGACCGGCACGGAGCGGGTCACCCCGCTCATGTACCAGGCACTGGACGGCGGCTACGCCGTCTTCGCCTCCAAGGGCGGGGCCGACACCAACCCCGACTGGTTCCACAACCTGAAGGCCCACCCGGAGACCACGGTGGAGGTGGGCACGGATGTGGTGGCGGTGCGGGCGCGGACGATCGTGGGCGCCGAGCGTCAAGCCATCTGGACCCGCCAGACGGCCGACTGGCCGTTCTTCGCCGAATACGAGCAGAAGACCGCCAGGGCCTCCATCCCGGTGATCGTCCTCGACCGCATCTGATATCCGGGAGTTGCCCGCACCGGAGGCGGCAGGGTGTTTGCTTCCGACGCCCCGGTTTGGCAGGCTTGGCCATCGAGCCGATCGACCGGGGGAGCCGATGCGTAGGCCACTCGCACTGATCCTGGGTGTGGGGCTGCTGGCTGCCTCCTGCGGCGGTGAGGCGGCGCTGTCGACGGGAACCACCCAGCCGGGTGGATCGACATCCACTACGGAGGCCGGTTCCACCGGAAGCACCGCCCCGGTGACGACCACCACCCCGGCGACGACCCCTTCGATCGAACCCGGCACCCTCGCCTCGCTCACCGAGGGCCGGGTGGAGGACCCCTTGATGGGCTCGGGGTGGCACGAACTCGAGTGGGCCGACGACGCCCACACCCGCCTCGCCTCGAGCCGATCGACCAGCGGGGATGGCGGAGAGGCCGACCTGCTGACCGTGGCGGCATGGGATCCGCCCCCGTCCACCAGCGGCCTGGCCCCCGGGCAGGTGCTGGTCGATGTGTTCCTCGGCTCTCCGAGCATGGACATCGTCCCCTCGGCAATCGTCTTGTACACCCCGGGGGGTGAGGGCTTCGAAGCCACGGTGGTGATCGATGGCGCCTCGGTGGAAGCCGCCCTCCTCGAGACGACCGACTACGCGGTGGCGGCGCCCGCCGGCCCGGTGGCGGTGGAGTTGGTGCCGGCCGCCTTCGACGTCACCACCGCGACGGTGACCGGGATGGTCACCGTCGTCGACCTCGAGGCCGGCGGCGGGGCGGCCTACCAGGGCGAGGTCCGGTGCGACTTCTCCGCCGATCCCCTCACCTGCGTCACCCTCACCGACGACGGCGTCCTCCGCCCCGGCGACGAGGGCGCCGACGTGGAGGCGCTCCAGGAGGACCTGGCGGCCCTCGGGTACCTGACCGGCGACATTGACGGCAAGTACGGGCCGGGGACCCGGGCTGCGGTCATCGCCTTCCAAACCGACTACCTGCTGACCAGGGACGGCAGAGTCGGCCCCAACACCAGGGCGGTGCTGACCGAGGTGATGGATGGGACCTCTCTCCTGCTGCTGGCATCCGAGAACGGTGTCGGAGCCTGGCCGTTCGGAACCGATTCGGAGACGGCCTACGCAGGGTTGATCGGGGCACTCGGAGTGCCCGACAGCGCCACCGGGTGGTACGTCGACGCCTGCGACGGGAACGAATGGTTCAAGGCTCGATGGGAGGGATTCAGTGTGGTCTTCACCGACCGCAGCGGCACCCGCCGGTTCGACGGGTGGGAGGTCAACGACTTGGCCGATCTTCCCGCCAACCTGCTGATCGCAGGAGGCATTCGCCCCGACACCCGGTGGGGCGACCTCGACGCCATGGGGGCCGACTTCTTCGACGACTTCCTCGGCCAGCGGTGGCGGATCCCCGCGCTGGGCTACGGCAACGGCCGGTTCGTCAACCCGGTGAGCAATCCGCCCGGCGCCAAGGCAGCCATTGCCGGCTTCGGGACCGGCACCGGGGGTTTCGAGAGTTGCTGACGGGACGGCCGGTCCGAGGGGGGCCGAAGAATCTCTGTTGGTAGCGACCGCGGCGTTGTACGCTTCCGTGCACATGAGAGCCGCCACCTGCACCTGTTGTTGTTGCGTCGAAACGACGTGCGGGCAATGCTGCGCTCCATGACCTGAG
>JAHJML010000129.1 GCA_018821365.1 Actinomycetota bacterium | reverse complement strand
CGTCCCGACCGAGGCGGGACCGGTCCCCTATCGCACCGCCTTCGCATGGTTCACCGCCTTGGTCAACCATGGTTCGGTGCCGGCGATCGCCCTGCCGCTGGCCCTCCCTGAGTCCCCGCCGCCGTCGTTACAGTTGATCGGCCCCCGCTGGGGAGAGGAGTTGCTGCTGGGTGTCGGGTTGGCACTCGAGGAGGCCGGGGTGGTCGCCTTCCGGGCTCCGCCCGGAGCCGGGCCGGGGCCGTTCGGCCTTCCTTCGTCCCCCGCATAGAATGCGCCCTCGCAGCGCCGGCCGTTGCCAACATCCCCAACCACAAGGCAGGCATCGAGGTGTCCCAGCAAGCGCCCCCACGAGACGAGGCTGAGGTCGAGGAGATCTCATCCGTCCGTATTCGCTTCGCAGGCGATTCGGGCGACGGCATGCAGTTGGCGGGAGCCCGCTTCACCGAAGCCTCCGCCATCTTCGGAAACGACCTCTCGACCTTTCCGAGCTATCCGGCGGAGATCCGCGCCCCCGCCGACACCCTCGGCGGGGTCTCCACCTTCCAGGTCCACATCGCCGACCGCGACATCCTCACCCCCGGCGACCACCCCGACGTCCTGGTGGCCATGAACCCGGCAGCCCTCAAGGCCAACCTCGCCGACCTGCAACCGGCCGGCACCCTCGTCGTCAACACCGATGCCTTCACCGAGCGCCGGTGGACCAAGGCCGGCTACACCGCCAATCCACTCGAGGATGGCACGCTCGATGCCTTCACGGTCCTCCCGGTCCCCATGGAGGAGCTCACCAAGAAGGCGGTCGAAGAGACCGGCCTCAAGGGCCGGGGCGTCCTGAGGTCGAAGAACTTCCTGGCGCTCGGCGTGCTGGCGTGGATGTACGGCCGCCCCGTCGAACCGACGATCAAGTGGATCGAATCGAAGTTCGGGTCGACCCCCGAGGTGCTGGCCGCCAACACCAACGCCTTCAAGGCCGGTTACAACCTGGGCATCACCACCGAGGTCTTCCGGCACACCTACGAGGTCAAGCCGGCCAAGATGGAACCGGGGACCTACGCCAACGTCACCGGCAACCAGGCGGTCGCCTGGGGGATCATCGCCGCCGGCCAGGCGGCCAAGCTCCCGGTGTTCTACGCCTCGTACCCGATCACGCCGGCCTCCGACATCCTCCACGAACTGGCCCGCCGGCGGAACTTCGGGGTGAGGACCTTCCAGGCAGAAGACGAGATCGGCGCCGCCGGTGCGGCGCTGGGGGCGGCCTTCGGCGGCCACCTGGCCGTCACCGGCACCTCGGGACCCGGCCTGGCGCTCAAGAGCGAGACCATCAGCCTGGCGCTGATGACCGAGTTGCCGATGCTGATCGTCGACGTCCAGCGGGGCGGCCCCTCGACCGGGCTCCCCACCAAGACCGAGCAGTCGGACCTCCTGATGGCGCTGTACGGGCGGCACGGTGAGTCACCGCTCCCGGTGGTGGCGGTCGGCTCCCCCTCCGACGCCTTCGAGACCACGATCGAGGCAGTCCGCATCGCACTCAAGTACATGACCCCGGTGATCCTGCTCTCGGACGGATACATCGCCAACGGCGCCGAGCCGTGGCGGCTCCCCGATCTGGAGGCACTGCCGGACATCAGCGTCCCATTCCAGACCGAACTGAACAGCCCCGACCGCTACCTGCCCTACCTGCGGGACCCGGCCACCCTCTCCCGGCCGTGGGCCATCCCCGGCACCGCCGGCCTGCAGCACCGGATCGGCGGCCTCGAGAAGGTCGACGGGACCGGGGCGGTCGGCTACGACGGCCCCAACCACGAACTGATGACCGACTACCGGGAGCGCAAGATCGCCGGCATCGCCGATGACATCCCCGACATCGAGGTCGATGGTGAGGAGGGCGCCACCGTGCTGGTGCTCGGCTGGGGTTCGACGTCCTCGGCCATCCACGCCGCGGTCCGGATGGTCCGCCACCAGGGCGCCAAGGTCGCCAGGGCCCACCTCCGGCACCTGAATCCCTTCCCCAGGAACCTCGGCGAGGTGCTGGGCTCCTACCAGAAGGTGCTGGTGCCGGAGTTGAATCGGGGTCAGTTGTGGCGCCTGCTGCGCGCCGAGTACCTGCTCGACTGCACCAGGTTCAGCAAGGTGCAGGGCGAACCGTTCAAGACAGGTGAGATCCGCGACAAGATCCTGGAGTTGATCGAGGCATGACCGAAACCACCACCCGCCAGGATTGGCAGAGCAACCAGGAGGTCCGCTGGTGCCCCGGGTGCGGGGACTACACCATCCTCGCCTCCGTCCAGAACTTCATGGCCGACCTGGGGGTCGCCAGAGAGAACACGGTGTTCGTCTCCGGGATCGGCTGCTCGAGCCGATTCCCCTACTACATGAACACCTATGGGATGCACTCGATCCACGGCCGGGCCCCCGCCATCGCCAGCGGCCTGGCGGTCGCCAGGCCCGACCTGAGCGTCTGGGTGGTCACCGGTGACGGCGATGCGTTGTCGATCGGCGGCAACCACCTGATCCACGCCATGCGGCGCAACGTGAACATCAAGGTGCTGCTGTTCAACAACCAGATCTACGGGCTCACCAAGGGCCAGTACTCCCCCACCAGCGAGAAGGGGAAGCGGACCAAGTCGAGCCCGATGGGGTCCGTCGACACCCCGTTCAACCCGGTCTCGCTGGCCCTGGGCGCCGAGGCGAGTTTCGTGGCCAGGACCATCGACATGGACCGGGATCACACGGTGGCGATGCTGGAGGCGGCCTCCCAGCACCAGGGCTCCGCCTTCATCGAGATCTACCAGAACTGCAACGTCTTCAACGACAAGGCATTTGAGGCGCTGACCGGGAAGGAGGAGCGGTCGGAGAACCGCATCAACCTGGAGCACGGCAAGCCGGTCACCTTCGGACCGAACGACGAGCACGGGGTGATGATCTTCGACGGGACCCCCCACATCGTCGAGGTCGCCGAGGTCGGCCTCGCCAGCCTCCACGTCCACGATGCCCACGCCGAGAGCCCGGCCGCCGCCTTTGCCCTCAGCCGCCTCGCCCACGGCCCGTTCGGCCCCACCCCGATCGGGGTGTTCCGCGACGTGCCCCGCTCCACCTATGAGGCCGACCTCGACCGCCAGATCCTCGACGCCCAGACCTCGCGGGGACCCGGCAACCTGCAGGACCTGGTCACCTCCAGCGGGTCCTGGGTCGTCGAGTAGCCGCCGGGATCGAACGGGTACGGCGATGGCCCGGCGCCCCCGGCCGGCCTAGACCAGGTAGATCGCGGCCAGGTCTCCGGCATCGAAGCCGTCTCCGGAACCGGGATCACCGAACCAGGCGGGAATCGGCAGGAGTGATCCTCCGGCGTTGGCCATGGCCCGTTCGATGGCGCCCAGGTACCCCTCGGCGGTGCGGTCCCAGGTGTAGCGGTCGAGCACCCGCTGCCTTCCTCTGGCGGCGAGATCGTCCCACTCGGGGCCGAGCGCCCGCAGCAGGCCGGCGGCCACCGACGCCACATCGGCGGGGTCGACCAGCACGCCGTATTCGATACCGTCCTGCACCAGGCTCTCCGAGGGCCCCCCGTTACGGGTCACGGCCAGCGGCAGCCCGGCCGCCGCCGCCTCGAGCGGAGCGAGGCCGAACGGCTCGTACAGCGCGGTGAGGCAGAACACCGAGCGCCGCTCGGCCAGGTAGCGATAGGCGGCGGCAAGCCGCTCCTGCCCCGGCAGGGCAAAGGCCGCCACCGACCCCTCCAACCCGGCAGAGGCGATGAGCTCCCGGAGCGGGCGCAGCACCGCCAGTTCGCCGGCAGAGATGCCGTCGTCGCTGTGCAGCGGGTCGTCGAGCGACCCGGTCAGGATCACCAGGTTGGCAGTGCGGCGCAGCGCATCGTCGGTGGCAAACGCCTCCACGATGGTGAAGTGGTTCTTCTTGGGATCGAGGCGGCTGGACGCCACCACGACCGGGAGGCCGAGGCGACCGGGGTCGAGGTCGCGGGCGAGGCGGTCGTCCACCGTCCGGCGGGTCGCCGCTTCGGTGGCGGCCCGGGCATCGGATCCGAAGATCGCCAGGTTCACGCCGGGGGGCACCACCGCAAACCGGGCATCGTCGTCGACGGAGACCGCCTCCCGGTAGGCGTGATGCCCGTACTGCTCGAAGCGCTCCTGGCGGGTGCTGGTGATGTTGACCCCGGAGTGGTTCATCGCCAGCCGCTCCCCGACCAATCGGGAGGCGAAGTGATAGCGATCCTCCAGTTCGGTCAGGTTGGAACAGCGGGCCTCCAGTTTGTCCATCTTCTGGGCACCCAACGAGTGGGCGGTGAACGTGAAGGGGATCCCGATCTCTGCTCTGAGCAGCACGGCGGCCAGGCCGCCGTCGCCGTAGTGGCCGGTGAACGCATCGGGGAACGAGCCCTCGGCCCGGTAGAGGTCGATGATCCCCGGGACCCAATCCCTCCCCAGGAAGGGCCACAGGTCCTCCTTGGGCAGGAACCGGTCGTCTTCCCCGGCGGGGACCCGGACGATCCGCACATTCGGAGCATCCGGATAGACATCGAGATCGTTGGCGAAGGGAGGCCAATCGGCGTCGACGATCCGCCTGGTCAGGATGTCGACCCGGTGGCCCATCTCGCCCAGCGCCAGCGCCACCTGCTTGACGTACACCAGTTGACCTCCGAAGTCGGCGTGCTCGGTCCAGTACGAGTCGCCGGGATCGAAGTTGCCCTGGGGGTTGAGGAAACCGATGTGCATGGTGAGAGGAGTCTACGGGCGCCACCGCCCCGGTCTTCGCCGGGAGGCCGCCGCCGGGCGGGATGGTGGGTGCTACCCGCCGAGGAGCGCCCTGGCCTCATCGAGGGTGAACCGGCCTTCGGTGATCTCTCGTCCGGCCACCACCCCCTGCAGCCGCCGGCCATTCCGCTCCAGGTCTCGAAGTGAGATGAGATCGGCGATGTCCCGGGCGCCGCCCGAGGCGATGACCGGTTCGGTCACGACCTGGAGGGCAGCCGCGAGGATGCCCAGGTTGGACGGCTCGACGAGGGTATTCCGATTCGCCTGCTGGACGTGGAAGCCGGCGACCCCCGCCGACGACAATTCGATCAGCACCTCCTCGAGGTAGCGGCCGCTGCCGGCGGTCCAACCCCGGGTGGCGAGCTCCTCGTTGGGCAGCACGTCGAGCGACACGAAGATCTTCTCCGGGTAGTCCCGGCACAACTCCCAGAGTTGTACCTGGTCGTTGATGGCCGCCGTCCCCATCCCCACCTGGTCGACACCGATGTCCTCCAGCATGCAGGCGACATCGCCGGCGGAGCGCACCCCCCCGGCGGCGTGCACCGGGATGTCGACGGCCTCGACGATCTCGCGTAGCAGCGGACGGTTCTTGGTGTCCCGATAGGCGGCGGCGTCGAGGTCGACCACGAGGAGGCGATCGGCCCCCTTACGAACCCAGCCGACCGCCCGGCCGACCGGATCGGAGTCCAGCGAGATCGCCTCACGGACGTCTCCCTTGGGCAGGCGCACGGCCCGGCCGTTGAGGATGTTGATCCTGGCATACAGATGCATGACCAGAGGGTAGTGATCATGAGCGCCTGGGGAGAAGGCGGCCGGAGATGGCTACCGGAGGCCACCGAACAGATCGGGAGCGTCCCGGGGAGCCTCGACCCGGCTGAAGACCGCCATGAAGGTCTCCCGGCCGAAGCCCTCGCGGCGCACCTCGTCGGGGAGGGTCCGGAACCAGGAGTCCTCGGCGATCTGGGTGTGGTGAGCCAGCACGGCGCCCCACTTGCGATCGAACCACTCCCGGACGTCGAGGCGGGTGGTGATGTCGTCCTCTCTGGCGCCGTGGTCCGGTTCCTGCTCGGCCTCTTCGGCAGTGATCATCCCCATCGCCACCATGGTCCGGCGCGCCTGGCGGGAGCGCTCGCGGGGCCAGGTGGACCAGTAGAGCTTGGAGGGCTGCCAGGGCTCCTCGCCGCCGGATGGCGGGAACCTGCCGATGTCGGCGGCCCCGAAGAAGGCCGCCGTGCCGATCCGGTGGACCTGGATGTGGTCGGGATGCCCGTAGCCCCCGTAGGGGTCGTAGCAGGTGATCACCTCGGGGCGGTGCCGGCGGATCACGGCCACCAACCGGCCGACCGCCTCCATGAAGTCGGCCTGCCAGAAGCACTCGGTCCGCAGGTTGTCCTCGGTGCCCATCATCCCCGAGTCGCGGTATCCGAGCAGTTCGACCGCCGAGACCCCCAGGATGCGGGCCGCCTCGTGGAGCTCTGCGATGCGCACCTCGCCGAGACGGCCCCGGATCGACTCGGGATCGGGATGGTTGTGGATCTCCCCCGCCTCGCCGTTGGTGGCCGTCACCACCACGACGTGCTCCCCGGCATCCGCATAGCGGGCCAGGGTGCCGCCCATGGAGAGCGACTCGTCGTCGGGGTGGGCGTGAAACGCCAGCAGGCCGGGCACGGCGGCAGAGGTTAGCCCGGCAGGACACCGAGGCGGTCCCTCCGACGGGTACCCGCCCCCCGGAGTCGCCGGCTATCCGGCGGAGTCGCCGGCTTCGGCCAGCGACTGGGCCAGTTCGGCCGCGGCGGCCCGATCGCCCTCGACGATCTCGGCCCGGTCCGTCAGCAGGGTGACCTCGTTGCGGAGGATCTGCAGGAAGCCGCCGTGGATGGCCAGCGTGACCCGCTCCCCGCCCTCGGCGGTGATCACGCTGCTGCCGGTCGACAGGGCCGCCATGGTCGGCTCGTGGTCTGCCAGGATCCCGATCTCGCCCTCAGTGGTGCGGGTGACCAGCATCTCCGCCCGCCCCGACCACACGATCGACTCGGGCGACACCACCTCCAGCAGGAACGTCTTGGCCACGATCAGACCCCCCGGAGGCGGCGGCCGGCCGGGGGCAGCGGCGTGCTCACGCCTTCTCCATCTCCTTGGCGGCGGCGATCACGCCGTCGATGCCGCCCTGCATGTAGAACGCCTGCTCGGGCAGGTGGTCGGCCTCGCCTTCGACGATCATCTTGAACGAGTGGATCGTCTCGTCCAACGGGACGTTGATGCCCGGGTAGTTGGTGAATTGCTCGGCCACGAAGAACGGCTGCGACAGGAAGCGCTCGATGCGGCGGGCCCGCCCGACGATGAGCTTGTCCTCCTCGGACAACTCGTCGATGCCGAGGATGGCGATGATGTCCTGCAGGTCCTTGTAGCGCTGCAGGATCTGCTGCACCTGGAGGGCGGTTCGGTAGTGCTCTTCGCCCACGATGCGGGGATCGAGGATGCGCGAGGTCGAGGCGAGCGGGTCCACCGCCGGGTAGATGCCCTTCTCCGAGATCGACCTGGACAGCACCGTCATCGCATCGAGGTGGGCGAAGGTGGTGGCCGGGGCCGGGTCGGTGATGTCGTCGGCGGTGACGTAGATGGCCTGCAGCGAGGTGATCGACCTGCCGTGCACCGAAGTGATCCGCTCCTGGAGTGCGCCCATCTCGTCGGCCAGGGTGGGCTGGTATCCCACCGCCGACGGCATCCGCCCCAGCAGGGTGGAGACCTCGGACCCGGCCTGGGTGAAGCGGAAGATGTTGTCGATGAACAGGAGCACGTCCTGGTTCATCTCGTCGCGGAAGTACTCGGCCATGGTGAGGGCCGACAGGCCCACCCGAAGGCGGACCCCGGGTGGTTCGTCCATCTGGCCGAACACCAGCGCCGTCTTCTCGAGCACCCCGGATGCGGCCATATCCACGAAGAGGTCGTTGCCCTCCCGGGTCCGCTCACCGACCCCCGCGAACACCGACACGCCGCCGTGCTCGGTGCCCACCCGGTGGATCATCTCCTGGATGATGACGGTCTTGCCGACCCCGGCGCCGCCGAACATGCCGATCTTGCCGCCCTGGACGTAGGGCTCCAGCAGGTCGATGACCTTGATGCCGGTCTCGAACAACTCGCGCTGGGCCCCCACGTCGGCGAACGCCGGCGGCTGGCGATGGATCGGCCAGCGCTGGTCGAAGCGGAGGGTGGGGTCGTCGAGCGGTTCGCCGAGCACGTTGAAGATGTGGCCGAGGGTCTCGGGCCCCACCGGGACGGTGATTGGACCGCCGGTGTTGTGGACCCGGGCGCCCCGCACCAGGCCGTCGGTGGCCTTCATGGCGATGGCCCGCACCTGGCCTTCCCCGAGGTGCTGGGCGACCTCGGCCACCACCACCCGGGTCTCGCCTTCGAGTTCGAACTCGAACTCGATGGCGAAGTGGATCTCGGGCAGGGCGTCGGGCGGGAACTCCACGTCCACGACCGGTCCGGCAACCTTGACGATGCGTCCGGCGCTCTGTTCGCTCACGGTCTCTCCTTGTCTCAACCTTGGGTCAGGGCCTCGGCCCCGCCGACGATCTCGGAGATCTCGGTGGTGATCTCCGCCTGGCGGGCCTGGTTTGCCTGACGGGAAAGCAATCGGGTCAGGTCGTCTGCGTTCTCGGTGGCGGCCTTCATCGCACGGCGGCGGGCGGCATGCTCGGAGGCCGAGGCATCGAGCAGCAGGCCGAACATGGCTGCCTCCACGTAGCGGGGCAGCAGCAAGCCGAGCAGGGTGGCGGCAGACGGCTCGTACGAGTAGCCGAACGACGCTGCCTCCTCACCGGCGCCCTCCTCCTTCTCGGGAGGGATGATCGGCAGGATCGGCCACCTGGCGGCGGTCTGGGTGAGGGCCGACACGTACTCCGTCGAGTAGGCCTCCACCGAGTCGATGGTGCCTTCGGCATAGTCGTTCATCAGCAGGTTGGCGATTGCCCGGGCGTCGCCGTAGCCGGGGGTGTCGGTGATGCCCAGGAATGCCCTTTCGATCCGATAGCCGCGGTAGCGCAGGTAGGACTGGGCTCTCTTGCCCACCACGTAGACCCGGGTGTCGACGCCCTGACCTGCCAGTTCGATGAGGCGGGCCTCCGCCATCCGGATGACGTTGGTGTTGTAGGCGCCGGCCAGTCCCCGATCCGAGGAGACCACCAGCACCCCGGCGGTCTCGACCTCCCGATGCTCCAGCAACGGGTGGGGAGCGCCTC
Source organism: Actinomycetota bacterium (assembly GCA_018821365.1). Taxonomy (GTDB): domain Bacteria; phylum Actinomycetota; class Acidimicrobiia; order Spongiisociales; family UBA11373; genus JAHJML01. Next base: position 46,582 of record JAHJML010000129.1, on the reverse strand, counting down.
CGGAGGCGGCCCCGACGTTGCCTACCACTTCGGCCATCTTGCGGGTGTAGGGCTGGGCGGCCGAGACCCGCTGGTGCGCCTTGACGATCCGGGAGGCTGCGATCAACTCCATGGCGCGGGTGATCTTCATCGTGCTCTGCACGCTCTTGATCCTGCGGCGGATCGCCCGGAGTTCGGCGCTGGCCAAGGGCTACTCCCCTCCGAACCCTGCTGCGAAGGCCTCGATGGCGGCATCGAGCGCCGCCGTGTCGGGGAGGTCGCCGGTGGTCCGGATGTGCTCCATCAGATCGGAGTGGCGGGTGTTGAGGTAGTCGACCAGTCCCGCCGAGAACTCGTTGGTCCGGGCGGCGTCGATCTTGTCGAGCATCCCCCTGGTGACGGCGTAGATCTGCACGATCTGCTCGTCGATGGGGACCGGGGCGAACTGGCGCTGCTTGAGGGCCTCGACCACCCGGCGTCCCCGCTCCAACTGGCTCTGGCTGGCGGCGTCGAGTTCGGACCCGAACTCGGCGAAGGCCTCCAACTCGCGGAACTGCGCCAGGTTGAGGCGCAGTGGGCCGGCCACCTTCTTCATCCCCTTCACCTGGGCGTTGCCCCCGACCCGGGACACCGAAATGCCGGCGTTGATGGCAGGGCGCACCCCCGAGAAGAACAGGTCGGTCTCAAGGTAGATCTGGCCGTCGGTGATCGAGATCACGTTGGTGGGGATGTAGGCCGAGACGTCCCCTTCCTTGGTCTCCACGATCGGGAGGCCGGTGAGCGAGCCTCCCCCCAGTTCGTCGCTGAGCTTGGCGCAGCGCTCCAGGAGGCGGCTGTGCAGGTAGAAGACGTCGCCCGGATAGGCCTCACGGCCCGGGGGCCGCCGCAGCAGCAGCGAGATCTCCCGGTAGGCGACCGCCTGCTTGGAGAGGTCGTCGAAGATCACCAGGGCGTGGCCGCCGTTGTACATCCAGTGCTGGCCGATGGCCGAACCGGCGTAGGGGGCGTACATCTGGAGGGCGGGGGCCGCCGACGCCGTGGCGTTGACCACCACGGTGTACTCCATGGCGCCGTGCGCCTCGAGCACGTCGACCACTTCGGCGACCGTCGACGCCTTCTGGCCGATCGCCACGTAGATGCACTTCACGTCGGTGTCGCGCTGGTTGATGATCGTGTCGACGACCACCGCGGTCTTGCCGGTGCCCCGGTCGCCGATGATCAACTCCCGCTGGCCGCGCCCGATCGGGGTCATGGCGTCGATGGCCTTGATGCCGGTCTGCAGCGGTTCCCGCACCGGTTGGCGCTCCACGACCGAAGGGGCGGTGGTCTCCATGAAGCGCCGCTCGGTGGTGACGATGGGGCCCTTGCCGTCCATCGGATTGCCGAGCGTATCGATCACCCTGCCCAGCAGCGCATCGCCGACCGGCACCGAGAGCACCCGGCCGGTCTGCTTGACGGGGTCGCCCTCCTGGATGTGGCTCGCCTCGCCCATGATGACCGCGCCGATCGAATCCTCTTCGAGGTTGAGGGCGACGCCGATCAGGCCGCCGGGGAACTCCAGCAACTCCGAGGCCATGGCGTTGGGCAGGCCCGAGATCCGGGCGACACCGTCACCGATGGAGATGATCTCGCCGATCGTCTCGGCTTCCAGGCCCGGCGTCCAATCGGCCAGGTGGGTGCGGAGCGCTGCTGCGATCTCCTGCGGGTCAATGGTGAGTTCTGACATCCATCCTGCCTTACTGGTTCAACTTGTCACGAAGGGTCTCGAGGCGATGGCGCAGCGAACCGTCGATGACCGTGTCGCCGATGCGGGCGACGATCCCCCCCAGCACGGCGGGGTCGACCACGGCCTTCACCTCGACGGTCTTTCCGGTGGCGGCGCTCAACGAGGCCGCCAGTCTGGCGATGGTTGCCTCGTCCAACTCGATGGCCGAGCGCACCTCGGCGATGGCGGCGTCCCGCTCGCCGGCGGCCCGGGCCGCCATCCGATCTGCGATGGCGGGCAGATCGGAGCCGCGCCCGACCGACACCACGAAATTCACCAGGCCCACCGAGAACGGCGAGGCCTTGCCGTCCAGCAGGTCCCCCAGCACCGCCAGCTTGCGATCGACCGGGACCCTGCGGTCGGTCAGCACGTCCCGCAACTCGGGAGACGACTCGAAGGCACGGGCGATCCGATACAGCTCGTCACCCACCCGCTCGAGCTCTCCCTCGGAGCGGGCGATCTCGAGGATGGCAGCGGCGTACCCGTCGATGCGGTCGTCGAAGGACATCTACCTCATCCCATCCAGTTCCTCGAGGAACTGTTCGACGAGGGCGCGATGGGCCGAGGCGTCCATGGCCCCGGCGGTGGCTTTCTGGGCAAGCTCCACCGACAGCGAGCCGATCTCGCTGCGGACCGATGCGGTGGCCCGCTCCATCTCGGCGGCGGCCTCCTCACGGGCCTTGCGGGTGATGCCCTGGGCCTCGGCCTGCGCCTTGGCGACGATGTCGCTCTTGACCCCCTCGGCGGTGGCCTTGGCGTCGTCGACGATGGCGTTGGCCTCGGAACGGGCATCGGCGATCTGCTTGCGGTAGTCCGCCAGCAGCTTCTCGGCCTCTTCCCTGGTCTTCTCGGCCTCGGTGACCTGTCCGGTGATCGCCTCGCGGCGGGCTTCCAGCGTCCGGTTGACCGCCGGGAGCACCCACTTCCACACGAAGAAGAAGATGATCGCAAAGGCGAGGATGCCCGCGATCAGCTCGGAGGTCTGCGGGATCAGCAGGTCGATGCCCTCCGGCTCCTCGGCCGCCGGGACCTCCTGGGCCAGCACCAGGCTGTTCGCCAACAATGTCAACATCCTGGGGCTCCCCTACGCGATGAAGAACAGCACGAACCCGATCAGGGCCAGTGCTTCGGTGAAGGCGATGCCCAGGAACATCGTGGTCCTGGCCATGTTGGCCGCCTCGGGCTGACGGGCCATCGCCTGGATCGCATTGCCGACCACGATGCCGATGCCGATGCCGGGGCCGACGGCGGCGAGGCCGTAGCCCACCAGGGCGATGGCTCCCTTGAGAGCGTCTGCAGCTTCGAGTGTCATCCGGTTTCTCCTTAGTGCATGGGGTGAATCGACGACTGGATGTAGACCGCCGACAGCAGCGTGAAGATGTAGGCCTGCAACACCGCCACCACGATCTCGAACAGGAAGATGCCGAGCCCGAAGGCGAACCAGGGCACCCCGATGATGGAGCGGACCCCGATGTCGCCCACGCTCGACATGAAGACCCACCCCGACACCAGCAGCAGGGTCAGCATCAGGTGGCCGGCGACCATGTTGGCGAAGAGCCGGACGGCGAGGGTCAGCGGACGCAGGAAGAAGGTGGAGACGAACTCGATGAGACCGACCAGCCACCGCAGGCCGATGGGGACCGACTTGGGCCAGACGATGTCGCCGACGTAGCGGAACCCGTTCTTGGCGAACCCGAGGAACACGAAGATCACCCAGGTCATCAGCGACAGGAACAGCGGGATGGCCATCCGGGCGGTGATGGGGAAGTTGATCCCGGGGGTGACCTCGAACAGGTTGGCGATCAGCAGGAACATGAACATCGCCAGCAGGTAGGGGGTGTAGGTGGCGCCCTCGGGCCCGATGACCCCCTTGGCGACGTCGTCCCGCACGAACCCGACCGCCGATTCCACCATCACGCCGAACTTGGAGGGGACCACCCGGGGCTTGCGGAGCCCGAAGTAGAGGATCGCCAGCACCACGAACATGGCCAGGAAGGTGAGGATGACGGTACGGGTGAAGTCGAACGGCCCGATCGAGAACAGCGGTGTGGTGAACTCGAACAGTTCGTTGACGTTCTCGGGCTTGCAGATGATCTCCGCGGCCGGGTCGCACGCCCCGCTGGCCAGAATCAGTTGCTCCACTCTGGTTCCTTCTCGGTGTTCCTGGTCATGGCGAGAGCCTCGAGGGTGATCAACACCAGATAGCTCCCCACTGCGGCAAACCCCATTGCGTATCGGTCGACTTCCAAGAGCGCCGCAGCCGCCAACATCGCCAGGGCGATGAGGGCGAGGCGGAGCACGAACCCGAACAGCGCCGCCGCATGATAAACGGACAGGGAGATTTTCAAAGCCCGGGAGAGCAGCCACCCCGACAGCAGGAAGTTCGCCACCACGATGGCCACCCCGATGGCGGCCGCCAGGCCACCCTCCGGACCGCGCAGCAGCCAGGCGATCGCCACCGCCACCGGCCCCACCACCAGTGCCCGTGCCGCGATGTGGCGGGCGAGGGTCAGTTCGACGTCCACGTCATCCCGCTCTCCCGTAGTCCACCCACATCCGCCAGAAGCCTACGACGGCGCCGGCGGCGATCCCGATGACGATGAAGACGGGACGGGTGCCGAGGAAATGGTCGGCGATCCACCCGAGCAGCAAGCCGGCCATCAGTGACCCGAAGAAGGCCCCCGACACGACGGCGTGCCCGACCGCCTCGCCGATCTCCCGGTGGCGCTCCGCTGATCGGGACGGCCGATCACCGGGCCGCTCAGACATGGCCGGGGAAATCGGGGGGGTAGGGCGGATGGGCGGCGGTGATCTCGGCGACCCGACCGGCCACCGACCCCAGCACCACCTGGTCGCCCCGGCCCCGCAGCGCCTCCAGGATCAGCCGCCCGGTGGCCTCGACGTCGGCTTCCTGTAGCCCGCAGGTGGTGGCGGCGGGGGTCCCGATCCGGATCCCGGTGGCCCGGTAGGAGGGCCGCGGGTCGAAGGGGATCGGGTTCGAGTTGAGGACGATCCCCACCGAGGACAGCACCCGGGCGGCCTCCCTCCCGGTCAGGTCCTCGTCGATGGAGCGGAGGTCGACCAGGAACAGGTGGTTGTCGGTGCCGCCGCTGACGATCCTGGCGCCGTCGGCCGTCATGGCGGCTGCCATGGCGGCGGCGTTGCGGACCACCTGGTGGGCGTAGTCCCGATAGGCGGGGGTGCTCGCCTCGGCGAAGGCGACCGCCCTGGCGGCGATCTGGTTGTTGAGCGGGCCGCCCTGGGTGTTGGGGAACACCGCCTTGTCGATAGCCTCGGCGAGGTCCTCGACACAGAGGATCAGGCCGCCGCGGGGGCCCCGCAGCGCCTTGTGGGTGGTGCCGGTGACGACGTGGGCATGGGGCACCGGATCGGGATGCGCCCCCCCGGCGATCAGGCCGATGATGTGGGCGGTATCCACCACCAGGTAGGCGCCCACCTCGTCGGCGACGGCCCGGAAGGCCTCCCAGTCGAGCAGCCGCGAGTAGGCCGAGTAGCCGGCCATGATCAACTTCGGCCGCACCTCGAGGGCCTTTCTGCGCACCTCGTCCATGTCGACCCGTTCGGTCACCGGGTCGACCCCGTAGCCGTGGAAGTCGAAGATCTTGCCCGAGAAGTTGACCGGGGAACCGTGGGTGAGGTGGCCCCCCTGGTCGAGGGCCATCCCCAGCACCGTGTCTCCCGGTTCCAGCAGGCCGAAGTAGACCGCCATGTTGGCCTGCGCCCCACTGTGGCTCTGGACGTTGGCGTGGTCGGCCCCGAACAGGGCGGTGGCCCGATCCCTGGCCAGGTTCTCGATCCGGTCGACGACCTCGCACCCCTCGTAGTAGCGGTGGCCCGGGTAACCCTCGCTGTACTTGTTGCTGAGGATCGACCCCGACGCCTGCATGACGGCCCGCGAGATGAAGTTCTCACTGGCGATGAGATGGATGTTGCCGCGCTGACGATCCGCTTCGTCGCCCAGCAGGGCGGCAACGATCGGGTCGGCTTCGGCGATCGACCGGAGGTCGGTCATCGGGATCTCCTCGGGAAGCGGGGATTGTACCGGGCCGGTTCGCCCGCCAGGCGGCGGCTCAGAGGCCCGGCCAATCCACCGGCCCCCGGCGCAGCACCCGCGGCTCGCTGCCCGTCAGGTCCACCACGGTCGAGGCCTCTCCCCCGGCCCCACTCCCCTCCAGGTAGACGGCGACCGCATCCCCGAGGGCGGCCCGGGCGGTGCGATCGTCGGCGGCCGGCGGGTACCCGCTGCGGTTGGCACTGGTGACCGCCAGGGGGCCCGTCACAGCCAGCAACGCCAGCGCCACCGGGTGGTCGGGGACCCGGATGCCCACCGAGCCGCTGTCGGGGTGGCCGATCCACTCGGGGAGGCCGGGCACCCGGGGCACCACCAAGGTGAGGGCCCCCGGCCAGTGCACCGCGGCGGCGGTCAGTGCACTGGCGTCGAGCCATCCGACCCTGCCCGCCTGTTCCGGACCGGCCGCCAGGATCGGGATCGCCATCACCCGGGGGCGGTCCTTGGCCGCAAACAGCGCCACCATCGCCTCTTCCGAGAAGGGATCGGCGGCGATCCCGTAGACGGTGTCGGTGGGCACGCCGACCACCAGTCCCCTGCGGATGGCATCCACCGCCGCCTCGAATCGACTGGTCTTCATCACCGCCTCGTCACACACAGCACGGCGAACCCTTGCGAGCCACCACGTAGCGATCCCTGCCGGTCAGGTCCCGGCGGATGTGGCGGTCGAACGCTCCGTATGCCAGTTCCATGCTCGGCCCCTGATTCTCGCCGATCTCACACAGCAGGTAGCCGCCCACCCCCAGCCACCAGTAGCCGTCGTCGGCGATCCGCTCCAGCACCTCGGTCCCGGTGGGCCCCGCCACCAGCGCATGGCGCGGCTCGTAGCCCCGGACCTCCACCGGGAGGCCGTCCCATTCGTGCTCGGCCACGTAGGGAGGGTTCGAAACCACCAGGTCGAGGCGGCCCAGCAGCGTGCCGGGCAGGGCGTCGAACAGGTCGCCACACCGGAACTCCACGTCGAGGCCGAGGCGGGCGGCGTTCTCGGCCGCCAGGGCGAGGGCGTCGTCCCGGTCGTCGGTTCCTATCACCCGGGCCGCCGGGAAGGCATGCTTGAGTGCCAGCGCCAGCACCCCGCTGCCGGTGCCGAGGTCGACGATGGTGGTGCCCGGCCCGGCGTCCCCGAGGGCCGCCACCGCCAACTCCCACAGGCCCTCGGTCTCGGGACGCGGGATCAGCGCCCGACGGTCGACGGCCACCTCGAGGGGGCCGAAGGCGGCCGATCCTTCGAGGTACTGGAGCGGTTCGCCGGCGAGACGGCGGGCCACCAGCGCAGCGAGGGCGGCACTCTGGCGGGAGGTCAGATCCTCCTTGCGGGCGGCGTGAGGCGGCCGCCCGGTCACGACGGCTATCAGGCGGGATGCTTCGTGAGCGGGGAGATCCATCGACCCGATCAAAGCAGAGCGAGGAACCTATCCGCCGGTTGCACTACCGTCGAATCGCACCACCGAGGAGAGATCATGCAAACGGCACCGTATGGGTCCTGGACCTCCCCGATCACCCCCCGGTCGGTCACCGCCGCGTCGATCCGATACGCCGATTCGATCGAGGTCGACGGGGACGACGTCTACTGGGTCGAGAGCCGGCCCGACGAGGGGGGCCGCAGCGCCATCGTCCGCTGTGCCGCCGACGGGACGCTCACCGAGGCGGCCCCCGCCGGGTTCAATGCCCGCACCAGGGTCCACGAGTACGGGGGCGGGGCCTACGCGGTCCACGAGGGCGTCGTCTACGCCGCTTCGTTCGAGGACCAGCGCCTCTACCGCTTCCCTCCGGGCGGCGCCCCGGTCCCGATCACACCCGAACCCGGCATCCCGGCCGGTCTCCGGTACTCCGACTTCGACTTCGGCGACGGCTTCCTGGTGGCGGTCCGGGAACGGCACCGCCCCGACGGGGAACCGGTCAACGAACTGGTCCGCATCCCCCTCGACGGCGGCAGCGACCCCGAGGTGGTGGCATCCGGCCATGACTTCTTTGCGGCTCCCCGCATCAGCCCGGACGGGATCACGCTCGCCTACCTCGCCTGGGATCACCCGAACATGCCCTGGAACAGCACCACCCTGTGGAAGGAAGACCTGGGCGGCACCCCGGCCTGGGTGGCCGGGGGGCCCGGTGAGTCGATCTTCCAGCCCGAGTGGTCCCCCGACGAGGTGCTCCACTTCGCATCGGACCGCACCGGATGGTGGAACCTCTATCGGCTCGCCCCCGACGGAGTGGAACCGGTCTTCGAGATCACCGGCGACGTCGGCGCCTGCCAGTGGCTGTTCCGCTACCGGCGCTACGGGTTCCTTGGGGACGGATCGATCCTGGCGGTGGCGACGACGCCCAACGGCCCACTGGTGCTGGCCGTCGACCACGGGGGGTCCATGCGTCCCCTCCCGGTGCCGGGCACCTACCTGCCGCCGATCATGGCGACGGCCGGCGACTCGGTGGTGCTGGTGGCGGGGGCGGCCGACCGCTTCCCCGGGATCGTCCGGATGGATGCCGCCGCCGGCGGCATCACGGTGCTGGCTCCTGCCCCCGACCCCGGCATCGACCCCGCCTACCTGTCGATCCCCGAGACGATCACGTTCGACACTCCCGACGGCCCCGCCTACGCCCACCACTACCCGCCCCGCAACCCCGACTTCCAGGCTCCCGAGGGAGAGAAACCGCCGCTGGTGGTGTTCAGCCACGGGGGCCCGACGGCCTCGACCAAGACCCACCTCGACCTGGCCGTCCAGTACTGGACCAGTCGGGGCATCGCGGTGGTGGACGTGGACTACGGGGGGTCCTCCGGCTACGGGCGGGACTACTGGGAGCGGCTCGCCTCGACCTGGGGGATCGTCGACGTGCGGGACTGCGCCCTGGCCGCCCAGCACCTGGTGGCCCAGGGCAAGGCCGACGGCGGGCGACTCGCCATCCGGGGCGGCAGCGCCGGCGGGTACACCACGCTGGCGGCTCTGGCGTTCCGCGACGACTTCGCCGCCGGAGCCAGCCACTACGGGATCGCCGACCTGACCCTGTTCACCGGGCACACCCACAAGTTCGAGAGCCGCTACCTCGAATGGCTGGTCGGCCCCTATCCGGCCGCCCGGGAGATTTACGACGAGCGATCCCCGATCCACTACCTCGATCGGATCACCTGCCCGATCATCCTGTTCCAGGGCCTCGACGATCGAGTGGTCCCTCCGGAGCAGGCGACGGTGATGGCCGAGGCGTTGCGCTCCCGCGGGATCCCGGTGGCGCACATCGAATACGAGGGCGAGAGCCACGGATTCCGCAAGGCCGAGAACCAGATCAGGACGCTGGAGGCGGAGTTGTCGTTCTACGGCCAGGTGCTCGGCTTCGAACCCGCCGGAGTCCCCAAGGTGCCGATCGAGGGGTTGTAGGCGGGTCCGGCGGCGCGCCCAATCGCCGCATCACTGGGGGCACACCCGCCGCGCTTTTGGCCGGAGCGGCATCGGATTGCCGGCCGTCTCGTCACGGTTGCAGGGCGATCGACCCGAGGCCGTCTTCGAGGAGTTCGAAGGCCTCGCTGAGGTGATCGGGCAACCGTGAGACGCCGTCGCCGGCGAGCCACAGCCGCAGCGAGGCTCGGAGAGCGGCCAGCGCCGCCCCGGCGACCAATCGGGGGCGGATGTCCCCGGTACCGTCGCTCTCGAGCCACTCGGCCACTGCCCCGGCGACGGCGTCTTCCCATCTCGCTTGGACCTGGAGATTGTGAGCGGCCACCGACGGAGTCGCCTGGATGATCCGGAAGCGTCGAAGCATGTGGTCGCGCTCCGTCTCGTAGTCGATGGCGGCGTCGAGGAAGGCCGCCCGGAGCGCCGCCCACGGCGTCTGGTCACGCGGCCCGGTCTGGAGGGCCGCCACGATCTGCTGCAGCCTCGAGGTGTAGTCGGCCGTGACGACATCCTCCTTCGAGGGGAAGTAGTGGAAGAACGTCCGGGGCGCGATATCGGCCGCCGCGGCGATCTCCTCGATGGTGGTGGCGGTGAACCCATGACGTTCGAAGAGGTCGAGTGCGACCCGTTCGATCGTCTGTCTCGTTCTCAGTTTCTTGCGGGCTCGCAGGCCGACGGTCTCTGGCATGACGTCATCGTACCGATGTAGTGCGCTCCATGCAAATTTGCAGTCGCTGTAGTTTTGCGTATAATGCAGCAACTGCAAGATTCGGGTGGCCCTCCAGGAGGTTTCGATGTCAGCGATGCTCTACAGACTCGGCCGGTTCTCGGCGCGTCGGCGTTGGACGATGCTGCTCGTCTGGGCGGCCGTCATCGTCGCCGCCGTCGGTTCGAACAGCCTCATCGGCGGCACCGCCGTGGACAACTTCGAGGTTCCGGGGGTCGAGTCGCAGCAAGCCATCGATCTGCTGAAGGCGCGCTTCCCCGAACGGGCCGGTGCGACGGCCATGGTGGTGTTCCACACCGCGGAGGGGTCGATCGGCGACGCCGAGTTCACCGCCGCGATCGGTGAGACCATGGCCGAAGTGGCTGCCCTGCCGAGTGTCCTCGGTGTCACCGACCCTCTCGCCGGACCGCGCTCGATCTCCCCCGACGGCACCACAGCATTCGCTGCGGTGCAATTCGACGGAACCACCGCCGAACTCGGGAACGCGACCAGGGACGCATTGTTCGAAACCGCCGGGCCGGCCGAGGCCGCCGGGGTCCAGGTCGAGTACGGCGGCGAACTGCCGACCATCCTCAAGGAGCGTGAGACGGGGATGTCGGAGGCCATCGGCATCGTGGCCGCCCTGGTCATCCTCGGCATCACCTTCGGAAGTGCAATTGCGATGGCGCTGCCGGTCGGCGTCGCCGCCCTCGGCCTGGTGGTCGGCCTGGCGATCATCGGGTTGCTGGGAGCGGCCATCGAGATCCCCACCGTCGCCCCCCGATTGGCAACGATGATCGGATTGGGGGTCGGCATCGACTACGCCCTCTTCGTGCTGAGCCGCCACCGCCACAACCTCGAAGAGGGCATGGAACCGGAGCACTCGATCGGCCTCACCAATGCCACCGCCGGCCAGGCCGTCGTCTTTGCCGGGGGCACCGTCATGGTGGCCATCCTCGGTTTGCAGCTGGCGGGGATTCCGTTCGTGGCCGCGCTCGGCTACTCGGCATCCCTGGTGGTCGCGGTGGCGGTGATCGTGGCCGTCACCCTGATGCCGGCGCTGCTCGGCTTCGCCGGCAACCGGGTCTTGAGCCGCTCCGCCCGCCACGGCACGAGGCCGCCGGCCGCCAAGGTGAGTGTCTGGGTGCGGTGGGCCGAATGGGTTGCCCACCACCCGTGGCGATCGGCGATGGCGGCGACGGCGATCCTCCTCGTCCTGGCGATTCCGGCTCTCGACATGCGTCTCGGACAGGCCGACGCCGGCACCGAACCGGCCACGACCACCCACCGCAAGGCATACGACCTGCTCGCCGCCGGTTTCGGCGACGGTTTCAACGGCCCGCTGCTGATCGTGATCGATCTCGAAACGGCGACCTCGCCGGAGGCGGTCTCGATCATCGCAGCCTCACTGGCGGCAGATCCCGGCATCGTGGCGTTGTCCCCGCCCGAGCTGAACCCGGCAGGGGACACGGCCGTCATCACCGCCATCCCGACCACCAAGCCGCAGGACGTGGAGACCGCCGACCTCGTCCAGCGACTCCGCTCCGACCTGATCCCGGCGGCCACGGAGGGCACGGGCGCCGAAGTGCTGGTCGGCGGACCGACGGCGATGTTCATCGACCAATCGGACAAGATCGCCGATCGCCTCCCCTGGTTCATCCTCGCCGTGGTCCTGGTGTCGTTCCTGCTGCTGATGATCGTGTTCCGCTCGATCGTCGTGCCGCTCACGGCCGGCCTGATGAATCTGCTGTCGGTGGGGGCCGCCTACGGCGTGGTGGTCGCCATCTTCCAATGGGGCTGGGGACGATCGCTCATCGGTCTCGAGGCGGCGATCCCGATCGCCTCCTTCGTGCCCATGATGATGTTCGCCATCCTCTTCGGACTGTCGATGGACTACCACGTCTTCATCCTCTCCCGGGTTCGCGAGGAGTATCAGAAGGGGCACGGCAACATCACGAGCGTGGTCACCGGACTGGGGGCGACGGCCAAGGTGATCACCGCAGCCGCCCTCATCATGATCAGTGTGTTCCTCGGCTTCGTGACCAGCGCCGACCCGGTCGTCAAGATGATGGGCATCGGCCTGGCAACCGCGGTGGCGGTGGATGCCACGATCGTCAGGATGGCCCTCGTCCCATCCGTCATGGCGATCGTTGGCGACCCCAACTGGTGGCTGCCGAAGTGGCTCGACCGCCTCCTCCCCCGCCTCGACCTCGAAGCGGTGCCACAGGAGTCACGGCAAGAAGCCCTGGAATCTGATCCGTCACTCATCTAGAGGGCCCGACGCTCTGCTCGTGAACGCTGAACCACCAACAAGGAATACCCCATGACATCGATAGAAACCAACGGATTGACAAAGGACTTCGGTGAGTTGCGGGCCGTAGACGACATCTCCATGACACTGCCGGACGGCGGAGTGATCGGGCTCATCGGGCCCAACGGCGCCGGCAAGTCGACGATGATCCGCATGCTGCTCGGGCTCGTCGCTCCCAGCAGTGGCGACGCCGAGGTGCTCGGCCAATCGATCCGCAATCCTTCGGCCTACCTCGCCCGCGTGGGAGCGCTCATCGAGGCGCCCGCCTTCCACCCATCACTCACCGGAGAGGAAAACCTCCGCCTCCTGGCGACGCTCGGGGGCCACCCCCGCCGGCGCATCTCCGGAGTGATCGAGACGGTCGGCTTGACCGGTCGGGAACGAGACCGCTACCGCCAGTACTCGCTGGGAATGAAGCAGCGGTTGGGCATCGCCGCGGCGCTGCTACCAGACCCGGACCTGCTGGTCCTCGATGAACCGACCAACGGGCTCGACCCGGAAGGCATCGTCGAGATCCGCCAATTGATATCCGACCTCGGCGCCGACGGCAAGACGGTCCTCGTCTCCAGCCATCTCCTCTCCGAGATCCAGGCTGCCTGCGAGTGGATCGTGATGATCGATCGCGGTGCCATGGTGTTCAGCGGCCCACTCGACGACCTTCTCGGTATCGCCCAACCGACGATCCGCGCCGCCGCCGAGGACCAATATCGCCACCACGACCTGATCCAGATCGCAGAAGGGGCCGGATTCCACGCCGTTCTCTCGAACGACGGTGTCGAGATCGAGGCCCCGGCCACTTGGGCGGCCGACCTCAACAGGCTCGCCTGGCACGCGGGCATCAATCTTCGGGAACTGCAGGTCGTTGCCAACGACCTCGAAGGAGCATTCTTCGCCATGACGGGTACCGGCAGCAAGGGAGTCGGCAAATGAGGGTGTTTCGCTCGGAATGGATCAAACTCAGCAGGCGGGCCACGCTGCTCGGCTTCGGCGGAGCCATCGTGGGTTTTGCCGCGCTGATCACCGTCCTCATGTTCCTCGGCGCCGGCGGCACCGACATCGGCACCGACGAGGGGCGCGGACCCGGAGCACTCGCATCGGCCGCAACCCTGTCACTGACCGACGGATCGGTCTTCGCCGTCACCCGCGTCGCCACCTTCCTCACCATCATCGCCCTCGCCCTCTTCGCATCCAACCTGGCAGGGGAGTTCTCCAAGGGCACCATCAGGATGCTGTTTGTGACCGAGCCGCGCCGGATCAAGGCCCTGGCCGGCAAGCTGGCAGCCCTTGCGAGCTTTGCGGCAGCCTGGGTGGCCGTGGCGGTGGGTGTCAGCATCGCGCTGGGAGCCGTGCTCGCATCGAGCGCCGGCGTGGACACGACGTCGTGGTGGACGGCCGAAGGATTCGCCGCCATGGCCGGCGCCTACGCCAGCCTCACCGGAGCGATGATCGCCGCCGGGCTCATCGGAGCCGCCTTGGCAATGCTGACCCGCTCCTCGGCCATCTCGATATCGGTGGGAGCGGCTTACCTGATGATCGTCGAGCCGCTCGTAGGCACCTTCTGGGAAACCCTCGGCGAGTGGGGCCCCGCGGCGGCCTTCGGTGCTCTGGCCGACGGCGGCACCACCTCGATCGGCTACTCCGTCGCGGCGGCATTGACCATCGCCTACGGGTTGGTCGGGCTGGTCATCAGCTCCGGAGTGATATCGAGGCGAGATGTCACCAGCTAGCTCGACTCATCCGAGGGCAGGGGCACGCCCCGACCGCTGCAGCGGGTGACATGCCACGTGCTCCCCGAGCCTCGCCGGATCAGCCGCCTTCGGTGAGCCTGCGGGCCTCGTCGTCGAGGGTGAGGGCGTCGATGAAGTCGTCGAGGGCGCCGTCGAGGATCTCGGGGAGCCGCTTGATGGTCAGCCCGATCCGGTGGTCGGTGACCCGGTTCTCCCGGTAGTTGTACGTGCGAATCTTCTCGGCACGCTCGCCACTGCCCACCTGCGCCTTGCGGTCGGCGGCCGTCTCGGCGTTGACCCGATCCATCTCGATCTGCAACAGCCGGGCCCGCAGCACCCGCAGAGCCTTCACCTTGTTCTGCAATTGGCTCTTCTCGTCCTGGCAGGTGACCACCAGGCCGGTCGGCTTGTGGGTCATCCGCACCGCCGAGTCGGTGGTGTTGACCGACTGGCCGCCGGGGCCGGTGCTGCGGAACACGTCGACCTCCAGGTCGTTCTCGTGGATCTCGACCTCGACGTCCTCGGCCTCGGGCAGCACGGCCACCGTGGCGATGGAGGTGTGCACCCTGCCCTGCGACTCGGTCCTGGGGACCCGCTGCACCCGGTGGGGGCCTGCCTCGAATTTGAACCGGCTGTAGGCGCCCTTCCCCGCGATGGCAAAGGTGATCTCCTTGAACCCCCCCGCCTCCGATTCCGAGACCGAAATCGGCTCGATGGTCCACCCCCGCCCCTCGGCATAACGGACGTACATCCGATGGAGGTCGCCGGCCCAGATGCCGGCCTCGTCGCCACCCACCGCCGCCCGGATCTCGATGATCACATCCTTGTCGTCGTAGGGGTCCTTGGGGACCAGCATCACCCGCAACCGCAGTTCGAGTCGCTCGGCCTCCGCCGTCTTCCTCTCGGCGATGCCCTCCAGGTACTCGACCATCTCCGGATCGGTCTCACCCGCCGCCATCTCGGCGGCCTCGGCCGCCTCGGCTGCCGCCTCCCGCAGCGCATGGAAGGCCGTCACGACGGGTCGGAGATCGGCGTAGCGCTTGGCGACCTCGGCGTAGCGGTTGGGGTCGCCGGCCACCTCCGGCGAGGCCATCTCCTCCTCGGTCGCCTCATAGGCCGCTTCGGCGCCGGTGAGCCGTTCGATCAACCCGGGATCCATCAGCCCTGCTCCACCTGCAGGGCGCCGGGGGCAATCGGGCCGCGGGCGGCGACCGCCGCTCGCTCGTCGGGGGTGAGGGCCGCCAGCAGTGAGGCGATGGCCACCTCCACCTGCCCGGCGTCGGGCTCGCGGGTGGTGAGCCGCTGCAGCCAGATGCCCGGCTGTGACATCACCCTGAGCCAGGAGGTCTCGGCGGCCGCCTTCAGCAACTCGTAGGAGAACCCGGCGATCACCGGGATCAAGAGGATCCGGCTGGCGATCAGCCACGGCCAGGCGGGCCTGCCGATGGCGGTGAACACGATCAGGGCGATCAGGATCACGATCAGCAGGAAGTTGGTGCCGCAGCGGGGATGCCGGGGGCTGTAGGGCTGGATCTGGTCGATCTGCAGCGGCTTGCCGGCCTCGTAGGCGTGGATGGTCTTGTGCTCGGCGCCGTGGTACTCGAAGACCCTGGCGATCTCCGACGACCTCCCGATGGCCCAGATGTACCCGATGAACAGACCCACCCTGACCAGGCCGTCGACCACGTTGAACAGCACCGCGCTGTCCACGCCGAACAACCGCTCCGCCCCCTTGGCGGCCAGCAGTGGGAGCACCATGAAGACGGCGACGAAGAAGACGAGGGCGATCACCATCGCCCCCACGATGTCACGGGAGCGGATCTCCTCCCCGTCCTCCTCCTGCCCCGCCTTGCGGGCCGACCAGGTGAGGGCGCGCATGCCGAGGCTCAACGACTCGACGAGGACCAGCACGCCGCGGACGAAGGGGACCCTGGCCCAGCGGCTGCGGGCCGAGAGCCGGGGTAGGGGATGGGAGACGGCCTCGATGACGCCGTCGGGGCGGCGGGCGGCGACCGCCCAGCGGTTGGGGGCGCGCATCATCACGCCTTCGATGACGGCCTGACCGCCGACGGAGGCGCCCGGAGGGCGGCTCACCTAGGCCTCCGCGGGAGCCTCGGAGGCCTCCCCGGCCTCAGGAGCCTGCGCCGCCTCGCCGGTGAAGGACTTCCGGCCGTAGCGGCGCTGGAAGCGCTCGACCCGGCCGCCGGAGTCCACCAGCTTCTGCTTGCCGGTGTAGAAGGGATGGCACTCGTTGCACAGTTCCACGTGCAGGTCGCCCTTGGCGGTCGACCGCGTGACGAAGGTGTTGCCGCACGAGCACGTGACGGTGGTCTCCCCGTACTCGGGATGGATGTCGGTCCTCAACCTGGTCTCCTCGCTCAGACGTTGGCGGTGTTCTTGGCCACCTCGGCCAGGAACTCGTTGTTCGACTTGGTGTTCTTGAGCCGGTCGATCAGCAGCTCGAGGCCGGCGGCGGGATCCGGCAGCGCCATCAGCACCCTGCGCAGCTTCCACACCTGGGCGAGCTCGCTGGTGCTGAACAGCAACTCCTCCTTGCGTGTTCCCGAGGCGGGGATGTCGATGGCGGGGTAGACCCGCTTGTCGGCGAGCTTGCGGTCGAGCCGCAACTCCATGTTGCCGGTGCCCTTGAACTCCTCGAAGATCACCTCGTCCATCCGGGAGCCGGTCTCGACGAGGGCGGTACCCAGGATGGTGAGGCTGCCGCCCTCCTCGATGTTGCGGGCGGCGCCGAAGAACCGCTTGGGCGGGTAGAGGGCAGTCGAGTCCACCCCGCCGGAGAGGATCCGGCCGCTGGCGGGCGTCGCCAGGTTGTAGGCCCTCGCCAGCCTGGTGATCGAGTCGAGCAGGATCACCACGTTGCGGCCCGACTCCACCAGGCGCTTGGCGCGCTCGATGGCGAGTTCGGCCACCTGGGTGTGCTCCTCGGCCGGCCGGTCGAAGGTCGAGTAGACCACCTCGCCCTTGACCGACCGCTGCATGTCGGTGACCTCTTCGGGACGCTCGTCGACCAGCACCACGATCAGGTGGCACTCGGGGTTGTTGACGGCGATCGAGTTGGCGATCTCCTTGAGCACGGTGGTCTTGCCCGCCTTGGGCGGTGACACGATCAACCCGCGTTGGCCCTTGCCGATCGGGGCGATCAGGTCGACGATCCTCACCAGCATCCGGTTCGGCTCGCCGTCGATCTCCAGGCGGAGCCGCTCATCGGGGAACAGCGGGGTCAGGTCGCCGAACTTGGGGCGCTTGCGAGCCTCTTCGACGGTCATGCCGTTGACGGTGTCGATGCGGGTCAGCGCCGGGTACTTCTCCTGCGAGCGGGGAGGCCGGATCGGGCCGGCCAGGATGTCGCCCTTGCGGAGCCCGAACTTGCGGACCTGGCTGGCCGAGACGTAGACGTCCTTGTCGCCGGGCTTGAACTCCTCGACCCGCAGGAAGCCATACGATTCGGGGAGGATGTCGAGGATCCCCTCGCGCATCTCCAACTCGGACTCGTCGTACTCGCGCTCGCGCGGCTGGCCGCTGCGCCCGCCGCGGTTGCGGCGGCGCTGGTTCTGGCCGCTCTCGCCCTGCTGACCCTGCCCGGAGTGGCCCTGTTGCCGGCGGTTCTGATCCTGCTGGCCATTGCCCTGACCGGGTCCCTCGTCGTCTCCGGAATCCCCGGAATCCCCGTCGACTGCGCCTTCTCCGGACGTTCGTTCCGCCCGCGTCTCGTCACCGTTGGCGGCAACCGAATCGGCCCGCTCGGAGTCGGAGCCGCCGTCGGCGTGACGGACCTCGGCGGTGGGGAATTCGATCGGCTCCGGTTCGGAGCTCCCCTCGAAGCCGTCCGAGCCGACGATGGCTGCGATCAGCTTGGTCTTCTGCAGCGTCTCGTGATCCGGAACCTGCAACGAGCCTGCGATCTGGCGCAGTTCGTCGAGGGTCTTCTCCTGCAACTTGGCTCGAGTGGTCATCGCGTCCTTTCGGGCGTCGGTTTCAGCTGCGCTTCTCGGCGAGCGCCTGCTGGTATGCCTCCCAATCGGAGGCGAAACCCGCCATGCCGATGTCGGTGAGAGGGTGGTTGAAGAGTCTGTTCATGACGCCGAAGGGCATCGTGGCGATGTCGGCGCCGATGCGGGCCGATTCCACAACGTGCTGGGGGTGGCGAAGGCTTGCGGACAGGACCTCGGTGTCGTATCCCTGCACGGCATAGATCTCGACGATCTGCCGCAGCAGGCCGAGGCCGTCGTTGCCGATGTCGTCCACCCGACCCAGGAATGGGGAAACGAAGGTGGCACCGATCCTGGCGGCGAGGATTGCCTGGGCGGCGGAGAACACCAGCGTCACGTTGATGGGGATGCCCGCATCGACCAACCGGGCGCCGGCGCTGACGCCCTCCCGGGTCATCGGCACCTTGACGACGACGTTGTCGGCGATGGCGGCGAGTTCCTTGCCCTGACCGACCATTCCCTCGACGGTCTCATCCGTTACCTCGGCGGACACGGGACCGGGGACGAGGTCGGTGATCAACTTGACGAGTTCGGAGAACTCGAGGCCCTCGCGGGCGGCCAGTGACGGGTTGGTCGTGACCCCTTCGAGAATGCCCCAGCCCTTGGCCGTCTCCAGATCGGTCAGGTTTGCAGTGTCGAGGAACAGCTTCAACGGTGCCTCCAATGGGGAAAGTCCAGGTGATGACCGACAGGCACCACGAGGGACGGGTTTCCGCTGGGAATGCCGGACCGGGAGTCCGACCGCAGGCATTGTAGACGTTCCCGGCGGGTGAGCCAAGGCCGCCACCCCATCGGACCGCATCGGGCCGGCTGCTACCAGCCGAGGTGGGCGGCCAATGCCGTCATCGTCGGCGGAATCGGGCCGGGGGGCGGCACGCTGCGCATCGCCGTGTCGGGGTCCTTGAGCCCGTGCCCCGTGAGGGTGCAGACGACCACTCCATCGGGCAGATCGGCCTGGTACTTGAGCACACCGGCCACCGACGCCGCCGAGGCCGGCTCGGCGAACACCCCCTCCCGGGCGGCCAGCAGGCGGTAGGCGGACAGGATCTCGTCGTCGGTGACGGCCTCGATCCTCCCCCCCGACTCGTCCCGGGCGGCCACCGCTCCGGCCCAGGAAGCCGGCGAGCCGATCCGGATGGCGGTGGCCACCGTCTCGGGTCTCGCCACCGGGGCACCGTGCACCAAGGGGGCGGCCCCGGCCGCCTGGAACCCCCACATGGCCGGTGGGGAATCCGCGATGCCGTAGCCCCTCCAGTAGGCCGTGATGTTGCCGGCATTGCCGACCGGGAGGGCATGGACCGCCGGCGCCTCCCCGAGTGCGTCGAGCACCTCCCAGGCGCCGGACTGCTGGCCGACGATCCGGTACGGGTTGATGGAATTGACCAGCACGATGGGGCGCTCGACGGTCACCTTCCTCACCAGTTCGAGGGCGTCGTCGAACGAGCCGTCGACGGCCACCACCCTGGCGCCGTGGCGGATCGCCTGCGCCAGCTTGCCCAGCGCCACATTGCCCGCCGGGAGGACCACCAGGCATTCGATCCCCGCCCTCGCCGCGTAGGCGGCCGCCGACGCCGAGGTGTTGCCGGTGCTGGCGCAGGCGACGGCGGTGGCCCCCTCCTCGACGGCCTTGGAGACGGCCAGCGTCATCCCCCGGTCCTTGAACGACCCAGTGGGGTTGACACCTTCGTACTTCAGCAGGACCGGCCTCCCCACCAGTTCGGAGAGATGTGGGGCAGGGATCAGCGGGGTCGCCCCCTCCAGGAGGGTGATCACCGGGGTCGCCTCCGACACCGGCAGCCGGTCGCGGTAGGCCTCGATGACGCCGGGCCAGGCGGTCACGCTTCGTCGCTCTCGACCCGGAAGACGGCGCCGACCTCGGCGACCACGTCGAGGCCGGCGATGGCGGCCACCGCGGCGCGCTGGCGAGCCTCGGGGGCGCGATGGGTGACGACGAGGACGGTGGCCCGATCGCCCCTGCCTTCCTGCCGCACCGACTTGATGCTGACGCCGTGATCGCCGAATGCCGCCGCGATGGCTGCCAGCACTCCGGGCCGATCCTCGACTTCGAGGCGGATGTACCACTTGGTGGCGATGGACCCGAAGTCGGCGGCATCGGCCGGTTCGATCTTGATCCGGGGCGTCACCCGGGCATGGGCGAGCACGCCCCGGGCGGCGTCGATGACATCCCCGAGCACCGCCGTCGTCGTCGGGCCGCGTCCGGCCCCCGGCCCTGCCAGCAGCAGTTCGCCGACCGCCCCGCCCTCGATGAACACCGCGTTGGTGGCACCCCGGATCGATGCCAGCGGGTGCCTCACCGGGACCATCGCCGGATGGACCCTGACGCTGACGCCATCGGCGGTCCGTTCGGCCACCGCCAGCAACTTGATGACGTAGCCGAGGTCGGCGGCGAAGCCGATGTCGGCGCGGCGGATGCCCTCGATGCCCTCCCGGTGGACGGCGGCACTGTCGATCCAGGCCCCGAAGGCGAGTCCGGCGAGGATGGTGGCCTTGGAGGTGGCGTCGGCTCCCGACACGTCCGCCGTCGGATCCGGCTCGGCGTACCCGAGGCCCTGGGCGGCGGCCAGCGCATCGGCATAGGTGGCGCCGTCGTCTGCCATGCGGGAGAGGATGTAGTTGGTGGTCCCGTTGACGATCCCGAGCACCCGGACGATCCGCTCGCCGGCGAGGGTCTCCGACAACGGCCGGATGATCGGGATCCCCCCGCCGACCGCCGCCTCGAAGAGGAGGTCGGCGCCGGCGGCCTCGGCGGCCGCCCAGAGCGCCGGTCCCCGGGCCGCCACCAGTTCCTTGTTGGCGGTCACCACCGGCTTGCCGGCCCGCAGGGCTCCCATCACGAGATCGCCGGCGATTCCGGTGCCGCCGATCAGTTCGACGATCAGGTCGATCCTGGGATCGTCGATCAGGTCGAGGGGGCGGTCGGTCATCACCCCGTCGGGAACGGTGAAGGGGCGGGGTTTGGCGAGGTCGCCGACCGCCACCGCCCGCACCTCGAGGTCGAGGCCGGTCTTGGCCACCACCGCGGCGCGCTCGTCGATGAGCCTCCGCACCAGGGCGCCCCCGATGGTGCCCGCTCCCGCAATGCCGATGCCAACGGTCATGGCCGGATGGTAGGGCGTCGGGCCATTGTCAGGACTGGAAGGAGATGAACGGCTCCGCCACGCTTCCCACGCCATCACATGCGGTCCGGGGCGGTGATCCCCAGCAGTCCGAGGGTGGCCAGCATCACGCTCTTGGCGGCCTCCACCAGCCAGAGGCGGGCGTGGGTGAGCGCTTCGTCGTCGGTGACGATGCGGCAATCCGTGTAGAAGCGATGGAAGGCGGTGGCCACGTCGTAGCCGTAAGCGGTGATGCGATGGGGCGCCCTCCGCAGCGCCGCTTCCCTGACCTCCTCCCGGAGGCGGTCGCATTGCTTGAGCACCTCGATCTCGGCGGGGTGCACCAGAAGGGAGAGATCGGTGTCGGCAAGGGGTAGGCGCCGCACCCCCTGCCCGGCTGCGTAGTCCTCCAGGCTCCTCATCCGGGCGTGGGCGTACTGGAGGTAGTAGACGGGGTTGTCCATGCTCTGCCGCTTGGCTTCGTCCAGGTCGAACGTGATCGGGGTATCCGGGCTGTAGGCGGCCAGGAAGTAACGCACGGCATCGGCGCCCACCTCGTCCACCACCTCGCGGAAGGTGATGAACTCCCCGGCCCGGGTCGACATGCGGACCGGCTCGCCGGCGCGGGCGATGTTGACCAGTTGGGTGATGACGATCTCGAGGCGGCCCGGGTCGAAGCCGAGCGCCTCCAGAGACGCCTTCAGCCGTGGGATGTAGCCGTGGTGGTCGGCACCCCAGATGTTGATGACGCGGTCGAAGCCCCGCTCGAACTTATCGAGGTGGTAGGCGATGTCGGGGACGATGTACGTGTACCGGCCGTCGGAGGTGACCACCACCCGGTCCTTCTCGTCCCCGAAGGCCGAAGAGCGGAACCACGTGGCGCCCTCCTCCCGGTACAGGTACCCGGCCGCCTCCAGCCGCCGTAGCGCCTCGTCCACCTCGCCGCGATCGTGCAGGGTCTGCTCGCTGAACCAGGCGTCGAAGGGGATGCGGACCATCGCCAGGGTCTCCTCGATGTCCCCCATCGCCCTCGCCAATCCCCACGCCAGCACTTCGGCGAGGCGGTCGCCCTCCGGGAGAACCGCCAGGGCGTCGCCGCGTTCTGCCGCCAGTTCGGCGCCCCACTCGGTCACGTACTCGCCGTGGTATCCGTCCTCGGGGATCTCGGCGTTCTCGCCCAGGGCGCGCCGGTAGGCGGCGTCGAGGCTGGCGGCGTACCGGGTCATCTGGGCCCCGGCGTCGTTGTAGTAGTACTCCCGCTGCACCGGGTGGCCTACGTAGCCGAGCAGGCGGGCGATCACGTCGCCGACCACCCCGCCCCGGGCATGGCCGATGTGGAGAGGGCCGTTGGGGTTGACCGACACGAACTCCACCTGGATCCGCTCGCCGGCCCCATCGTCGGTGCGGGCATGGTCGGGCCCTTCCGTTGCGGCCCGCCTCAGCACCTCCAGGTACCAGTCGCCGGACAGGGTGAAGTTGACGAACCCGGGACCGGCGATCTCGGCCGAGACGAGGAACGGCACCTCGGGTAGGTGCTCGACCAGCAGGGCGGCCAGGTGGCGGGGAGACATCCCGGCGCGCCCGGCGCCGACCAGGGCGGCGTTGGTGGCCCAGTCGCCGTGGGTGCGATCGCGGGGGCGCTCCACCACGAACTGCCATTCTGCGGGATCGGAGGGGAGTGATCCATCGCCGTAGAGCGAACCGAGCGCGTGGGAGATGGCGTCGCGGATGGTCTCGGGATAGGCAGGAGCCGGCACGTTCACCTCACGGGATGCGGGGCATGGTACCGCCGGAGCGTCCCGGCGGCACCGTGATACGATCGCCACGATTGCCCTCGTAGCTCAGGGGAGAGAGCGCCGGCCTCCGGAGCCGGGAGCGCAGGTTCGAATCCTGCCGGGGGCGCGTGCGGGGCCGTCCCGGTGGGACGGCCCCGCATTGATTCGCCTAGAAGATCCGGCCCAGAATCCTCACCAGGCCGATCTCCCGGCTCATGACGGTGATGTCCATCAGCAGCGCCACCGACCAGTGGAGGGCCACCCCCCACAGGAACGACCGGGTGCGCAGCGCCATCCACCCCAGCAGGCACCCGGCGACGATGGCGGCGAAGGTCTCGGGCATCGGCTTGCCGAAGTGGATCATCACGTAGGGGATCGTCGAGATGCCGATCGCATACCACCCGAAGCGGCGCTCCAACCCGAAGAGGACGAAGCCCCGGAAGAACGCCTCCACTCCGAGGAACTGGAGCCCGTACAGCAGTTGGTAGCCCCAGAAGTGCCATCCGCCCGCCACCGCCCCCTCGTAGAAGGGGTACTTGGCCTGGAACGACCCCATCAGCGACATCACGGTGACGATCGGGATCATCGCCGCCAGGAACAGGACGTAGGGCTTGACATCCCTCCAATGCGGCTTGACCCTCCAACCCCACTCCCGCAGCGGCTCCCGCAACACGAAGGCGACCACCCCGAAGGGGATCAGCACCCGGATCAGCAGCGACGCCACCCCCCAGTACTGGTAGGGCAGCAGATCGAAGTAGGGGCGGTATCCGTCCCCCAGCCACCCGGCCACCCGCTCGTGCCACATCGACGTGCGGAACCAGTCGGCCAGGCCCCAGTACTCGAAGACGATCAGCAGGACGACCGCCGTCAGCAGGACGACGACGGTGCGCCGATCGAGCCTCGGCGCACCGGGGTCGGCTGCCGGTGGAAGTGGGTCGAACGGCACGGGGCGCTCCCTCGGGGTGGCGCCACGCTAGTCCACCCACAACTCGACACCGGCCCGTATGATGCGGCACCCACCCGACCCGGAGCGCCATGCCACGCCCCATCTGGAAGGGAGCCATCTCCTTCGGTCTCGTGACCATTCCCGTCGGCCTGTACTCGGCGACGGAGGAGAAGCGCCCCACCTTCAACCAACTTCGCAAGAGCGACGGCAGCCGGATTCGCTATCGCAAGGTCGCCGAGACCGACGGCGCCGAAGTGGCGGCCGGCGAGATCGTCAAGGGCTACGAGATCGACAAGGGCCGCTACGTCGTCTTCTCCGACGACGAGCTGCAGGCGGCACTCCGTTCCGGCACCGCCGGAGCAGTCGACGTGGTCCAGTTCGTCCGGGATGAGGAGATCGACCCGATCTACTACCAGAAGTCCTACTACCTGGCCCCCGAGAAGACGGGAGCCAAGGCGTACCGCATCATGGTCAGGGCGCTCCACGACAAAGGCATGGTGGGCCTCGCCCGGGTGGCGATGCGGGGGCGGGAATACCCCGCCACGCTGCGCACCGACGGCGAGGTCATCGTCCTCGAGACCATGTTCTGGCCCGACGAGATCCGCGAACCGGCCTTCGAGGAGCTCGCCGGGGAGATCGAGGTGAGGGACGACGAGATCCGGATGGCCGAGATGATCATCGACAACCTCACCGCCCCCTTCGACCCCGGCGAGTGGGTCGACGAGTCCCGGGCGGCCGTCGAGGAGTTGGCCAGACGCAAGGCGGAGGGCGAGGAGATCGTCTCGACCGGGTCGCCCCAGCCCACCGGGGTGGTCGATCTGATGGAGGCGCTCAAGGCGAGCGTCGAAGCCACCAAGGCCCGGCGCAAGGCCGGTTAGCGCACCAGGGCCGCCAGGGCGGCAGCCGCCTTGCGATGGCGCTCCCGAGCCTCGGCGGCGCCATCACCATCGGAATCTGCCGACAGCTCGTCGAAGATCTCGCGGTGTTCGCTGATCGAGGTGGGTTCGACACTGCCCAGATGCAGCAGCGACTCGGCGGCGTGGTAGCGGACCAGGTAGTCGGAATCCTCCGCTACCTGCTCGAGGAGTGCCGCCACCATCTCATCGCCTCCGATGTGCCGCATCCCGATCACGACCGCCATCCGCTCCGACCAGGCGGGGTCGAACCTCGCCCGCAGCACGGCCGCCGTCGCTCGCTCCCGGTCGCCTCCCAGGGCGATGACGGCCCGGGCGGCCTCGACCGCCAGGCGGCCGCCCGCCTGCGCCAGTGTCTCCTCCAGCAGGGGAACCAGATCGACGGCCCCCAGCATCCGCAACCCAACGGCGGCCAGCCAATCCCCGGCGCCGATCCCGGCGGGGAGCAGGGCCAGCACTCGTTGCCGCGCCTCCGGCGGCAGCGAGCCAAACCGTCCCGGATCGATCCCGTCGTGCCACACCAGGTAGGGGGTCCCGAAGGTCTCCTCCCGCCACTCGTCCCAGGCGCTCACCGGCGGTCCTCCCGCGCCGGCGGGTCAGGGGTTC
The DNA here is from genome assembly GCA_018821365.1 of Actinomycetota bacterium. Lineage (GTDB taxonomy): Bacteria > Actinomycetota > Acidimicrobiia > Spongiisociales > UBA11373 > JAHJML01. The sequence goes on along the minus strand of JAHJML010000129.1, from coordinate 21,254 downwards.
CGTGGCGTCGGGGGCAGATCGATCGGCGGTGGCCGGAGGACGCATCGACGGAGGAGGCGGGCACCGGCCGCCGGGCCGGGAGCATCACTCCACCCCCAGCACCTCCCGCACGATCCGGTTGACGAGGCCCCCGTCGATGCCTTCGGTCCCCGACTTCATGATGTGACCCACCACCCGGCCGGCCATCTTGGGGTCCTCGACGGCGAGTTCGGCGATCGCCGCCTCCACGATGGCACGGGTCTCCGCCTCGCCGATCACGGAGGGCATCCAACGGCTCAGGTAGTCGATTTCGAAGCCGAGGGCGTCGGCTCGCGATGCTCCCTTCTCGCCGTAGCCCAGGTACTCCTCGCGGGCCTTGGCCATCTTCTTGGTGTAGGACCCGATCACCCTGACGTACAGCCCGTCGTCGATCGCGCCGGAGAATCCGGGTTCGCTCTTGGCCCGGCTCACCTCGGTTTCGACCTGCCGGATGACGGCTGCTCTGGCCTTGTCACCCGTCTTGAGGGCGTCGCGCAACTCCGCCGCCATCTCATCCTTGATCGCCATGATTCCCTCCGCCTCCTCGTCACCAGAGAGGGTACCCACGCCGACCACCCGGCCACGCCGGGAAGGGACGATCGGAACCGGTTCCAATCGATCGAAGAAACCCCTTGACCGCACGCCCCGGGGGGCCTATCTTTGGTCATCGCGGCTTGTGAACAAAATCACATTCCCCGAAGACACCACCTGAGGACGAACGAACACCCATGCTGACCATCACCGACTGGCGAGAGCTCGCCATGTGCCGCGACTCGGAGCCCAATCTCTTCTTCCCCATCGGGAGCACCGGGCCCGCCCTCGATCAGATCGAGGTCGCCAAGGCCATCTGCCTGCAGTGCTCCGTGCGAGAGGAGTGCCTCAACTACGCCCTGGAGACGAACCAGGAGGCCGGAGTGTGGGGCGGATACGCCGAGGACGAGCGGCGCCGGCTTCGCAAGCGTTGGCTCGCCGAACGGCGGCGCCGCGCCTCCTGACCACACCGGCTGACGAAAACGACGAGGCTCGCCACCGGGCGAGCCTCTCTCGCGTCCCGGATCGGTCAGGCGGTCGAGAACCCGATCCCGGCCTTGGGGCCTTTCGGCTCGAGTTCGAAGAAAGCGATCTTGTCGGTGACGAGGCCATGCTGGACCCCGCTGCGGTCGGTCACCCGAACCAGCGCCTGGCCCTCGGAGATGGCTCGTTCGATCTCGGCAGCCAGTGCCTCGCCGTCGTCGACGTCGACTTCGACCTCACGGGGGGCCATGCTCAGTCCAATGCGAACCCGCACAGTGCTCCTTCATTCGTTGGAGCGCGGATCGTAGCCCCGCCCGGTCAGGAGATCACCAGTTCGGGGTGGCTCCGCACCCTGGGCCTGGCTTCGACGATCCTGGCTGCGATCTCCTCGAAGGCGGCAGCGGCCTCCGAATCGGGCGCTGCAATGGCGACCGGCTCCCCCCGATCGGCCCCCTCCCGCAGGGCGGGCAGCAGCGGGATGGTTCCGAGCAGCGGCACGCCGAGGTCGGCAGCGAGCGCCGCTCCCCCGCCCTCACCGAAGATCGGATAACGGGTGCCGTCGTCGCCGGTGAACCACGACATGTTCTCGACGATGCCGATGATCTCCTGATCCACCTCGCTCGCCATCAGCGCCGCCCTCCTGGCTACCCGCTGGGCGGTCGGCTGCGGGGTCGTCACCACCACGGTCTGGGAGCGGGGCAGGAACTGCGACAGCGAGATCGCCACGTCACCGGTGCCGGGCGGCATGTCGATCAGGAGGAAGTCGGGCTCGTCCCAGTAGACATCGCCGAGGAACTGCTCGAGTGCCTTGTGGAGCATCGGCCCCCTCCAGACCACCGCCCGATCGGTCGGGACGAAGAAGTCCATCGACATGGCCCGCACCCCATGGGCGGCGGGGGCGATGATCATCGACTCGCCGACGGCAGCCGGCGGCTCCTCGATACCGAGCATCCTGGGGATCGAGAATCCCCACACGTCGGCGTCGAGGATGGCGGTGTCGTGCCCGAGGCGGGTCAACGCCACCGCGGTGTTGGCGGTCACCGAGGACTTGCCGACGCCACCCTTGCCGCTGGCAACCGAGATGACCCTGGTGCGCGACCCGATTCCACCCGGCCGTTCGGGACGGCCCTCCCGAATCCGGGCCAGCATCGCATCGCGGCGATCATCGCTCATGGTGGTGGTCTCGATGTCGACCTTGGAGACGCTCCCGATGCCCTTGACGGCGTCTGCGATCGCCCGGCCGCCCTGCTCCTGCAGCCACCCGGGCGCCGGCATGGCGACATCGACCCGGATCGTCCGCTTGGCGGTGGCCGATATCCCATCGATCATGTCGAGTTCGGCGAGGGTCCTGCGCAGGTCGGGGTCGAAGACCGCCCCGACCGCAGACTCGATGGCGGCGAGATCGAGCACGAGCACTCCTTGAGGGACGGCCCGAAAAACTATAGTGACCACCCGCTCTCTCCCCTCTGGAGGCCACCGGTGGATACCCGCCACTTCGAGACTGCGCTCGGTGACCTGGCAGCCATCCTCGGCGATCCCACCCGGCGCGGCATCTACCTGGCGGTGGAGGCGTCCGGCCCGACGACCGTGACGGCGATCGCCGGGGCGTTCGACCTCCACCCGAACGTGGCCCGCCACCACCTGGAGCGCCTCGTCGAGGAGGGCTACCTCGAGGAGGCCGAGCCGCCCGCGGGAGGCGAACCCCACGCCGGACGGCCACCCCGCCACTACCGGGCCACCGGGAAAGAGATCTCGGTCAGCCACCCGCCTCGCCGCTTCGACCTTCTCTCCGAACTCCTGGTGCAGGTGGTGGAGCGACTCGACCCCGGGCGAGCATCGTCCGTCGCCGAGGAGGTCGGTTTCCGATTCGGTGCCCAACTCGCCGCCGAGATCGGGCTCACCGGTGGTCACGATGCCCAAGCCGCCCTCCAGGCGGTCTCCGGAGCGCTGGAGACCATCGGTTTCGGGATGGCTCCCGACCCGGCAGATCGATCGCTGCTGACCAGCCACTGCCCGTTCGGGAAGACGGCTGCCGATCACCCCGAGATCGTCTGCAGGATCGACCAGGGCATCGTCCGCGGCCTGATGGATGCCGCCGGCGGCGCCGGGCCGGTGGTGGTCACCCCCCACGACGGACCCGACGACGCCTGCGTCACCGCTCTCTGAACCACCTCGGGGAGTCGCCCGTCATCACCGGTATCCTCAAGTCGTCACAGACCGGGAGAGGATGATGGCGCACGACCCTTTCAACGCCCGCAGCAGCATCGACACCCCCCTGGGGAAGCGCCGGGTCCACCGTCTGGATGCGCTCCGCGGGTTGGGGAACCTCGATCGCATGCCGTACTCGATCAAGGTGCTGCTCGAAGCAGTGCTCCGCAACCACGACGGTGCCATCGTGCGCGACGAAGATGTCGCCGCCCTCGCCGCCTACGACGCGGCCAGGGTGGGGACGACCGAGGTCGCCTTCAAACCGGGCAGGGTGGTCCTGCAGGACTTCACCGGCGTGCCCGCCGTGGTCGATCTCGCCGCCATGCGCTCGGCGATGGTCAGGATGACGGGTGACCCGGCGTCCGCCCAGCGGGTCAACCCTCTGGTGCCCGCCGATCTGGTGATCGACCACTCCGTCCAGGTAGACGAATTCGGCTCGGCGATGGCGCTTCTCATCAACAGCCAGCACGAGTTCGAGCGCAACCGGGAACGCTACGAGTTCCTGAAGTGGGGTCGGGAAGCCTTCGACAACTTCAGGGTGGTGCCGCCGGCGACCGGCATCGTCCACCAGGTGAACCTCGAGTACCTGGCAAAGGTGGTCTGGGACGACGGAACCTCGCTCTATCCCGACAGCCTGGTCGGGACCGACTCGCACACGACGATGATCAACGGTCTGGGGGTGCTCGGCTGGGGAGTGGGCGGCATCGAGGCCGAAGCCGTCCTGGTGGGCGAGCCGATCTACATGCTGGTGCCCGAAGTGGTGGGGTTCCGGCTCACCGGCCGGCTCGCCGAAGGATCGACTGCCACCGACCTGGTGCTGCGGGTGACCGAGATGCTGCGAGCCCGGGGGGTGGTCGGCAAGTTCGTCGAGTTCTACGGGCCCGGGTTGGACGACATGCCCCTGGCGAATCGTGCCACGATCGCCAACATGGCTCCCGAGTACGGGGCCACCGTCGGCTTCTTCCCGGTGGACGAGCAGACCACCCGCTACCTGCGCCTCACCGGCAGGGACGAGGCGCTGGTGGAGACGGTCGAGCAGTACTCGCGACTGCAGGGCCTGTGGAGGCAGGACGACCACGACATCGCCTACTCCGACACGCTCAGCTTGGACATGGGGACGGTCGTCCCCTCGCTGGCAGGGCCCAAGCGGCCCCAGGACCGCATCGATCTCGACGAGATGAAGGGCGACTGGCACCGCCACCTCGACGAGACCTTCGGGGCAGACCGCTCGGCAAAGGCGGAAGGCGTCGACCTGGCGGGAGCCACCTTCGACCTCACCCACGGGAACGTCGTCATCGCAGCCATCACCTCGTGCACCAACACCTCCAACCCCGACGTGATGGTCGGCGCCGGACTGGTGGCGCGCAAGGCCCGCCAATTGGGGCTGACGTCCAAGCCCTGGGTGAAGACCTCATTTGCCCCGGGATCCAAGGTCGTGACCCGGTACCTGGACGAGGCGGGCCTCACCGAGGATCTCGAGGCACTCGGGTTCTTCACGGTGGGGTATGGATGCACCACCTGCATCGGCAATTCCGGTCCGATTCCCGTCCCGGTGAGCGAGGCGATCCATCACCACGACCTGGTGGCGGTCTCGGTCCTCTCCGGCAACCGCAACTTCGAGGGGCGTATCTCCCCCGACGTCCGGGCCAACTACCTGGCATCGCCGCCCCTGGTGGTCGCCTATGCGATCGCAGGCACGGTCGACATCGACCTCACCACCGAGCCGATCGGGATCGACGAGACCGGCAACGAGATCCACCTCCGGGACATCTGGCCCACCCAGCACGAGGTCGACGAGATCGTGGGGCGGTCGGTGTCGAGTGACCAGTTCGAACAGCAGTACGCCTCCGTCTTCGAGGGGTCCGAGGAGTGGAAGGCCGTCCCGGTCTCAGGTGGCGCCCTCTACGAGTGGGACCCCGCCAGCACCTACATCCAGGAGCCTCCCTTCTTCACCGACCTGGCCCCCGCCGCCGAGCCGATCCGACCGATCCGGGGCGCCCGGGTGCTGTTGAAGTTGGGGGACTCGGTCACCACCGATCACATCAGCCCCGCCGGTTCCATCGGCGCCGACACTCCCGCCGGTCGCTTCCTGCTGGAGGCCGGAGTCGAGCGGACGATGTTCAACTCCTACGGATCCCGGCGGGGCAACGACCGGGTCATGACGAGGGGCACCTTCGCCAACATCCGCATCCGCAACCAGTTGGCGCCCGGCACCGAGGGCGGTCTGACCACCGACTTCACCGACGGGATCGTCAAGCCGGTCTACGAGGCGTCGTTGTCGTACCGGGACCGGGGCACGCCACTGGTGGTGCTGGCGGGCCGGGACTACGGAATGGGTTCGTCGCGGGACTGGGCCGCCAAGGGCACCTTCCTGCTCGGAGTACGGGCGGTGATCGCCGTCTCCTACGAGCGGATCCACCGATCCAACCTGGTGATGATGGGGGTACTGCCGTTGACATTCCCCGAAGGTCACGATGCGGGCACCCTCCATCTCGACGGCACCGAGACGTTCGAGATCGACGTCGACGACGCCCTGCAGCCGCGCCGGGCCATCACCGTGCGAGCGATCCGCCGCAGCGGCGAAGTCGTGGAGTTCGCCGCCACCGCCCGGGTCGACACCCCCGTCGAAGTCGAGTATCTCCGCAACGGAGGGATCCTCCACATGGTGCTGCGCAAGATGGCGGCGGGGTAACCGCCGGTGAGCCGCTCTACACTCCCCCCCGAGGTGGTGCGGTGAACTGGCCGGAGTTCGGAGTCCTCGTCGGCGTCGCCGCCGGCGCCTATCTGATCGGATCGTTCCCCGCCGCCTATCTGGCGGGCCGGCTGCAATCGGGTACCGACGTCCGCACCGCCGGCGAAGGCAACGTCGGGGCCCGCAACGTCTTCCACGAGGTCGGCAAGGGGTGGGGGGTTGCCGTCTTCGCCGTCGATTTCGGCAAGGGCGCTGCCGTTGCGCTGCCTCTCGGTGACGGGCCGATCGGGAGATTGGCGGTGGCGGTGGCGTTCCTGATCCTGGGCCACGCCTTTCCGATCTGGCTCGGCTTCATCGGAGGGAAGGGTCTGGCGGCGGCGGGCGGCTTCACCGCCGCCCTGATGCCGTGGGCCGTCCTCCTGGCAGGGGCCGCCGGCCTGCTCGTCTGGCTGGCCACGCACCGATTCCTCCCCACCGTCATCACCGTGGCAGTCCTGACCTTCGTGATCGCACCGTTCACCGGGGCCCGTTGGGCGATCATGGCGGTGGCCCTCGAGGGGTTCGTGCTGACGGCGGTCAAGCGCATCATCGACGAGCCGCGCATGCGGCGCATCGAGGCGGAAACCGGCTGGAACCGCGCCACGGGAGGCACCCGATGATCGACCAGGCACTGGTCCTCGACGGGATCATCACGGTGATGTGCATCGCCCAGTTCCTGCTGATCCTGTGGAATCGCCGCGAGATGCACCGCCCCCCGTCGCGCCGCTGGCCCGAAACCGCTCCCCGGGTGAGCCTGCTGGTTCCCGCCCGCAACGAGGAGGCCGTCATCGAGCGGTGCATCTCCAACCTCCTCGCCCAGGACTACCCCAACATCGAGATCGTGGTGATGGACGACGCCTCCACCGACGGGACCGCCGACATCGTGCGGTCGCTCCGGGACGAGAGGGTCAGGCTCCAATCGGGCCGGCCGCTCTCCTCCGGATGGAGCGGGAAGAACTGGGCGTGCCATCAACTAGCCAAGGTCGCCACCGGCGACATCCTCTGCTTCGTGGATGCCGACACCAACATCGAACCGGAGACCGTGTCGGCGGCGATGGAGATCCTGGTCCAGGATCAGGCAGGCCTGGTGTCCCTGCTGCCCCGCTCGGGATCGCGGTCCTTCGCCGGCAAGGTCCTGCTCCCGATGGTCACCCATGCGCTGTTCGGGCTGTTCCCGATCAGCCTGATCCACAAGACCCGCAACCCGATGCTCGCCGTCGCCTTCGGGCCGTTCTTGATGGTCACCCGGGAGGCCTACGACAGGTCGGGCGGCCACGCCGCCGCCCCCAACCACGTGGTGGACGACGTCGAGATGAGCCGCAACGTGAAGCGGGCAGGGTATCGGGTGCGGATCGCCAACGGCACCGATCTGGTGGAGACCCGCTGGTACGACGACTTCGGGGACATCTGGAACGGGTTCTCCAAGAACGCCTACGGTGCACTGGGGAACAAGCCGTGGATGGGCGTGCTGGTGGCTTTTGTGCTGACGCCCCTGCTGCTGGCACCCTTCGTGAGGGTCGGCCTGGGCATCCTGGGGGACCAGGTACCCGACATCGCCCTGTTCCAGGTGATCCTCCTCCTCGCCAATCGGGCGCTGACCTCCAACCTGGGCGGGGACCCGTTGTGGACGACCCCGTTCCACCCGATCACGGTGGCGTTCTGGGGTTCGACCCTGGTGCACTCGATGCTGCTCTACTCGACCCATGCCTCGATCGCCTGGAAGGATCGGGACACCCCGATCCGCTGAGGGGGCCCCCGGGCGGTTCGCTCAGGAGGCGTCGAGGCCGTCGAAGACCGGCCAACCCACCCTGTCGATGGGACTCGCCCGCAGTGGTCCCCGATTCCCGAAGGCGGCCACCGCCATCCGCCGCTCCCGGTCGAGGGCCAGGAAACCGGCGGCACCGTAGGTGCCGCCGTTGTGCCAGATGACGTCCGACCGGGCGGTGCCGGGCGTGCCGGGGCGGCCGCAAGGCGATGTTCGGCCCCGCCTGAGGCCCGCCCCCACCCACCGGGGACCGGCTCGCCGAGACCGGTGAGCGGCGATACCCGGTATCGTGGCCGCCGTGCCCGACACTCATCCCGATCGTGATCGCCACGACCCCGGCGCCACACCGTGGCGGCTCGGGTTGCTGACCCTGCTGGCGATGGTGATCGTGGCGGGCAGCGTTGTGCTCTTCGGAGCCGACGACTCGACGGCCGAGGCTCCGAGCACCACCGCCACCGGGATCACCCTTCCCCCGCTGCCCACCGCCACTTCCCGCGACGACGAGGCACCCTTGTTCTCGGTGGCGCTCTTCGACGGCACCACCTTCAGCCTCGCCGCCCACCTGGCCAACGACGGGAGGCCGGTCATCCTCAACCTCTGGGCCTCCTGGTGCCCCCCGTGCCGGGAGGAGATGCCCGACCTGAACGCCGCCTCTATCGCCAATCCGGGTGTGGTGATCCTCGGCGTGGCTGTCTCCGACGACCCCATCGCCGCGGAGGCCTTTGCGGAGGAGATCGGGATCACCTATCCGATCGGAATCGACGAGACCGGCCGCGTCGAGCTGAGCTACCCCAGCGCCGGGCTCCCGGCGACCTTCGTGATCTCGGCCGACGGCAGGCTGCTGACGACCGCCTTCGGCCGGCTCCCCCCCGCCGACATCGACGCCCTCATCGCCCTGGCACTCGCCGGATAGGGATGCGCTCCCTCTAGATCCCGTAGAAGTGCAGGGTCATCACCAGTGCGATCCCGATCGCCGCCACCGTGATCGGCACCCCGAGCCGGGCGTAGTCGCTGAACCGGTACCCCCCCGGCCCCCACACCATCGTGTTCGTCTGATACCCGATCGGCGTCAGGAACGAAGCAGAGGCGATCACCGCCACCGCCATGGCGTACCCGCGCGGATCGCCGCCGACCTGATTGGCCACCGCCACCGCAATCGGAAACATCAGCACCGCCGCCGCGTTGTTGGTGATCATTTCCGTCAACACCACCGTGGCCAGCATCACCCCCAGCAGCACCGCCCAGTGGCCGAATCCTTCGAGGCCGCCGATGAGCCCATCGGCCACCTTGTCGGCCAGTCCCGTCTCGAAGATGGCCGCCCCCAGGCCGAACGAGCAGGCGATCACCACCAGCACGTTGAGATCGACGACCCCCCGCATCTCGGTGGGCGACAACACCCCGAAGGCCAGCAGGGCGAGCGCCCCCACCAGCGAGGCGTCCAGGATGTCGACGAAGCCGGTGGCGGCGGCCACTACCACCAGCAATCCGATCCCCACCGCCACGGGCGCCTTGTCGGTCCTGACCGGATCGGTCCCGTCGAGGCGCGACACCAACAGGAAGTCGCTGCGGTCCTGCCACCTCGACCGGAACCCCGGTTCTGCCACCAGCAGCAGCGTGTCGCCAACCCGCAGCTTCACCTTGCCTAGCTGCCCGACCACCCGGTGATCCGCCCGGTGCACGGCGAAACAGGCCGCCCCGTACCGGGCCCGGAACCCGATCTCCTTCATCGACTTGCCCACCAGGGGGGAAGCCGACCCGACCACTGCTTCGAAGAAGCGGATCCTCCCGGTATCGAGGTCGGCCAGATGCTCCTTGGCCTCCGGTTCCAACCCCCGGGTGGTCTGGAGGTCGAGCACATCGGCGGCGCTGCCGACGAACCGCAGCCGATCTCCACCCCGCAGCCCCACGGTCGGAGCCACCGGGGCGATGATCCGACGCTCCGCCTCCCGGTCGATCTGCACCAGGAACACGCCCTGCAGCCTCCGCAGGCCGGCGGCTTCCACGGTGACCCCGTCGAGCGGACCGCCCGCCACCACCCGCATGTCGAGGACGAACTCGCGGACGTCACCGGACAGGTCGGCCCGCGCCGGGGTTCGGTCGGGCAACTTGAGCGGCGCCAGCCACAGCAGCAAGGCGAGCCCGACGAGTGCCACCGGCAGCCCCAGGTAGGTGATCTCGAAGAACCCGATCGGCTCGTAGCCCGACTGCGCCAGCAGGCCGGAGACCACGATGTTGGTGGAGGTGCCGATCACCGTGATCATGCCGCCGAGGATCGCCGCAAACGACAACGGCAACAGCAACGCCGACACGGAGCCACCGGTGCGGTTCGACCAGCGCGAGACGGCCGGAACCAGCATCGCCACGATCGGGGTGTTGTTGAGGAACGCCGACGCACCGGCGGCGGGCAGGATCAGTCGCGCCAGGGTACGGCGCTCCCCCCCGACGCCGCCCAGCAACGAGTTGACGAGGGGGACCAGCACCCCGGTTCGCTCGATGGCGCCGGCAAGCACATAGAGGGCGGCGACGGTGATCGGGGCGGGGTTGCTGAACCCGTTGAAGGCCTGCTCGGGGGTCAGCACTCCCGAGATGAGCAGCACGACGACGGCGCCGAACATCACCACCGCCGGGAGGAGGACCTCGCGAGCCAGCAGCACGATCACGACCACCACCACCGCGAGCGTGAACCACGCCTCCCACGTCACCGGAGCGACCTCCCGTCCATCGAGTCCCGCCGCGCCCCGAACGCTAGCCCTTGCGGCTCCATCAGTTCACGTCCCCCAGGTACACCGGCCCGGTGGCAGCGCCCTCGGCGAAGGCGGTGATCGGCCCGATCAGCACCCGCGGGTAGAAGCGGCGTGCCGCCAGATCGGCCGGTGCGACCCACTCGAATCCGATCTGATCGGGGTCCGTCTCGGTGGGCGCAGCCGGTTCGCCCTCCACCTCCGCTTCGAACATGAACTCGATGGCGTGGTCCTGCTCGCTGAAATGGGCGAACTCATGATGGGCGGGGATGTACTCCCGAATCCACAGCAATCGGCCCGGGGCCACGGTGATCCCGGTCTCCTCGCTCACCTCTCTTCGCAGGGTGGCATGGAGGTCCTCGCCGGGGTGCTGCCCGCCCCCCGGGAGCAGCAACCACTCCCCCTCTGAGTCCCGCCGCGATCGATTGCGGGTCACCAGCAGGAGACCCCGGCGCACCACGACGGACTTGGACGAAGGGCGGAGGAAGCTGGCCACCACGGCAGGCTAATGGGGCCGGGAAGACCGGCGCCCGCTGCGGTCCTAGATCCCGGCCACCCCTCGTCGTTGGAGTACCCGGCGCAGCGCAGCCACCACCGCAGGATCGAAGTCGTAGGCGGAGCCCCGGTACAGCTCCTCGAGGGCTTCGGCGGCGGTGCTGCCCTCTTCGTGAAGCGTTCGGTCGTAGGCGGCGGCAACCCGCACCACCTGAGCGGCCCGCGGCAGCAGTTCATTGCGGGCCTCTCCGGCCCGCCGGTAGGGCTTGTACTGGTCGGCGACCAGTTGCGCCACCGGACTCAGGTAGGGCGACTCCAGGATGATGGCCGCCCCCCAGGCTGCCACATCCGAGTCGCTGTATCCCCCCTCCGCGACCGCCGGGTCGTTGAAGACCACCCGGCCCACATCGTGGAGCAAGCCGGCGTACTCGACCCGCTCCACATCCGCCGGCGAGAGGCGAACCTCACCGGCGACCTCGGCGGCCAGGGCCGCCGTCCGCTCGGCTCGTCCGTGACCGACCAGACCGCCGGCTTCCGGGATCCGGCCCAGCGCGGTCATGGTCTGGCGATAGGTTCGGGTCGTGGTGGCCACCCGCTGCAGTGAGAGGTGGCTGAACCCGTAGGGAAGCAGCGCCACCGGAAGCGCCCACCAGGACATGGCGCCCCAGGCGAGGCCGAACATGGCGCCACCCGAGAAGAGTGCCACGTACGCAGGACCGTCCCGTAGCGCTTGCCACCACAGCACCCGGGCGGTGACCCTCCGCCGGCCGGGGCTTGCGAGGGCTCGAACCAGGGCGGCGGCGGCGTACCAGGCGAGGGCGGCGACACCGATGGCGACCGCACGGCCGAAGTCCCCCAGCTGTCCGCCGCCGAAGATCCACACATGGATCCCCCCATACGTGGCGAGGCAGGCGCCGAGGGCAAGTGGCTCCGCCGGGAAGAGGTGGTCGAGGCTCCGGTCACCCTGCACGGTGCGGACGATCCACCACCCCATCGGCATGCCCAAAGCGGCTCCGGCCAGGATCACTACGACCCCGCCGTCGCTGAGCAGCAGAGCCGCCAGCGTCACCATCGGACTCAGGGACAGCCGCCGCCCGGTCCGGTCGGGGATCGTGACCAGGTGGGCTGCCACGAATGCCAGACCCACCATCACCGAGACGGCCGCGACCCCGGCGAGCACCGCAACGGCCATGCCAGCCGAGGGGAGCAGCAAGGGCCATGCCCTGCGAAGGCGGCGCAAGCTAGGCACGAATCGCCCTCTCCCTCACCTGTTCGAAGAGGCGGGCTGCCGAGGCATCGTCGGGAGATCCGTAGACCTCGCCCCGCATCGCCACGGCTGCTTCGAAGGCGTCGAGCACATCGGCGCCGAATCTGTCCACCCCTTCCCGCAACGAAGCGAAGGCGGCGGCCTGGGTGACGGCTTGCCGATAGGAGCGGGTGGTCGTCAACGAGTCGAACCGATCGGTGGCGGCGAGGATGCGGGCTTCCAGCGGAGCGGTCCTCCAGGGAGCAGTGTCTCCGAGCAACTCGTGAGCGGCGGCGGTGACCTCGATCATCGGCCGCAGGAACTCGACCTCGGCGAGCACCCCGTCGACCACCCGGCGGTGGCGAGCGGACTCCTCGTGCTCCTCGGCGGTCAGGGTCCCTTCCCGCCGCGCCAGATCGCCCGGCACCGCCAACCTGCCGACATCGTGGAGCAGGGCTGCCCACCGGAGCCGCTCGGCCCGCTCCCAGCTCAACTGCAGGTCCTCCCCGACGATCCGGCACAGGTAGGCCACTCGCTCGGTGTGGCCTCTGGTGTAGGGATCGAGGGCCTCCACCACCTTCACGAAGCCCCGGATGGTCGATTCGTGGGCCTGCCGGAGCCTGGCGTGGGTGGAGAAGCCGAAGTGGCCGACGAGGTAGGTCAGCAGGATCAGCGGGCCGACGACCGGACCGACCATCACGTAGGCCGCCCCCAGCAGGGCGCCGAGGAGGGCCAGCGTCGCCATGGTGGCATGGGTGCCGAGCATGCTCGACCACGACGGCATCGTCCTGCCCGGGTAGGCGAGCCGCACGAAGCCGGCCACCATCTGGTAGTTGCAGTAGTTGTATGCCGCAGCTCCGACCACAGCACCTACCACCACCAGCGGAAGGTGGCCCACGGTGAGCTCACCGTGGGGAAGGAACAGGACGAACACCAGCATCCCGGCACTCGAGGACAGCACCAGTTGCCCGAGGTTGGCGAGTGGCTGCTGCCAGCGGCGCTTGCGGACATCCTCCGGCTGCAGCATGGCGACGGCGGCCATCAGCGCCACCGCCGGCACGGCGGCCTCCCTCCCGAATACCACCGCAGCGGTGAAGGCCACCATCACCGACGATGAGATCCGGATCCGCTCGCTCACCTCGACGGATGCGAACTCGAGCACCACGAATGCCACGGCAAAGACGATCCACAGCCACCAGGGGGAAGGAAAGGGGCCCAACAGAAGGAGACCGGTCAGTGCGGCGATGCCGATCGCCGCCAGACCGATCGAGAGCAGGCTGACCGCCTGTCTGCGGACTCGGTTGCTCAATTTCATACGGGTACCGGGTGGCCCGTCCTGCAGACCGGCTAGCCGATCTTCCAGCTCATAACTCGCAAGCAAGCATTCGTTCGGGCCGAAGCACCGTCCTCATCGCCTACCGCGTCCCTTCGTTCAAGACTCGACGCCGGTTCTAATCCGACCCCGGGCATTCGCTCCGCTGAACTCGGGACTAGCCGTACAGGATCCGGGCCACCCAATGGGTCGTCCTGTCCTTGCCCTGCCTCATCGGCAGGTCGCGGGCCAGCCTTCACCTTTGGGTTTGGGCCGCCGACCTCGTACCCACGGGACAGGGTACGAGGATTCGGGCCACTTTCCACTGATTTCCGGCGGGAACGCGGCGACCGGTGACGGATCAGGCCCGGCGGGTGCGTCTGGGGTCTCCCACCTCGCGCAGTCCGGCGCTGATCAGGTAGAAGGAGGACGCCAGCAGCGAGATCGACAACGCCCCCGCCATCAGCGTGCTCCAGGGAACCCCGGTGCCGAGGGCGCCGCGGTAGACGAGGGCGTTGTAGACCAGGTTCCCCAGCCCGTACCGGTATTCGGCGATGCCGAGGAACTCGATGAAGCCCTGGGTCACCAGGGCGCCGACCCCCCCGGCCAGCACCACCGCCGCCACATGGGGGATGACATCGGGGATCACGTGGTGGGTGATGATCCACCGCGGACCGCCCCCCGAGACCCGCGCCGCATCGATGTAGAGCTTCTCCATGACCGCCAGGGAGCGCGACCTCACCACGATCGTCGCCGGCCCCAGTCCGTAGAACAACCCGTAGAGCAGCCCCAGTTCGATGGGGCCCATCAACCCCCGCTTGCTGGCGATCAGGAAGATGAGCGGCGGAGGGAGCAGCACGAAGGCATCGGCCATGTGGGTCAGCACCCGGTCGCCCCTCCCCTTGAAGAAGGCAGCCGACGTCCCGACCACCATCCCGATCAGCCCGGCGCTGAGGGCGGTGGCGATCGCCACCAGGAAGGTGGGGCGCAGCCCGTAGGTCATCAGGCTCAGCACGTCGCGCCCGAGCGGGTCGGTCCCCAGGAGGTGGGCGAGTGAGGGGCCCGACGGATGGAAGATCGCCGGGTCGTGGCCGGTCTCGGGCCGGTACACCATCTGCTTGCCCGCCCAGATCGTCGCCTGCAGCACCGGGTGGATGAAGGTCAGGATCGCAAAGAACCCCAGGATGATCAATCCGACGATGACCATCTTGCTGCGGAACACCCGGGCCCAGGTGTCGGCCCAGCCTTCGATCTTGTACTCCGGGGTGCTGGTGCTCATATCGATTCACCTTCGACCCGCAGCCTGGGGTCGATGCTCGCCTGGACGAAGTCGAGGACGATCCGCAGCACCAGGCCCACCACCCCCACCACCACCAGGATGCCGATGATCATGGGCACGTCGGCGGCCTCGATGGCGACGAAGAACAGGCTGGACACGCCCTGGAGGCTCAACTCCCGCTCGATGATGATCAGGCCTGCGATCAGGTAGGGCATGCTGGAGACGAGTCGGGAGATCGTCGGCACCACCGCATTCGGGGCGATGTGGCGATCCCGGATCAGCCGCCCGGGCACTCCCTTGGCCTGGGCCGTGAAGACGTAGTCCTCCATCATCTCCGAGGTCACACCCGCCCGCATCACCAGCATGTTCTCGCCGGTGGCGATCATCGTCAGTGCCACCGTCGCCATGAACCCACTGGGCGAGAGGGCGAGGTCGAGGGCATCGGTGAAGACGCCGGAGGCGGCCAGCAGCACCATCAGGGCGGCCAGGCAGGCCGGGATCGCCCCCGCCGCCAGGATCCGGTGGTCGCGGCGCCTGGCCCTGGCCCGCAGGACGATGCCGGTCACCAGTGCGGTCACCAGGCCGATGGCGAGCCAGGTCATCAGCGGTCCTTCGGGAGGCGGTCCGTAGTACCTGAGGGGGAGGCTCAACTCGGAGCGGAGGTGGAAGAGCCGTTCGCTCCCGAAGTACACCAACAGGAACACCAGCCAGGGCGGGAAGGCGGTGAACATCAGCACGCTGCTGGTGGTGCTCAGTCCCCGGAACCAGCGGTTGCGGCTCCACGCCACCCACCTGCCAAACCACTCCCCGACCAGGTAGGCGATGATGCCGCCGACCGCAAAGATCATCACGGTGACGGGCAGCACGTCCCAGATCGCCCTGGTGACTCCGAACCCGTAGTACGACTGGCCCAGGTCACCCCGGATCAGGTGCCACAGGTAGTCGAGCCACCGGATCACCAGCGCTCGATCCAGGCCCAATTGCTCCCGGATCGCATCGATGGCGGGCCGCCGCCCCCCGAGGCCGACGGCGAAGTCGTAGGGCAGCAGCAGGTTGACGGCAAAGAAGGCGACCGTCACCACCAGCAACAGGACGACCAGCGACCACAAGACCCGCTTTGTCACGAACCCGAGCAAAGGAGCACCTCGACGCCGGCGCGAAGCTCAGACACTACCCACCGCGGAAACGGCAACCGTCGTCGTCGGATCGTGCTCGAACAGGTACGGAGCCCTCGCTGCAGACTGTGTCCACACCAACTACGCTATGTAGCGGCTGGGAGAGAGTATGGACGTACGGGAACTCGAGGAGACCCTCGCACGCCTGCCATCGATCAACGCCGTGCGAGTGGCGGCCGAAGGCAACGCGGTGAGGGAAGTGCACGTGCTGGCCGCCCCCGACAAGGCGGCCAAGCAGGTCGTCCGCGACGTGCAGACCCTGGCGCTGGCCCGGTTCGGGATCAACATCGATCGGCGGGCCGTGTCCGTCGTCCAGATCGGACCCGAGCAGATCCACTCCGACGACGACCGCCCGGCGATCATGGGAGTCCACGAGATCCCCGAAGGCTCCCGGACCACCGTGGTGGTCACGCTGCTGTGGCACGGCGAGGAGTACGTCGGCACCGCCACCGGACCGGCCGCCCCTTCCGCCCGGCTCCGCCTGATCGGCGAGGCGGCCCTGCGGGCCGTCGAGAACATCATCGGCGGCGAGGCACTCGCCCTCGACGCCATCGGCGCTCCCGGCATCGGCATGCGCAAGGTCATCGTGGCGGTGGTGGTGAGCACCGGTTCCCAGGGTGAGGATGTCGTCGTTGGATCTGCGCTCAGCAACGGCGACGACAGCGAGGCCGCCGTCCGATCGGTGCTCGACGCCCTCAACCGCCGCATCGGCAGACCCGACTGAGCAGGCTCCGGCGATCTCGTCGGTATCGTCGGGTCACCACACCCGGAGAACCATGACTTCGATCGTCTCCCACGCCCGCGGCACCGGCCCTGCGGCAGTCACGCCCCACACACTGGCCACCCGGGCCGCCATCGACATCATGGCGGCCGGCGGCAACGCCGTCGACGGAGCCATCGCCGCCAATGCGGTCCTCGGGGTGGTGCTCCCCACCACCTGCGGCATCGGCGGCGACCTCTTCTCCATGGTCCACACTCCGGGAGCCGTCGCCCCGGCCGCCCTCAATGCCTCCGGGCGAGGGGGGTCGGGCCTCGACGCAGACGCCATGGCTGCAGCCGGACTCACGGCCGTGCCCCTGTACGGGCCCGAGGCGGTGACGGTCCCCGGCTGTGTCGACGGATGGGAGGCCCTTGCCGAGCGGTTCGGCACCCGGCCGCTCGCCGAACTCCTGGAACCCGCCATCCGACTGGCTCGCGACGGCTTCGCCGTCTCGGTCGAGTTGGCGGCCGCCCTCGGCCGACTCGAGCAGCGCATCTCGGACCAGCCATCGGCGGCTCCGCTCTACCCCGATGGCATGCCACCTGCGGCGGGAACGACCATCTTCCGCCCCCTGCTGGCAGCCACCCTGGAATCGATCGCCCTCCATGGGAGATCCGCCTTCTACGAAGGCAGGGTGGCGGAGGCGATCGAGCAGTCAACAGGAGGCATCGTCACCGGGGCCGATCTCGCTGCGAACCGCCCGGATTGGGTGGAGCCGATCGGCATCGACGTCTTCGGCACCAGGGCGTGGACCGTGCCCCCCAACAGCCAGGGGTATCTCACGCTGGCGGCCGCCTGGCTCTTCGAACAACTCGGCGTCGGCACCGACCCCGACGACCCCGCCTTCCACCACGCGGTCGTGGAGTGCTACCGGGCAGTCGCCTGGGAGCGAGACGACCTGGTGGCCGATCCGCGCTTCGCTCCGCTGCCCCCCGATCTCCTGCTCGATCCGAATCGCCTGGGCGGCCGCCTCGATCGCCTCCGCACCGGCCGAGCCCAGCTGTGGCCGGCACCGGCGCCGGCCCGCGGCGGGACCGCCTACTTCTGCACCGCCGATGCCGCCGGCATGGGCGTCTCGATGATCCAGTCCAACTTCCACGGCATCGGGACGGGCATCTCGGCGGGCGGCACCGGAGTGTGGCTCCACAATCGTGGGGCGGGGTTCACCCTCACGGCCGGGCACCCCAACCGGGCGGCCGCAGGCAAGCGGCCGCTCCACACCCTCTCCCCCACCCTGTGGTCCGACTCGGGGCGTCTCCGATTGCTGCTCGGCACCAGGGGCGGACACCAGCAACCCCAGTATCTGCTGCAAGTGGCGGCCCTTCTGTTCCATGCCGGCCTGGATCCGGCCGATGCCCAGGCCATGCCGAGGTGGGAGATGGAGCACGCCGAAGCGGGGGTCTCGTCCCTCATCCGGTTCGAGGCCAGGGTCTCCGACGCCATCGTGTCCGGTTTGGAGCAGCGCGGGCACACCGTGGAGCGGCACCCCGACTACCCGCCCGGGTGGGGACCGGTCTCGATCATCGCATCCGGTGCGGGGGGCCTGACGGCGGCCGCCGACCCCCGGGTCACCACGGCAACGGCCGAGGTGTCCTGACGCACCCTGACAGAAGGCCCACGTCGGTAGAATCGGACCCGCATCCCCTGGAGGACTCATGAACCGTTCCATGCGCCTCGGCACCATCGCAGCAGCCGTCGTCGGCGCCATCCTCACGGTGGCCTGGATCGTCAAGGACCGGATCACCGGCCCCGCCCCCGTCCCGCCGGCATCCGTCGCCGCGCCCCGTCCCGCCCCGGCCCCGGCGGCGGCGCCCAAACCGGCGGCGAAGCCCGCAGCCAAACCCGCACCGAAACCCGCAGCCAAACCCGCAGCCAAACCCGCACCCAAGTCCGCACCGAAACCGGCACCCAAGCCGGCGGCACGGCCGGCCGCCGGGGACGACCTGTCGGAGATCGAGGGCATCGGGCCGGTCTACAAATCCCGCCTCGCCGAGGCAGGCATCACCAGCTTCGCCGCACTGGCCGGCGCCGACGCCACCGGGATCTCCGAGAGGATCGGAGCCCCGGTCTCCCGCATTCAGGCCTGGATCGACGCCGCCCGGCGCCGCCGCGCCTGAGCCCGGTGCCCTATCTCACCGCGCCGGAGGACCTGGCGACGCTGCTCGGCGGGCAACCTTCCTACCGGGCCGACCAACTCCGCCACTGGCTCTACCAGACCCCGGTGCTCGATCTCGACGAGATGACCAACCTCCCCGCATCCCTGCGGGCCGGCCTGGCGCCCTTGTGGCCGTTCACGGTCGAGGAGCAGCAAGAGGCCGACGGCGGGCGCACCATCAAGTGGCTGTTCCGGGCGCCCGACGGTGCCGCCATCGAGGCGGTGCTGATGGGATACCCGTCCCGGGTGACGCTCTGCATCTCCAGCCAGGTGGGGTGCGCCATGGGCTGCACGTTCTGCGCCACCGGGCAGTTCGGTTTCGAACGGCATCTGTCGGCGGGCGAGATCATTGCCCAGGTCGCCTACGCCAAGGCTCACCTGCGAGATCACCCGATGCCCGGTTCGCCGCAACGGCTCGGCAACGTGGTCTTCATGGGGATGGGCGAACCGCTGGCCAACTACGGCCCGGTCCGTGAGGCGATCCGCCGCATGGTCGATGTCATGGACATGTCGGCCCGCTCCATCACCGTGTCCACCGTGGGTTTCCTCCCCGGGATGCTCAAGCTCGCCGACGAACCCTGGCCGGTCACCCTGGCATTGAGCCTGCACGCCGCCGACGACGATCTGCGCCAGCGCCTCGTCCCCCTCAACCGCCGTTACCCGATCGACGACCTGATCGATGCAGCCGCCGCCTTCCAGCGCACCAAGGGAAGAAGGGTGACGATCGAGTGGACCCTGATGCAGGGAGTCAACGACACACCCGATCAGGCGAGAGCGCTCGCCTCCATCGCCGCCGAGTTGCGAGCCCACGTCAACGTGATCGCCCTCAACCCCACTCCCCTGTCGGCGGAGCGGCCCCCCACCAAGCAGCGTGTCGACGAGTTCGTATCGCGGGTGGTCGCCGCAGGCGCCAACGTCACCCTCAGGGATACCCGCGGCCAGGGCATCGATGCCGCCTGCGGACAACTCCGGGCCCGCAAGGAGGCGAAGCCGGGCTAGGCGCCCGGCTCGCACTCACCTCGGAAGAAGGCCCACTCGTCGCACTCCGACGAATCGGGGAAGACGCACACCCCGTAGGTGCCGCCGTCACCCTCACGCATGTCCACCGTGCCGCCCTGCTCCACGCAGAACACCGAAGCGGGATTGGCCAGGCCGGCCTGATCGGCGCCGGCGCCCGGCTCGCACTCACCCCGGTAGAAGGCCCACTCGTCGCACTCCGACCCATCGGGGAAGACGCACACCCCGTAGGTGCCGCCGTCTCCCTCACGCATGTCCACCGTGCCGCCCTGCTCCACGCAGTACACCGAGGCCGGATTGGCCAGGCCGGACTCGTCGTCGGTCGGTTCATCACCACCGCAGGCTCCGAGCAGCAAGCCCGCCAGCACCGTTGCGATGATGGTTCGCTTCATCGCTCCTTCTCCTTTCCCCCAACTCGTGGGGGCTTCGATTCCCATGCCGCTTCGACGGTCGGGGACCCACGCCGGTTCCCGGGAGGGTGGCGGTATCCTGCCCCCTCCACGGCGGATGAGGAGCACACGATGACGGTCGAAATCGGCGATGCGGCCCCCGAGTTCGCGCTCGCCGACGACAGCGGGTCTCCGGTGAGCAGGCAGGACTTCGCAGGCGAGCGCCTGGTGGTCTACTTCTACCCGAAGGCGTTCACCCCCGGGTGCACCGGGGAGTCCTGCGACTTCAGGGACCGCTACCAGGGCTTCCGGGAGCGGGGATACCACATCGTCGGCATCAGCCCCGACGACCCCCCGACCCTTGCCCGCTTTCGCGCCGAGCACGACCTTCCCTTCCCGCTGTTGTCCGATCCCGACCACGTCGTGGCCGCCGCCTACGGGGCATGGGGCACCAAGACCAACTACGGCAAGGAGTACCAGGGTCTGATCCGCTCGACCTTCGTGATCGGCCCAGACGGCACCATCGAACAGGCTTGGCGCAATGTCAGAGCCAAGGACCACGCCGAGCGGGTCGAACAGGCGATCTCCTGACGGGGGCCGGACCTCGGTGGCGGGAGGCGCCGGTCAGGGCTTGCAGGACCAGTGGCTCCAACTGCCGCCCGACTGGCGCACCAGCCAGGCGGACACGGCGATGTTGGCCTCCGGATTGAAGATGTCGGCCCCTTCCCAACCGGCCGCCTTGGCCCGGGACGGCCAGTAGTAGGGCAGGTGCTGGAACAAGCCCGAGGCCGCCGAGTACCGATTGAGGGACAGCGGATCTCCCCCGCTCTCGCAGTCCATGACCGACAGCGCGTCATCGACCATCTCGGCCGGAAAGTGCTTCTGCACGAGCGGCCGCCACGGCTCTACCCCGGCGCCCGGTTTCCAACCGGCGGCCGCTGCGGCGGCT